>DVJT01000057.1 GCA_018716565.1 Candidatus Avigastranaerophilus faecigallinarum | reverse complement strand
TAATACATTTATAACAATCATGACATTCATTTTTTAATGTATAAACAGGATATAGATTATTCAATTTTTATTTCCTTAATATTTCTACAATTTTTTCAGGGGTCACTTCATAATAAATTGTACCATCTATTTCAATAGTTGGTCCTTTTTCACAAAGATTTTTACATCTCGCACCATATATTTCTATTTGAGTACTTAAATTATTTTCTTTTATATAATCCTCTATAAATCTGAGATTATCAGCATTTCCCCTAGCAAAGCAAGCACTACCCATGCATATTTTTATTTCTTTTACCATTAATTATCCTCTACTCCATGATTTACCGTAAACTGCAAAAAATTTCCAATTAAGTTCTCATTCCAAACCTGTACATTGTTAGGAACAGATAAAACACAAGGAGTAAAATTCCATATATATCTAATTCCCGCCTTAACAATAAAATCAGTAACCTCCTGTGCGTTTTTTCTGGGTACTGTTAAAATTACAATCTTAGCATCATTTTTCTCGGCGATTTTTGGCAAGTCATTTAAATGGAAAACATCTTTTCCATTAATACTTGTACCGACTTTTTCAGGGCTTATATCGAATAATGCTGATATATTAAATCCATAGGCTTCAAAATTGTCATATTTAGCAAGAGCCATTCCTAAATTTCCGGAGCCTACTATAAACGCCATTTTTACTTTTTTAAATTTCAATGTTTCTTCAATTAAAAGTTTCAGTTCTTTAACTTTATATCCTACTTTACACTTCCCTTTATAATTTAAAAGAGCAATATCTTTTCGAACTTGAGTATTATCAACATGTAATAGCTCTGCAATTTGAGGACTTGAAATATATTCAATATTTTTTTCTATATAATCAGTCAAAATACTATGATATAAAGTTAATCTATTTATTACTTTATCCGAAAGATTTTTCTCCATCATATAACCTTTTCTGAAACAAACACATTTATAACAAATTATATTAAAAAACACAAGTTTATAAAATAAAGAGAGGAACGTATTTCTACGTTCCTCTCTTGCATTTGTTTACTATACAACACCATTATAAGCGTCAATATAGATTTTCTTGATATCTTCCATTAATGGATATACAGGGTTAGCACCTGTACATTGGTCATCATATGCCAATTCAACTAATTCATCCAAGTTATCCATGAATGTCTTTTCATCAACACCAAAGTCTTTAATTGAATTTGGAAGATTTACAGCTTTCATTAACTTATCAACTGCTTCTAACAACAATTGAACTTTTTCATCATCATTCTTACCGCCTAAACCAAGTTCATCTGCAATTTGACCGTATTTTGTTTTTGCACAAGGGAACTTGTATTGTGGGAATATAGCTTGCTTTTTAGGAGCATCAGATGAATTATATTTAATAATTTGTCTGATTAATAAAGCGTTAGCTACACCGTGAGGAACATGGTACATTGCACCAAGTTTATGTGCCATTGAGTGACATAAACCTAAGAATGAGTTAGCAAATGCCATACCTGCAATAGTAGCAGCATAATGCATTTTTTCTCTTGCAACAGGATCATTAGCCCCTTCATTATAAGAACGTTCTAAGTATCTGAATACCAATTTAGTTGCTTCTAAAGCATTTGAATTTGTAAAGTTTGTAGCCATACAAGAAACATATGCTTCAATGGCGTGAACTAAAGCGTCAATACCAGATGCAGATGTTAAACCTTTTGGCATTCCATCAACAAAGTTTGGATCTACAATTGCCATATTAGGTGTTAATGCATAATCTGCAATTGCATACTTAACCTGAGTTTCATCATCTGTAATAATAGCAAATGGAGTTACTTCAGAACCTGTACCTGAAGTTGTCGGGATAGCAACCATCATTGCTTTTTTACCTAGTTCAGGAATAGCACAGATTCTCTTTCTAATATCCATAAATCTCATTGAAATATCTTCAAAATTTGTATCAGGTTGTTCATACATTAACCACATAATTTTAGCAGCATCCATAGGTGAACCACCACCTAAAGCGATGATTACATCAGGTTCAAAAGGTCTTAAGATAGAAAGTGCTTGGTTAATTGTCGACAAAGTAGGATCAGGTTTAACATCAAAGAATACTTCATGTTCAATACCAATTTCATCTAAAACATTAGTAATACTATCAACAGCACCTGAATTAAATAAGAATCGGTCTGTTACTATAAATGCACGTTTTTTACCAGCTAATTCACGAAGAGCCAAGTCTATAGCTCCTCTTTTGAAATATACTTTTGAAGGAACTTTAAACCATAACATATTTTCTCTCCTTTCAGCAACTGTTTTGTAGTTCAATAAGTTTTCAACTCCAATATTTCCGGATATTGCATTTTTACCCCAAGAACCACAGCCAAGTGAAAGAGATGGCTCCAACTTAAAGTTATATAAATCACCAATACCCCCTTGGGATGAAGGAGAATTAATCAAAATTCTACAAGCCGGCATTTTTTCTGCATATTGATCAATTCTTACTTTTGATCTTTCATCAGTGTATAAAACAGCAGTATGTCCAGCACCACCTTTTATAACAAGCTCATATGCCATTTCTGCTGCTTGCTCAAAGTTTTTTGCTCTATACATTGTAAGAATTGGAGATAACTTTTCTCTTGAGAATGGATCTTCCCAGTCTACTGCAGGTCTTTCTACCAATAAAATTTTAGCATTATCAGGAGTTTTAAATCCTGCAAGCTCAGCAATTTTATGTGCTGGTTGACCAACTATAGAAGGATGTGCTGTTCCACGTTTTGGATCGATAAACGGCAAATCTACCATTTTCTTTTGTTCAGCTTTATTTACAAGATAAGCACCTCTATATTCAAATTCCTTTTTAACTTCTTCATAAACACTATCAACAACCACTACAGATTGTTCTGAAGCACAAATCATACCATTATCAAATGTCTTTGACATTAAAATTGAGGAAACAGCCATTTTTATATCAGCAGTTTCATCTATAACCGCAGATGTATTACCTGGACCTACTCCTAATGCTGGGTTTCCTGATGAATATGCAGCTTTAACCATACCAGGACCACCCGTCGCAACAATACAAGAAATTGATGGGTGTTGCATTAATGCACTTGAAAGTTCTATAGATGGAACATCAATCCAACCGATAATATCTTCTGGAGCTCCTGCTTTAACTGCTGCTTCTAATACTAATTTCGCTGCAGCAATTGTACATTTTGTTGCCCTTGGGTGTGGTGAAAATATAATAGCATTTCTTGTTTTTAATGCTATTAATGATTTAAAAATAGCTGTTGAAGTTGGATTTGTTGTAGGAATAATACCTGCAATTACCCCTAAAGGTTCAGCAACGATTTTAATACCGTTTGCTTTATCTTCTTTAATAATTCCACAAGTTTTTGCATTTTTATGTTTATTGTAAATGTATTCAGAAGCAAAGTGATTTTTAATAATCTTATCTTCTAATACGCCCATGCCTGTTTCTTCAACAGCCATTCTTGCAAGTGGAATTCTAGCTTTATCAGCTGCTGTAGCAGCAGCCTTAAATATAGCATCTACTTGTTCTTGAGTGAATGTTTCATAGATTTTTTGAGCTTTTTTTACTTTCGAAATAAGAACTTCTAACTGATCTAGTGTTTCAACAACATCAGATTTGTTTAAAGCTTTTTCCAAAGATTCAACAGTCTTTTTACTTTTTGTTGTCATAATGTTTCAAATCCTTTCGTGATTAAAATCTCTATTTATAATAGACCATAAATATGATCTAAAGTCAATCTGGTTATGTATTAAGATAATATAAAGAGAGAAGAGGCATTTAAAAATGCCTCTTCTCTCTTAAATCTTTATGCATTTAGAATTATTCTATCTGCATCTTTTCTTGTCATTGGACCATTTTGTCTTAAAATATTTGCAAAATAATCTAATTTATCAGTAATAGCAGAATTTCTTCCATTTTGTTTTGCTTTAATTGCTTTACTCAAAGCATCAGCAAAATTTAAACCTTTGCCTTGTGACAAGTTTTCAAAATATTCACGTTCATAATCCTGCGAAGCTCTATAAGACCAATTACCATCCGTCGTATTTGGAACATTTATTCTTCTTCTTGAGCCCAATATATCAGGAAGCGTTGCAAATTGATTTTTGGTTGTAAATAGCTCTGCAAAAACTGCTTTTGAAAGTGCTTCTTGAGAATGTTCCAGTTCATGCTTATTTAGATGTAAATCTTTTGACAAATAACCTGAACGTTCTTTTCCGTTTTCAACCTGTTCTAATAAACTATAATCATCATGAGTACCTGGTCCTATTATATAATCTCCGGGCTTCATATTCTGATACTTATTATCTCCTTTTGATTCATAATATTTTACACGTCCCCAATTGTCGCCACCATATCTGGTAATATGAATTAAAGTTGTACCTAAGTTCTTAACTGCATCTAAAGAATCATAAGAATTTCCGCCTAATAATTCAAGAAGAATTCTGTCATGAGGCACGTGATTATCATCAGCAGCTTTTAAAACAATATCTTTAATAATTTGCTGTCCATTATGACCGACTTTAGGCTGATGATCAAGTTTACGACCCAATTTATTTCCATTTGAATCAAAAACATCCTTGCCTTGATTTTGCCATGGTTCACATATCATCGGTTTTATTAATTGCCAAGCGGCATCTATTCTAACACCGTCATATCTTTTGAAGAACAAATTAAATTTATTATAAAGTAATTCACCTGCTTCACCGTTGATTTTATCAAAATTAATAGCCGGAGACCAACAAGAATATTTTCCGTCACCTATATCACATCCAAATTCATAGTTGGGATAGAATGCTGATTTATGTGCCCAAAAATCCTTTTGAGAAAAACCTATCTGGCAATCTCCGTATATACTAATACCTTGTTTATTAAAATTAGCTTTTGATTCTTTTTGCTGTCTATCTGCTATAAATTGAACAAATTTTTCGAAATCTACTACATTTGTTCCATATTCATCTCTAACTTGTTTTAATTCTGCAATTCTTGCTTGATCTCCATCTTTTGTTGCAAATATATTTTGATCTCTATAATTCCATGTTTTTACATCTCTGGAACCATTTGCAATAGCAGTTGCTTCATACAAAGCATCACGTTCTAACCAGTATTTGTTTTCTTCTTCAAAATTTTTGAATTCTTTTTTTAATGGAGAAGCTTCATCCATTTTTTCAAAGCGCATAAATGCTCTTTTAAGCATTGCTCTTTGACCATCTTGTGCAAAAACATTATCATAATTTACTGAATCATGATTCGATACTCTTGTCATATATGAAGAATTCAAATCTTCCGCTGTTAAAAGATTACCATATGAATCTTCACCTAATTTATTTAAATCAATAATATGCATGCCGAGAGAGAAACCAGTACCGGAATATGGTGAACGGACATAGTTTGATATTTCACCTTGCGGTTGTAATTGAATAGAATTTACTCCGCACATTACCTTTAATAATCCGGCTAAGTCTTGCGCTTCTGATGAAAAACTTGTTCCTATACCTGTATCATTTTTTAATGACGGTACACTAAAATCGAATATTGTGGCAGTCGTTTTATCAATTCCAAGCTCTCTTCTTGCATCTTGTTGTAAATTTTCAAACTCTCGTGTTTCTTTTGTTGTCAATGCTCTACCAAACGATGATGTATTTTGTATTGCAGAAATTTTCATACACATTCTCCTAAAAATATAAAAAGACCTGTTAATATAATAACCGTAATTTTTTTTTTTGCTATCTACTTAATTTATATTAATAAATATACAATAAAAATTATTTTATAAAAAAGCAGTTCATATTAAATGAACTGCTTTTTGTTACATATCTTTCTTTATAAATTCGGGATGATTTGAATTAGATAAAACTATTTCTTTATATTCATTTTTATCTATATCAATTCCCATATTTTTAATATTTATTTGAAATTTTTTCTTTTTCTTTTGTACTTTATATTTTTCGTCCATAAATATTTCCTAACGACAAATTAATTCTGAATCTCTATATTTATCAATACTGTCATATGTCAATTTATCATCCTTCATATAATATTTCAATGCTTCCAAATACGCCTTAGCAGTATCTAGAACAGTAAAGCATGGTGTTGAATACATTTCGGCAATTGTTCTGATTAAAAAGCCTCTGTCTTCACTTCCATATCTGGCTGAATTATTATTTGTTGTAGGGGTATTTATGATAAAGCAAAGTTCTTTATTTTTCATATTTCTTTGTATTTTTTGGATATCAAATTTTTCAATTTCTTTTGATTCTATATTATGAAGTTTCAAAAATTTATGAGTACCGGTTGTTGCAACTAAGTTATAACCTAAATCAACAAGCGTTTTTGCTACCTCTACACTATCTTTCTTATAATGATCATTAATCGAGATTAATACATTACCTCTTTCCTTGGAAAGTTTATATCCGGCAGCTAAAAATCCTTTAATCAAAGCTCTTTCATAATTAGTATCAACACCTAAGACTTCACCTGTAGATTTCATTTCAGGAGCCAAAGCTGGATCTATCCTGTTTAATTTTTGGAATGAGAATATTGGTATTTTTGCACATACGAGATTCGTAGTATCTACCAATCCCGGTTTATAACCTTGTTCTATAATTGATTTACCCATTATTGCATCAATTGCAATTTTTACCATAGGGATTCCCGTAACTTTACTTAAAATAGGAACAGTTCTTGAAGCACGCGGATTTACCTCAATTATATATGCAATATTATCCTTCAGTACAAATTGAATATTCATAAGCCCTTTTACTTTTAGTGCTCGTGCTATTTTTTCAGTATAATCTATCAAGTTTTTAATAACTTCATCAGATATTGTTCTTGTTGGATATAGTGCTATAGAGTCACCGGAATGTATTCCGGCTCTTTCTATGTGTTCAGTAATTGCAGGAATTAATACATTTTCACCATCTGAAATTGCATCAAGTTCCAGTTCTGTACCTTCAATATATTGGTCGATTAAAATAGGATGCTCATCGGAGAATTTCAGTGCTCCTTCAATATATGAAATAAGTTCATCTTTATTATAAACTACCTGCATACCTCTTCCGCCGATTACATAAGATGGTCTTACCAAAAGAGGATAACCAAGTGTTCTAGCAACTTCTAATGCTTCTGATTGTTTTTTTATAGCAAATCCTTTTGGTTGCGGAATGTTCAATTCTCTCAATAATTGTTCAAATAATTTCCTATCTTCCGCTATATTAATTGAATCTAATGATGTACCTAGAATTTTAACACCTCTTGCGTGAAGTTTTGGAGCCAAATTAATAGCCGTTTGTCCCCCAAATTGAACCATTACACCTTCAGGATTTTCTTTTTCTATTATATTCATTATATTTTCAATATGCATTGGTTCAAAATATAATTTATCTGCAACATCAAAATCTGTTGAAAGCGTTTCAGGATTTGAATTAACGATTAATGACTTATAATTATGATTTCTTACTTCCCAGGCTGCATGTACAGAACAATAGTCAAATTCTATACCTTGACCTATTCTTATCGGACCTGAACCCAAAATTAAAATTTTCTTATCTTCACTATTTGAATTACTTTCATCAAATTCATTGTATGTTGAATAATAATAAGGGGTATAAGCTTTAAATTCAGCAGCACAAGTATCAACAATTTTAAATGAAGCACTTATTGAGTTTTCTTTTCTCATTTTTTCAATATCAGACAATGAACTTTGCGTATATTTTGCTATTTCTTCATCTAAGAAACCTTTTTCTTTCGCTTCTAAATATAAATCTGGAGTTAAAGTTTCACTTTTCAATCTATTTTCAAAATCAACCAAACTTTTGATTTTATATATAAACCATTTATCTATTTTTGTTATTTTATTGATTTCATCAACACTAATACCGCGATTTATAGCTTCTGCTACTCTAAAGATTCTTCTGTCATCTTGAACATTCAAAAGTGCTTTTAGTTCTTCTTCACTACATTCAATATGACGACCTCTTAATAGACCTGTATATTTTGACTCTATTGAAGTTATAGCTTTTTTGAATGAACTTTCAAATGTTCTTCCGATTGCCATTACTTCGCCTGTAGCTTTCATTTTTGTACCAAGAATTCTATCGCCGTGTTTAAATTTATCAAACGGCCATTTAGGAATTTTAGTTACAACATAATCAATTGCCGGTTCAAATGCTGCAACTGTTTTCTTTGTAATTGAATTAGGTATTTCGTGGAGATTATATCCGATTGCTATTTTTGTTGTTATTTTAGCAATAGGATAGCCTGTTGCTTTAGAAGCTAGAGCTGATGAACGGCTTACTCTTGGATTAACTTCTATTACATAATATTGATTACTTACAGTATCTAAAGCAAATTGGACATTACATCCGCCTTCTATTTTTAACGCTTTGATAATCTTCAATGCTGCACTTCTTAGCATTTGACATTCTTTATTAGTTAAAGTCTGTGTTGGTGCAACTACAAAACTGTCTCCTGTATGAATACCTATAGGGTCAATGTTTTCCATATTACATATTGCAATACTTGTATTATTTGCATCTCGAATTACTTCATATTCAATTTCTTTATATCCTGCAATACTTTTTTCGACGAGAACTTGAGAAATAGGGCTTAAAGATAAACCTGTGTATACTATCTCTTCATACTCACCATAGTTATTGGCAATACCACCCCCAGTACCGCCAAGAGTATATGCAGGTCTTACAATAATTGGGAAACCTATCTTTTGTGCAAATTTCTTTGCTTCTTCAAAACTCGAAACAATATCACTTTCAGGTATGGGTTCACCTATTTCCAGCATAAGATTTTTAAATAGCTCTCTATCTTCTGCTTTTTTTATTGATCCAATTTTTGTACCTAAAAGTTCAACATTGTATTTTTCCAAAATTCCGGCTTCGTATAAACTTACTGCAAGATTCAAACCTGTTTGACCGCCTAAAGTTGCTATAATTCCGTTTGGTCTTTCTTTTTCTATTATATAAGTTAACGATTCTACAGTTAAAGGTTCTATATAAACTTTATCCGCAATATTTTCATCTGTCATAATTGTTGCAGGGTTTGAGTTTACAAGAACCACTTCAATTTTTTCTTCTTTTAGTGCTCTACAGGCTTGAACACCAGCATAATCAAACTCTGCAGCCTGACCTATAACTATAGGACCTGAACCGATTACTAAAACTTTTTTTATTTTTGTATTTATTGGCATTTCTATCTCTTTCTATAATTTCAATTACCTTCTCAAACTTTCAGATTGTTAAACAAAAAGATTTTTCTCTTTTTCTACATTTTCTATCCAGCTTGATATAACTTTATTTGCATCATATGGTCCTGCGGTTAATTCTGGATGGAATTGAACTGTTTTTATTTTGTATTTATCACATCTGATTCCTTCTATTGTATTGTCATTTAAGTTGATGAATGTTGTTTGTACATCAGCAGGAAGAGAATCAGACTCAACAGCATAACTATGGTTTTGAGCAGTAATAAATATTTCATTTGTTTCCATATTCATTACAGGATGATTTCCACCCCTATGACCATATTTAAGTTTATAAGTTTTTGCTCCTAATGCAAGTGATATTATTTGATGTCCAAGACAAATTCCGAATAAAGGTAATTTCTCTAATAAAGCTTTTGTTGTTTCTATAGCTTGTTTTGCATCTTCAGGATTTCCAGGTCCATTTGAGATAAGTACAGCATCAGCATTTTCATTTAGAATATCTTCAGCTTTTGTATCTGCTGGGAAAACAGTAATATCACAATTTAGAGCTTTGAAATTTTCAAGTATACTCTTTTTTATACCCATATCTAAAATTGCAAGTTTTATTCCCGTTCCTGAATATTTTTCTACTTTATAAGTAGTAACATCCATTGTAATATCTTTACTTATTCTGTAATTTCTCATCTTTTCTTTTATTTCAGGAGTAATATCACCTGTCGTTATAGCACAATTCATTGCACCATAATTTCTTATGATTTGAGTAAGATGTCTTGTATCTATACCTTTAAACCTACTATATTATTTTGTTTTAGGTATTCTGCCAATGGAAGTGCACTTTTATAATGCGACTCATGTTCACACATATTCTTTACGATAAAACCTTTAGCATGGATTTTCCCTGATTCAAAATCATCTTTATTAATTCCGTAATTACCTATTTCAGGATATGTCATGACTATTGTTTGACCTGCATAAGAAGGGTCCGTAAGTATTTCTTGATAACCAACCATTGATGTATTAAATACAATTTCTCCATAAGATGTTCCGTCTGCACCAATAGATTCACCTTCAAAAATCATACCGTTTTCAAGAATTAATTTACCTTTAGAAACCGCATAAGATTTATTTTGAGTAAGCATTGCATTTTCAATTTCTTCATATATCATTTGAATTGCTTTAACTCTGTCTTCCGCACTTGTAACGGCTCTTCCTATAACCAAATAATCAGCACCTTCTTTTATTGCAATGCTTGGTGTAGCAAGACGCTTTTGATCATTTTTATTTGACCAATCAGGTCTTATGCCTGGGCATAGAACTTTAAAATCTTTACCGCATACTTGCTTGATTTTCTTAGCTTCCCAAACACTTGCAACAACACCATCCAAACCTGCATTTTTTGCCATCAAAGCCAAATGAATAGCATATTCATTCGGTTTATAAGGAACTTTAAGTTCTTTTTGCAAACTTTCTTCACTTATACTTGTTAAAACAGTCACACCAAGTATAACAGGATTTTCTTTGCCAAGTTCTTTTGCTGTTTTTCTTGCTGACTCTTGAGCCATTCTCATCATTTCTTCACCACCTGTTGTGTGAAGGTTAAAGAATGAGGCACCGTTTCTGATTATATTTTCAGATGCTTTTGCAACTGTATTCGGTATATCATGGAGCTTAACATCAAAAAAGAACTTTATATTTTGTTCTCTCATAAAGTTGAAAATTTCATAGCCGTTACCTGTATACATTTGCAAGCCAACTTTAAATATACCGACATAATCTTTAAGTTCGGTAATTAATTGTTTTGCTTGTTCAGGTGTATCAACATCTAACGCAAGTACGATTTTTTCTTTGATTTCTGGTCTTATTTGCATTTTTATTTATCCTATATTAATTATTTTACCTTTTATTATTGTCATTTTGGGTTTACCTTTTAATTTATAACCGTCAAATGGAGAAATACGGCATTTTGATTTAAATTTTGAAGCATCGACAACCCACTCTTCATTCAAATCAATTACTGTCATATTAGCTTCTTTCCCAACTTCTATAGAACCTTGGTTTGGAATATTTAAAATAGAAGCAGGTGAATATGTTAATTTTTTTATTGCCTCAATTAAACTCAATTTTCTTGTATGAACAAGATAAGTAAGTGTAATGCCCAGAGCTGTTTCAAATCCTGCAAGTCCCATTGGAGCCATTTGGATAGGAAGTTGTTTTTCATGAACAGTATGTGGAGCGTGATCTGTAGCTATTACATCTATTGTTCCATCCCGAAGTCCTGTTATTACAGCTTCTAAATCTTCTTTTGTTCTCAATGGAGGATTAACTTTGTATTTTGCATCATAATCAACTATATCATCTTCAGTCAAACTAAAATAATGTGGAGCAGTTTCTGCCGTCACATTCAATCCTTCTTTTTTTGCTTGCCTGATAAGTTCAATTGAGCGTTTTGTCGATATATGGGCAAAATGATATTTCCCATTTACGGCTCTTACGACTTCAAGTTCTCTGGCAACTGCCAAGGATTCTGTAATATCAGGTATTCCCTTCAACCCAAGACGAGTTGAAACTTTACCTTCATTTATTACACCTCCATTAGCTAATGATGAATCCTCCGAATGCGAAATAATTACTGCATTATGAGAATTTACATATTTCAATGCTTCTTTTAATAAATGCATATTTTCAACAGGCTTACCATCATCAGAAAATGCGATTGCACCGTTTGAAATAAGTTCTGAAACATTAACTATCTTCTCGTTTGAAAGTCCTTTTGTAACAGCACATATAGGGTGGAAGCCAATATCTGATACTTCTTTTGCCTTTATTATTGTATACATTAATGTTGTAGAATTATCGACAGGCGGATTTGTATTTGCCATAGGACAAATTGCAGTATAACCTCCATTTATAGCGGAAGATATTCCTGTTTTTATTGTTTCTTTTGAGTTAAAACCTGGTTCTCTAAGATGGCAATGAATATCAACGAGTCCGGGAGTTAATATTTTCCCCGTCAAATCAATAATTTCTTCATTCTGACTTGGAACAATATTAACAGCTATTTCTTTTACAATACCATTTTCTATACGTATATCAGAAATACCTTCATAATTTGTTTTTGGATTTATTATTTTTGCATTTTTAAGAAGCATTATTGTCCCCTTTCAATAATGTATTCAATATTGCCATTCTTACATATACACCATTTTGAGCTTGTTCTAATATAGTTTTTCCTACTTGATTATCAAGAAGTTCAGAGGAAACTTCTATATTTCTGTTTGCAGGTCCAGGATGCATTAAAATAACATCCTTTGCTGCATATTTTTTTAATAATTCTGTATCTATTTCATACAGTCTTTTGTATTCGGAGGAATCAGGATAACCTTCTTTTTCATGTCTTTCATTTTGAACTCTTAACACCATTACTACATTTGAACCTTCAATGGCTTCTTTTACTTCATTATGATAATGAATATTAAAAGCCTGTTCATTTTCAAACTGTAAATATGTAGGAGCACACAAATGAATATCTGCCCCGAATTTTGAAAGCAAACTTATGTTTGATTTTGCAACTCTGGAATGAGAAACATCACCAACTATTGTTATTTTTTTACCTTCTACACTACCTATTTTTTCAAGCATTGTATAATAATCAAGCAATGCTTGAGATGGATGTGCGTGAGTTCCATCTCCACCATTTACAAAATGAATAGGATAATTAACCAATCTCATTACGTTATTAATTATTCCAGATAAAGAATGTCTTATAACAACAGCATCTACCCCTAAAAAGTATAAATTTTCGATTGTATCTTTTAGACTTTCACCCTTTGAAAGTGATGAATGATTAGCATCAAAATTTATTATATTCATACCAAGTTTTTGAGCAGCTATTTCAAAACTACAGCGTGTTCTTGTTGAATTTTCGTAAAACATTAAAGAAAGAGTCTTTTTTTCAACATCAGACTTTTTTCTTCCTGTTTTAAATTCTTTT
The DNA here is from genome assembly GCA_018716565.1 of Candidatus Avigastranaerophilus faecigallinarum. Lineage (GTDB taxonomy): Bacteria > Cyanobacteriota > Vampirovibrionia > Gastranaerophilales > Gastranaerophilaceae > Avigastranaerophilus > Avigastranaerophilus faecigallinarum. The sequence goes on along the minus strand of DVJT01000057.1, from coordinate 12,588 downwards.
GCTAAATTTATGATATTTTCTATTTCTTCTTTAGAAATGCTTTTAATATCAATTAAATGTTTCATTATGCGTTTGCCTTTACTTCTGTTCTGCTTCCCGGTTTAACAAGTTCTATACCTTCTCTGCATAAAGGACAATCATTAGGATCATATACAACAGGATCTATTTGCAATAATGACTTAATATTATACTCTGTTTTTCCTTTTGTTCTGTCAACAATACATCCAACTGCAACAACTTCAGGTTCATATTCTTTAATAGCTTCCATTGTTTCTTTTATAGTTCTGGCTGTTGTAATTACATCTTCTATAATTACAACTTTTTCGCCTTTCTTTAAAGTATAACCTCTTCTTAATTGCATTACTCCGTCTTTTCTTTCAACAAATAGATTACGTTTTTTTGCATTTTTTGCTGTCTCATAACCTATAATTACAGCACCTATAGCGGGAGCCACTATAGTATCAAATTCAATATCAGAAAGTTTTTCAGCAAGTCTTTTCCCTAACTCTGAAGTTATTTCAGGATATTGATACAACTTTGCACATTGAAAATAAATATCTGAATGCAAACCTGATGTAAGGCAAAAATGCCCGTGTAAAACACCTTCCGCCTGCTCTAATAAATTTAAAACTTCATTTGTCATTATGCCCTCAATTCTTTCTTTATTTCATCTAAACTTTTAAATCCGCTTTTATTTATATATTCTTCCAGTTCTTCAACAAGTTTTCCTGCTGTATCAGGATGTGTAAAATTGGATGTGCCAATTTGAACTGCTTCAGCTCCTGCCGCAAAAAATTCAAGAACATCATCCAATGTTTCTATTCCGCCTATTCCGATTATTGGAATATTAATCACTTTATATAAACGAGAAACCGCATTAATTGCAACAGGTTTAATCCCTTTACCGGAATATCCGCCTTGAACTATTGTTTTTTTATATTTGCCATTTATTAATTCCAATTTTATCGAAGTACCCTTCAATGTATTTATTGCACTTACTGCGTTTGCACCGGCTTTTTCAGCTGCAATTCCTAATTTTTCTATAGAAGTAACATTCGGAGTCAATTTTATTATTAAAAATCCGCTATAAACTGCTCTTACTGCACTAACCAGTTCATATAAAGAATTTTCATCTGTTCCGAACTCTAAACAGCCTGATTTCACGTTAGGACAAGATACATTCAGTTCAATGGCTTTAATCTTTTCATTTTCGCATTTTGTTACAACTTGAACATATTCATCAATAGTAGAGCCTGCAACATTCATAATATAGTTAATATTATTTTGTTTAAGTTCTGGAATTTTTACTTCTATAAATTTTTCAATTCCAACATTTTCAAGCCCGATGGAATTTATCATGCCAGCTTCAGTTTCTGTAATTCTAATATGCTTATTCCCTGCACGAGGATATAAAGATATAGCTTTGGTCACAATAGCTCCCAATTTTGAAACATCAATAAACTCATCAAATTCATTAGCATAACCATATGTACCTGATGCTGTCATAATCGGATTTTTCAGTTCAAGTCCGTCAAAATTTACACTTAACTTCCCCATACTACCTCATTTCCTTTAAATACAGGACCGTCTTTGCATACAGTAGCATTTATAATTTTACCGTCCTTTTTAATATCAATAACGCACCCTCTGCATACACCAATTCCGCAAGCCATAACTTTTTCCATTGCTACTTGAGTTTCAATTCCGTATTTTTCACCCAATTCTGAAATTATTTTCAATACTATATGAGGACCGCAAGCATATATGACTTCAGGTTTATATTCATTGATAATTACACCTATATAATTTAAAACACTGCCTTTTTCACCATAAGAGCCATCATCTGTGCAGATTTTATCTATTTCCATACCTTTAGGTATTTCATCTTTATTCAAAAAACCGGCAATAAAACAATTTTCTATATTTTCTTTGTCTAATTTTGTCTTTAAATAAGAAATAGGAGCGGCTCCAATACCTGCTCCAATTAACAATGTTTTTTTATTTTTTATATCAAATGAATTACCGAAAGGACCTGCAATATCTATATCATCACCAACTTTTAACGACTTTATATATTTGGTACCCTTGCCTCTTTCTTTAAATAGAATTCCAATTCTTCCATCATTATTTGCATAAACACTAAATGGTCTTCTCAAAGTTAAACCGTTACAATAAATTGATATAAATTGACCGGCTTCAACAAAAACAGGATTCTCGCATTCAATTTCAATAAAATAAGAACTTGAACTCACTTTCTCTATTTTATTAACTTTTGCTTTGTATATCTTCTTCATAATACTCTTTCTTATTAATTTTCAAAAAAGTTCAAAAAAAAAGAAAAACAGACAGTTTTTCTTTTTTCTATATCTATTCAATTTTTATCAAATAATGTTTCATGTCATTTACCTTATTTTTAAGTATTATCTGACCAATAATACTTAAAGTCAATTTAAAAACAAAACTTTTTTACATTAAGTTTTTTTATTATCCTCAAATATAGTCAACTAGGGCATTTTAGAAATTAATCGTTCGTAATAAATTACCATAGTAATATTTATGAAAGGAATTTATATGTTTTTACACGGTGAAATTACAAAAGACTTATCAAGGGCAAAAAAATTCTTTGAAGATATAATTTCTTATACAATTGGACCATTCACACTAGATGACATAATAATAAATAAAACAAATTCTATTAATATAGTTGATGTACGAGAATACGATGACTATATAAAAGGACATATTCCTTATGCTGTTCATATTCCATATAAAGAAATTCAAAATCATATGGAAATGCTCGAAAAAGACAAAATCACAGTAATTTATACATATTCAGACTCTTGTCCGAGAGCATATAATACAGCCTTAGCTCTCGTAGATAAACACTATCCCGCAATTACTCTAAGAGGCGGATTCAAAGAATGGAAAAAATTTGATTTAGATATAATTAAAACAGACTCACCACACTATGAAGATTCTGACGAAAAAGAAAATTAAGAATCTATCTCATAAAAACTAACCCTAAGTATATTTACTTAGGGTTTTGAGTTTATAAGAACAGCTATAGACACAAAAGTAATAATAAAAATAGAAATACAAGATAAAACAACTATAATTTTCCAGAATAAAGAAAGTTTAATTTCTTTTTTTTGAACTCTTTTTTCAGATTTATTGCTATCGACATCTTGTCTTTTTGAAGTTTTATCAAATTTATAGTCTGATTGTCTCTTTTTTTCAGCTTCATATTTTTCTTTTAAAGATGGTTTTGATTTTTTCTCAGTAATAAGCAGTTCAACATCATAGTTAAGTTTTAAAATATTAGCTGAAGCCCCCAAATTATATACACTATAATTTATTGCGATTTCAAATGAACGTTTTAAACATTCAAGTGCAGTCATAGCATCTTTTTTTACTTTACCCGAATGAACCGATTGATTACCGTTTTTTTTAAGAAAATACAAATCATCAATAAATTCTTTTTCTTGAATGCTTCCTGTAGAATTATCTTTCAATGTTGCTAACATTTCATCAAAAGAACCTGTTTGCTTATTATTTTCAATAAGCATTTCCTTACAAATTTGTTCTCCAAAGCGTCTGGTTTGAGTCATACATTGCTCAAAATATTCATCACGATATAATTTTTCTGCTTCTGAGATAATTTCAAATAGATTTTTATTTACTTTTTTTAAAAACTGAAAATTTGTAACCATACTTAACCCACGGCAAAATAATAACAAAAAAATTTTATTAATATCCCATCCAAATGGAGTAGGGAGAAAAATAAGTTTTATGATATAAAACAGATATAGTTGAGAAAGAGTTTTAGATATAAGAGTTTAAAATACTTTTAAAACGAACTGGAATTTAACTAAATTTCTTAATTTGACGAGGATGAAAGTGAGAAAAGGATACACTAGTAATGAATGAATTAAAAGAAAACATCAAAAAGTACTTACTTGTAAAATATGCTGAAACAAGAGTAAACGAATGCAGCAGCCACTTATCTAAATCTATTCCTTGGATTCAAAGGAAAGGTCTTACAAATACAATTCAGACACATTTTAGAGTTCTCTTAAACACTTTAATTAACGGAAGTGAAAAACAATCATTTCGCCAAAATAAATTTATTGTTGATTCAATATTAAAATACACATTAGGTAAAAGTGAAAATTTACTAAAATCAAATAAAAAAGCTAAAGATATTAAAACATATATGCAACTGAATTCTTTTATTGTATACGATGAAATTATGAAAGGTGTTTCAACTAATAAAAGCAAAAGAGCAATTAGATTTAATATCGAAAAACAATTATCAGATATACAAGAAAGAATGGATTCCAAAATAAGTATTGAAGAAATTTTACAAGAAAAAATAGGCGCATAATAAAGTTTAAAAAGTTAAAAAAGAAGGAACAAAATTCCTTCTTTTTTATTATATTAATTTCAACTATTTAATATAAATTCAATAACTTGAGGATATTCGTCCAACAGGCTAAGTTTTTCATATTTTTCAATATAATCTTGTCCATACTTACTAATCTCACTAGCCCAAGCACCATCATGATAACTCCAAGCTACAGCAGTTTTTATGTTATCACCTGTAGGTAAAACTTTTCCATTTTCAATATCGTTACTTCTTTTTTCATACAAAAATCTTAACAAATAAATACAAGCATCTAAATTATCATAAGGATTTTTTACATCCAGTTCTTGTTCAGTATTCTCTAAATTGAAATAAGAATTCAAAAATTCCTGAGTATCTTTTGTCAATTGAAAAGCGCCATAAGCTCCAAAACTACTTGTTAATATTCCAGAGTTTTCTTCATTATAAATTTTCCCATTTGATTCAATCCAAAGAATTTTTAATACATCCATTATATCAACATTACCATTACCTATTAAAGCAACTCTTTGTTTTATTAAAGGAAGAGCATCTTCTCCAAGTTGTTCAGAATAGGTATTTAAAGCTTGCATAATTTTATTATATTCTTCCAAGAGTTCAGGATTTTCCATAAGTATATCTGAAGCTGTTTCAATTTCTTCTTCTTGATAATTTTCAACTATTGGTTCACTACAAGGCTCTATTTCAACTGTTTCTTTCTTTCCATCAAATATTTTAGAAAAACCGGCAATAGAACTTATTAAAAAACCAGCAACAGAAAGATAAGTAATAGCGTTTTGCACTTGTTCTTTTTTACTTAAATTTTTTTTATTACGAGCTTTAAAACTTATAGAATCCTGAATTGGAGTGTTTTGTTGATATTTTGAAAAATGATTCGTTTGAAAAATATTATATGTTCTATTAATTTCTGATATTTTCATTTTATTCAACTTTCCCAAAGTAAATAAAACAAATTACCAGTGTTTATTGTTCTTGTATTAAGTTTTATTAAAATCAATAATTATTGTATGATAATGGCAAAAGATCTATTAGTACTAAAAAAATGATTAAATTTAGAGTTTTTCTATTCTTACATCAGCCGCCAATTTATGTGCAAAAAGTCCTTCTTTTTCAGCGAGATATGAAGCGTTCATTGCTGTTTCTTTAATAGCTTTTTCTCTTATTATTTGATATGTCTGTATTTTTATATAATCAAAAACACTTAAACCTCCAGAATATTTGGCAACTTGATTTGTTGGCAAAGTATGATTAGTACCTGATACATAATCACCAAAAACTTCTGCACTATAATTACCAATAAATAATGAACCGTAATTATTAAATTTATTAATAAGATTTTCTGCGTTTTCCAAACATAATTCCAAATGTTCAGGTGCTTTTTTATTAGATAAAGCAACAGCTTCATCTAAATATCTCACAACAACGGCAAATGATTTATTATAAGATTGTTCGGCAATTTCACGTGTTTGAAGATTTTTTAAATATTCTTTAGCCTTTTCATCAACTTTTTGGGCAAATTCTTTAGAAAAACATATTAAAAATGCACGAGCATCTTTATCATGTTCACATTGAGCAAGAATATCAGCAGCAACAAACTCTGGTTTAGCCGTTTCATCAGCAATAATTAACACTTCAGATGGTCCAGCCAAAAAGTCTATACCGCATTCTCCATAAACTTGCTTTTTTGCCGATGTTACAAATTTATTCCCCGGTCCTACTATCTTGTTTACTTTTTGAATAGATTCCGTTCCATAAGCCATTGCAGCTATTGCTTGGACTCCGCCTATTCTGTATATTTCATCAGCACCTGCATAATATGCCGCAGCAACTGTTACAGGTTGTATTTTAGGTGACATTGCAACAACTCTTTTTACACCTGCAACTTTCGCAGGAACTACAGTCATTATTGCACTACTAGGAAGTGGATAATTTCCGCCAGGTATATAACAACCAACAGACTCTATCGGGATAATTTTATGTCCAAGAATATTTCCGTTAACTTCAACTTCCAATTCTTTTAAACTTGATAACTGAGCCTTTGCAAATTCCTTTACATTTTTTACTGCAAACTTTATTGTTTCGATAGTTTTTTCATCAACTTGTTTTATTGCTTCTTTTATCTCATCTTCAGTCAATTTAAATGCAGATAAATCTCCATCACCAAATTTTTTAGCATATTTTCTAACAGCATTATCACCATCTTTTCTGACAGCATTAATAATGTCATTAACAGAAGATATACTTTCAAACTCTATCTTAGAAAAGAAATTTTTATCCAATTCATCATAAGTATTTATCTGCATTTTTCATCCTTTTCTTTTTATTGAAATTTATTTATACATTCAAACAAAATTATCAGTTATTTTGTTCTTGAAGCCAAGTTATTTATTATATCTTGAGGAGTTACATTATGCATTGCCATAAAAGTAAGCATATGATAAGCCAAATCACTTGCTTCCCATTCTAACCCGTCACCTTGTTCAAAATTGACAGATTCAAATGCTTCTTCCATTACTTTTCTTTTTAAATAGAATTCATTTTTAAACAATTTTGTTGTATAAGAACCGTCAGGAAGCTTTGCTTTTCTATCTAAAAGCAAATTATACAGTTCGTTTATACAAAATTCCCTATCTTCAAAACAAGAATAACGACCTGTATGACAAGCTACTCCATTTTGTTTAACCTTGAATAATAATGCATCTTGATCACAATCAAATTTAGCACTTATTAATTCTTGAGTATGACCTGAAGTCAAACCTTTTGTCCATAATTCATTTCTTGAGCGACTCCAATATGTAGCCAATCCTTCTGATAATGATTTTTTCAACGATTCTTTATTTGAATATGCAAGCATTAATACTTGTTTTGTTTCAACATCTTGAACAATAGTTGGAATCAAACCATTTTGTTTATCAAAATCCATAACAGCAATATAAGCATCTTCAAGATTTACGGCACCTGTATAAATACTCATACCAAGTTGAGTTGAAACATTCATTTTAACTAGAGTTTTGATTTCATCAATAGTAGAAATACCGCCTGCTGCAATTAAAGTTTTTTTAGTAAGTTTTCTGATTTCTTTAATAGCTTCAATATCAGTACCTTGCATCATACCTTCTTTATCAACAATGGTATATAAATATCCTGCACATAAATTATCAAATCTTTTAACATAATCAGCAGGAGTTGCTTCAACTTCTTTAGTCCAACCTTCTGTTGTGACTTTACCTTTTTTAGCATCAATAGCAACAATAACCTTATCTTTTGGCAATTTTGAAAGAAATTCTTCATTTGCGGCAGTACCTATAATAATTTGTTTTGCACCATTAGCCAATATTCTTTTTGCTTTTTCCTTATCTCTAATTCCACCACCAACTCTGCAATGGGCGATTTTGCAGATTTCTTTAATAAGAGCTTCATTATCGCCCTTATTCATAGCGGCATCTAAATCTATTACACTAATTTCTCCGAAACGTGAATAATATTTTGCCAGTTCTAATACATTTTCTCTTTCTAATACCTTTTCTTTTCCTTGTCTTAATTGGACAGCTTTTCCATCCATTAAGTCAATACTTGGAATAATCATATTTCGCCCTTTCTTTTTCCTATTTAAATTATAGGTTAAACATATTTACTTTCAAAATCATTTTTATTTGCCAAATTTTTTGAATTATAATTATAAAGTAATAAACGGAGGCGTAGTTAAATGAAAGTTCTTGTAGGAATGTCTGGTGGAGTTGATTCTTCAGTAGCGGCGCTTTTACTAAAAGAACAAGGTTATGAAGTAATAGGTGCAACTATGTCTCAATGGGGCAGCAGTGATTTTTTTAATGCATTAAATAAAAAAATAACAAATCAAGATACAAAAATTTCAACTCATTCAGCCTGCCTTTGCCCTAATAAAGAAGAAGATATAAATCAAACAAAAAAGATTGCGGAAAAACTCGGAATAGAATTTCACATTATTGATTGTTCAAAGGAATATGAAGAAATAGTTATAAATTATTTTAAGAAAGAATATATGGAAGGGCGCACCCCAAACCCTTGCGTATGCTGCAACAGATATATAAAATTCGGAATTTTTCCTGAACTGGTAAAAAAAGCAGGCATTAAATTTGATAAGTTTGCAACAGGTCATTATGCACAAATAATAAAGGAAAATAACAGATACATATTAAAAAGAGGAATTAATCTAAAGAAAGACCAGTCATATTTTTTATATGGATTAACTCAAGAACAACTTTCAAAAACAATAATGCCGCTTGGAACATACACAAAAGAACAAATTAGAGAAATAGCAAGAGAACACGGATTAGTTGTAGCAGATAAACCAGACAGCCAAGATTTTTATAATGGCGACTATAATGACATTCTTAATGAAAAACCAAAAAAAGGTAATATTGTTGATATTAAAGGAAATATATTAGGAACTCATCAAGGTTTTTGGAATTATACAATAGGACAAAGAAAAGGAATCGGAGTTGCAGCAAGTGCCCCATTGTATGTTATAGAATTAAGAAAAGATACAAATGAAGTTGTTGTAGCATTTAAAGAAGATTCTTTAAACAAAGGGTTAATAGCCTCTAAAATCAATTTTTCAGCTATAGAAAATCTGACTATTCCAATAAGCTGTCAAGTAAAAATAAGATCTTCACAAGAGCCAAAACCTGCAACAATAAAACCTTTGGAAAATGGAAATATAGAAGTCATATTTGATGATATGCAGCCTCCGATAGCAACAGGTCAATCAGCAGTTTTTTATGACGGAGAAACTGTACTTGGCGGAGGTATTATAGAAAGTGTATTTTAATGAATAAAGAAGAACTTTTAAAACTATATAATTCTGATTTAGAACAACTTTTAGAGAAAGCTTCAAAATATATAAAAAATGAAGTAGAATTTTGTTCACTAATCAATGCAAGAAGCGGAAAATGTTCACAAGATTGTAAATACTGTGCACAAAGCGCACATTATAGGACTGATATAGAAGAATACCCGTTAATTTCAAAAGAAGAAGTCATAAAAGCGGCAGAAGAAGCAAGAACTAATGGCGTTATCAGATTTGCAGTTGTAACTTCGGGCAAATCTCCCGATGAAGAAAATTTTGATAAAATCCTTGGATTTATTGATGAACTAAATAAAATTGAAGGAATAAGAAGCTGTGCTTCAATAGGTATTTTAAATGAAGAACAAGCCAAAGAACTTTCTAAGCACGGACTTAAAAGATTCCATCATAATATAAATACGTCAGAATCATATTATAAAGACATATGTACAACACACACATGGCAAGACAGATTAAATACTTGTAAACTGGTAAAAAAATACGGAATGGAATTATGCTGCGGAGTAATTCTCGGCATGGGCGAAACTGTTGAACAAAGAATAGAAATGGCAATAGAATTAAGTGAAATAGAACCTGAATCTATACCAATTAACATATTAATGCCAATTCCAAAGACTCCTTTTGAAAATTATAATAATAAAATAGATGAAGAAAATATTTTAAGAACCCTTGCAATATTCAAAATAGCAAATCCAAAATCTATTATAAGATTTTGTGGCGGCAGAATGAAATTATCTGATAAAAATCAAGAGCTTGCACTAAAAACTTGTGTTGAAGGAATTCTAACAGGTAATTACCTCACAACAACAGGTAAAAGCCCACAAGAAGATATTAATACACTTAAAAAACTAAACAAAAATTTGAGAAAGGTGTAATAATGAAAATTTATAACAATTTAATTGAATTAATAGGAAATACTCCCCTTGTAAGAATAAATAAATTAAATACAGGTTATAGTGATATAGCAGCAAAAGTTGAATTTTTCAACCCAGCAGGTTCAATAAAAGACAGAGCTGCTTTAAGTATGATAGAAGAAGCAGAGAAAGAAGGATTAATCAAAGCTGGGGAAACAACAATAATAGAGCCTACAAGCGGAAATACTGGAATTGGACTTGCACTTGTTTGCCTATTAAAAGGATATAAACTTATACTTACCATGCCTGATTCAATGAGTAAAGAAAGACGAGATATTCTAAAAGCATATGGGGCAGAATTAGTTCTAACAGATGGAACAAAAGGAATGCAAGGAGCGGTTGATGAAGCAGAAAGACTTCATAAAGAGAATAAAAACTCTTTTATCCCGCAACAATTCAACAATCCTGCAAATCCTAAAATTCATTATGAAACGACAGCCGAAGAAATTTGGAATGATACAGACGGAAAAGTTGATATTATTGTAGCAGGTGTTGGTACAGGCGGAACCATTTCCGGAATCGCAAAAAAGTTAAAAGAAAAAAATCCTAACGTTAAAGCCATAGCTGTAGAACCATATTCATCCCCGGTTATAACGCAAGGGAAAGCAGGTACACATCAAATACAAGGAATCGGTGCAAATTTTATACCAAAGAATTATAATGCAGATTTAATTGATGAAGTTATAACAGTAAAAAATGAAGATGCGGTAAATACTGCAAGAAATTTAGCCGATAAAGAAGGTATCTTTGCCGGAATTTCCTCTGGAGCTGCGTTACACGCCGCAATTGAATTATCACAAAGACAAGAAAATAAAGGCAAATTAATTGTTGTAATTCTGCCTGATACTGGTATGAGATACCTTTCAAGTGTAATGTTTCAAGATTAACTTAAAAAATAAATACTAAGAGATATGTTTCAAAAGATTTTCTATAGTTGAAGAACAATGTTCTGCCATGTCTTCTTCAACAAATTCATGATCTTTTGCAGCGTTATCGTCTGCCAAATCAGAAACTGCTCTTACAATAACACAGGGTACATTATTTAAATTTGCAGTTTGAGCAATAGCAGCTCCTTCCATCTCAACTGCTAAAGCATTAAACATATTTTTTATCTGTAATTTCTTATCCAAAGAAGAAACAAAACAATCACCCGAAGCAATAACTCCTTTATGATATCTGATATTGGGAGCCGTATGCTTAAGTGCCTTTTCAAATTCTTTAATTAACTTTGTATCAGAATAAAACTTTGTAGGTTTATCTTTATCAATACCTGTACACATATAGCCTAAAGCATAACCAATAGCAGTAACATCAAAATCATATTGAACAAATTCCGTTCCTATAACAATATCTCCAACCTGCATATTTTCACCCAAGCCACCTGCAATACCTGTATTAATAATAAAATCAGGATTGAATTTATCTATAATATATTGAACACAAATAGCGGAATTAACTTTGCCCACACCACTTTGAACCAAAATCACTTTATGAGAATTAAGTTCACCAACATAAAATATACGTTTGCCGACTACTAACTTTTCAAGATTTTGAAGTTTAGATTTTAAGCTATTAATCTCACACTCCATAGCGCCAATAATTCCAAAGGTAAACTTATTCTGCATATTTCATTTTCTCCACTGTCCAATTTTTTAATACATCAGCCATATCAATTGCAATTTCTTTTGCACCTTGAAGATTATGTTCCAAATAATTACCGCATTCTTCTTTTTTAGTACCGGGAATTTCACCGTCAAAATTCTTTATAAACTCAAAACAATCCTTCATTATTTTTAAAGCATTCTCATGACTTATTGCATCACGAACAAGAAAATAAAATCCGGTTCTACAGCCCATAGGACCAATATAAACAACATTTTGAGCAAATTCAGTATTCCTTGCATATGTTGCAAATAAATGTTCAAATGTATGCATTGCTGCATTTTCCAAATAATCATTATTATTTGGTTTTTTCATTCTTATATCATATGTAACAACGTCACCATCAATTCTTGAAATATACATTCCTTTTTCCAAAATATCATGGTTGACAGTAAAACTTGCAATTTTTTTCATTTCCAAACTCCTGATAATAAAAAAGCCTCGTTCCCGAGGCTTAAAATGGTGCGTCTGGCGCGATTCGAACGCGCGACCTATCCCTTAAAAGGGGAGTGCTCTACCTGCTGAGCTACAGACGCGTTTGTCTTACTTCTCTATTAACATAACAAGAACATATTTTAGAGTCAACAAGTTTTTTTATATTTATTCACAAAATAAAAAGTGACTTTTAAAAAAAGTCACAGAGAGTTCTGTTATGGAATAAATAAGTAGTATTTAGAGTTGTTCGATGTCGAAAGAATAAAATAGATTTCAATTCCTCGTACCATTTAAAACGATGTAAAAATAAAAAAGTTCAAATTTAGATC
>DVJT01000056.1 GCA_018716565.1 Candidatus Avigastranaerophilus faecigallinarum | reverse complement strand
ATTCCTTCTTCAATATAAGATTCTAATTTTTCTTTCTTCTTTGCATCTGAAATGATTGCATTTAAGAATTCAAAACTACACCCTTTAATGATATTTGCAGATAACCACTCTTTCTGCTTTTCTTTTGCCTCTTCACTATTAAATGAAAGAAAATTAAAGTTATAAAATTGGAATTTTGATATTTTTATTGCATCTTTTAAATTATGCCCACGTGCTAAATATTTTGTTAAAGATTCAAGGGCAGATTTGCCTGAATATAACATTTCTTTCTTAATTAAATCTATTTCATCTCTCTTCATTCCTAATTTATAAAATTTAACCAAATAAGAGTTTAGATTTAAACTTTCATATAAAAATGCATTATTAGATTTATTAGTTTTATAATTTTTAATTGCTTCTATAAATGATTTATCATCATTTATAGAAAACAATATAGATTCAAATGGTATTTTCCTTTTTAATAACTCAGCGGCCCTATCAATTTGCGAAGAATCTTTAAAATCTAATTGGGAGATTATAATTGTATTATCTGAAGAAATACCTCTTTTCTTAAATTCTTTATAATTTTCTAAAGCTTTCTCATTTATAAAACCCAAATCAATAAAATTTTCTATATTTTCCGTATCATTAACAAGACTTAAAAACTCAATTAATATATCTTTATCTTTTTCCGGAAATTTATCATTTAGTCCATTTTCTTGAAGTTTTGCTAGAAATATAATTTTTTTTGCATTTAAAGAAGGATGAATGCTATCCAACAAGACTTCTTGAGGGATTTCTTTAACTTTTGGATTTTCAAAAAGATTTAATGCCGTTTCAAATGGAATACCTTTCTTTAAATATTCTTTTAGCAGAGCAACATCATTTCCTTTTTTTTCATATTCTTGTAACGGTTTTAATGCATCATATTGAACACCATCTTTTAATAACTCTGACTCTTCATCTGTTGCAGAACACAAGAACATAGAAACATAATCCTTTGGAACGCCATAACCAATATAATCTAATTTTTTAAGGACTTCTTCTTCATTAAAGCCACCATATAAACCTTCTAAAGAATCAGATTTACCTGATTCTAATAATGATATTGCCTTTGCATATATTGCTGGAGACTGAATACAGAAACTGGCAAAATAAATATTTGCTCCTTTTTTTACCAGGTCAATGAATCTAGCAGAATCATCTTCTGATAAATTCATGTTTAAATATGTTTCCGCATCACTTATATTTTCAAATACCTCAGAAAGTCCTATAACTTTTTCTTTATATTCATCATCTTTATTTATTTGTGCAACCCATATTGCCTTATTAAAGTCAAGACCTCTTTTTATATATAAAATAGCAGAATTAATTATATTTTCATCAAAATTCGATAATCTGCAAGCATAATTTGCATCTAAATTATTTTCTTTAATAATACTACACGCCTTATTCCTTTTTTGCTCATCGTTTGGATAGTATGTATATAAAACTATAGAATCATCAATTGAAATTCCGTTCTCTTTTGAAAAAGATACAGCTTCTTGAAGCTGACTATTATTTAATGAAATATTTCTTGGAAGATAATCAGCAGGAAAACCAAACTGTATCAATTTCTCGGCATTTTCAAATCCTCGATTATTATAAGTATTTATCCAAAAATCATAGTCATTAAAATCTAATGAATATGATTTTGACATATCTATAATTTTTTGTATTTCATCGGGTGCAAAATCAGAGAGAAAATATGCAGCTACTGCGGAGTTATTGATTTTTTTTTCCTCTTCAAGTAATTTTTCTAATGATTGAAATTTCTCATCAGTTAAATTAACCGACGCAAGTGCAACATTAGCATCTACACCTTTTTTATAAATCGAATTAAATTTCTCAAAATAATCTTCTTTTTTCAAAACATTTTTTAGTAAATATGTATCAATTCTAAAATTTCGCTTATTTGATGAAAAATCAAAACCAGCTTTCTTTAAGAACTCAATTTTGTCTTCAGAAACAGAACTAAATGAATATAAATCTTTGCCAAAACTGAAAGGAATTCCATATTTTACTAAATCCGCAGCTTCTTTACATCCTCCATTTCCCCATATTCGTCCATATATACTTTTAATTTCATCTGTTGTTATTCCCAAATTAACATACTCAATCATTTCTTTGAATGTTTCATCATTTTGGGATAAAAAAAGTTCAAATTTTTCTTCAGGTATTTGTTTCTCTTTTAATATTTTTATTTTTTCTTCATAAGGAATTGGTTTTGTATATTCCCTATCCATCTGTATTTTTGCTTTTGCAATACTTTCCAATGCATTAGCTGAACTGGATTCGATATTACTTCCAAAGCTAACATTTGATTTGGGGTTATTTTTTTTATTATGCAGTTTTATATTTTCAAAAGAAGAAGCACCAACTCTATTATATATTTCCATACAATTCCTTACAGTCCGATTTTATTATAATTCATTCGGCATTTTATTATTAAACTTTAGAAATTATTCTTAATTAAGAAAAAGTAGGACTTTTCTTGTCCTACATCATACCTTCTTACTTTACCTTATATATATAAAAAACTTTTCAACTGTAAAATTGCTATATAGTTATAAATCTTTTTCTATAAGTCTGCAAGCTTACATAAATGTTTATAGTTGCAATATTCACAAGCTTTTTGACTTTCTAATTCAGGATTAAAATTTAACTCTAATATATTGTCATAAGCATACTTTATTTTTGTTTCTATTATTTTGTTATCTTCTTCCGTAAGATTAATATAGAAATTGCAATCAGGTTCTTCTACAAAAATTAACCCCGCCTTTGTAACATTTATATCAGGATTTTGTATTTCGTAAGCATATTTATAAAAACGCAATTGATTAAGATAATTCTCATAATCTTTTCCATCTGCAATTTGTGATTTCGATTTAGCACTACCTGTTTTATAGTCATACAATTCAATTGTGCCATCATTATTTTTTTCAATTCTGTCTATAAATCCTTTTAGAAAATGACTTTCAAACGGAACATAATTAAATGAGTATTCAGTAGAATAAATTCTTATATAAGGAGTTTCCAATATCTGTTTATAATATTTATCAAAACATTTTATTCCCCTTATTCTAAATTCTTCTCTTTTATCTTCTGTTTCAAATTTTTCTTTAGAAAGATTTCTTTCAAAAGATTTAATTACATCGTCTTTTATAGGATATTGAGAATTTTCTTTTGCATATTGCACTACCCACTGCAATGTTCTATGTATTGCATTACCATAATGAGCACTAGCTGTTTCTCTATCTAATACTGGTATATTAAGGACATATGAATATAAAAAACATCTTGGACAATTCAAATAACTATTTAAAGTACTGGGACTTATTATAAAGTTTTCGATTCTGGCTTTTAATTCATCCTTAAAAGCTTTGGCATAGTCAAATGATTCTTTCTTAAGCATTCTAGCAACTTCGAACAGATATTCTTGTTTCTCGAGTTCATGATTATATGATTCAATCAGATTATCATCTTGAATAGCTTCTGACAAATACGTAGTTAATTCTTGCGGATTAGTATCTATAGCATTTGAATATGATAAATAAAGCGTATGTTTCGCTCTTGTTACACCAACAAATAAAAGCCTCAACTGCTCTGAACGTCTTTGAGTATCCTCATCAGTTTTTTTATCTGATTTATCAATAGGAAGCGACATTGTATTATTCACACGTTTTCCTTCCCATTTTTTTGCTATTAAATTAGGCATAAAAACATATTCAAATTCTCTTCCTTTTGAACCATGCAAAGTTAAAAGCTGAATTGCATTTTGAGTATAATCTTCTTTATCTATTGTTATTGGAATATTACTTTCAAATGCAGTATCAAGATGTTCAAGAAAATCGCCAAGCCAAGCTCCTTTTTTTATGTATAAAAATGATTGTGCCTCATCTATTATTTTCTTTATTGCATATATATTTTCACTTTTATTGATTTCATTATTTAAAAAGAAATCTAAAATACCAGTTCTGTTTATAACTTCAATTATCAAATCTTTTATATTTAAATTACTTTTTAAGCCAATTAATGAATCAAAGGTTTGAATAAAAGATTTAACTCTTAACGAATTCGCCCAATTATAACCATTTTCTATTCCTAACTTAATATTGGAGATTAAATCCTTGTGATTTAATCTATTTTGTTCCAAAAGATATGAATAGTCCTCATTTGCAAAATTAAACGGTTCAGCAAGAAGCAATCCGAATAATTTATCTCCGTTAAATTCATGATTTAATAATGCTTTCAAATAGAAATATATTACAAGCGAAGATTTTATATCGAAAATATTTTT
>DVJT01000055.1 GCA_018716565.1 Candidatus Avigastranaerophilus faecigallinarum | reverse complement strand
TAACATTAAATTGACTTGTATAAGGATTTATATAATGGGCGAACACTGGGTAGGGTATATAGGTAATTTACAGGTACATTGGGATACATTAATAACAATGTGGATAGCCATGCTTTTTGTTATTATTGCTTCTTTATTATTAACCAGAAAGTTGTCGGTTATCCCTGGAAAATCACAAGCATTTGCTGAAAGTATGTTTAAATTTTTTATGGGCAATCTTTCTTCTGTAAAAGATGGTAAAAAACATATTCCAATAGTTGCCTCTTTATTCTTGTTTATATTAGTTGCCAACTTAATGGGACAATTACCATTAAAGTTGATTCATTTAAAAGAAGGTGAGTTTGCCTCTCCAACTAACGATATTAATTTGACGGCAGCATTGGCTGTTATTGTTTTAATATATTATTTGTACTATGGGTTTAAAGAAAAAGGTATTCATGCAATCTGGCATGGTTTTAGTGTGTCAGGTATTATAATGTTATTTGTTGAACTATTAGAAATGATTACCAGACCTTTAAGCTTGGCAGTTCGTCTTTTTGCAAATATTCTAGCAGGTGAAATACTTGTAATGGTAATGATTAGTATGTTTGCAATTGCCCTGCCAATTCCATTTATGTTATTTGAAATATTTGTGGCATTTTTACAGGCATTTGTATTTATGATGCTATCAGTTGCATATATTTCTACAGCGGTATCAGAGGAACATTAAAAAAAGGAGATAAAAATGGAAGAAGTAAAAACAGTATCAGAAATGGTATACATAGGAGCAGGCTTAGCGGTTGGTTTGGCTGCTATGGGTGCAGGTATTGGTCTTGGTATTGCAACTAAAGGTTTTATGGAAGGTGCTGCAAGACAACCTGAATTGATTGAAAATTTACAATCAAAATTTATTCTAGGTGCAGCTTTGGCTGAAGCTTGCGGTATTTATGGCTTATTAATTGCACTTATACTTTCATTTAAATAGGAAATAATATGGAATTCGATGCAACATTTTTAATTGTGGTAATTAGTTTTCTTGTATTCATTTTTATAATGAATAAGATTTTCTATGCGCCAATATTGAATATTATGCAAGAACGTCAAAAACTGGTAGAAAACAATTTCACAAGTGCAAAAAATACATCAGAAGAAACAGATAAAAAAATAAAGTATAGAAATGAAGAACTTGAAAAATCAAGAGATTCAGCTCGTCAGAAAGTTGCACAAGAATCCCAAAAATTAAAGCAAGAACGCTCTCATGTTATATCTGAATACAAAAATGAATTATTGGAAAATATCTCAAAGCAAAAAGAAAACTTAAAAAATTCAGCAATTGATGCAAAGGAAACTTTAAAAGATAGTATTGTTGATATAGCTAAAGATATTTCTGATAAACTTTTGGGTGATGATATAAATTCAGAGCTTATAAACAAATCACAAATAAAAGAAGAACAGGTCTGATATGTCTGATTTTTTACATTTATTATTACAATCTAATATTTTTAATTTTATTTTAGTAGTGGCTATAATAGTGTATTTAGTCAGAAAATTCAATTTGAAACAAAAAATTGAAAAGTTGTCTAATGAAATAAAATCATACGTTGATGAATCTGAAAATGAAAAACTTGATGCAGAGAAAGAACTCAAAAATATAAATGATAAAATAGCAAAATTGCCATCAGAAATTGATAATATAAACAGAAGTGCGGATAATAGTGTAAAGAGTTTAAGTGAAAAAATCCGCATAGAAACAGAGTCTCAAAAGCAAGATATATTAAACAATGCAGAAAGGCTCTTGAATCTTGAAACTAAAAAATTCAAGTCAAAGTTGGTTGGGATTCTTTCTGAAAAATCTGTAGAATTAGTTCAGCAAAATACTATAAATCAGTTAAACTCTAATCAGGATTTGCATAAAAAATATATTGATAATGCGATTTCTGAACTTGATAGGATAAATCTATGAAAATCGGCGACATAAAAAATATAAAAATAGCTAGAAAATATGCAAATGCATTGTTGGAGTCAGCTATAGAAGCTGATAAAGCAGATAAAGTATATAATGATTTATTGTTTATAGCAGAGACTATAAATACAAATCCCGAATTGGCTAATGCTTTGTTGAATCCGGTTGTAAAAATAGAGGATAAAAAATCCATTGCGGATAAAATATTTTCTATTCATACTGATAAAATAACAATTGATTTTATATTTATACTGATTGATTCAAACAGATTAAATGTATTAGATGAAATTATAAATCAGTATTCAGTAATATATAATGAGGCAAATAATATAGTTAAACCTTTAATAATTTCAGCAATAGAGCTTGATGAAACTCAAAAACAAAAAATTGTAGAAAAATTACAAAATAAACTTATGAAAACAGTTCAGCCTGAATATATTAAAGATGAAAAAATAATAGGCGGTTTGATAATAGAAATTGGAGATAAGACAATCGACTGCAGCCTTAGAACAAAATTTGAGACTATGAAAAAACAATTAACAAAGGGAAACAGCTATGGTAACAATTAATCCTGATGAAATAACATCGATAATAAAAGAAAAACTTCAAAATTATGAATCAAAATTAGAAGTAAAAAACATTGGTACAGTAATAGAAGTTGCTGATGGTATATCTAAGGTATATGGGTTATCAGATGTAATGTCATCAGAACTTGTAGAGTTTGAGGACGGTAAAGGAACTTTAGGTATTGCATTGAATCTTGAAGAAGATAATGTTGGTGTTGTAATACTTGGAGAATATACTCATATAAAAGAAGGAACGATTGTCAAAACTACGGGAAGAATAGCTTCAGTACCTGTTGGAGAAGCTTTACTCGGAAGAATTATTGACCCAACTGGTGTACCTATTGATGGTAACGGTGATATTGTTTGTTCAAAAACAAGACCTATAGAAAGAGTTGCACCAGGTATTGTAACAAGAAAATCTGTATGTGAACCACTTCAAACAGGCTTAACAGCTATAGATGCTTTAACTCCTATTGGAAGAGGACAAAGAGAACTTATAATTGGTGACAGGCAAACAGGTAAAACTGCTATTGCTATTGACACAATTATTAACCAAAAAGGCAAAGATGTAATTTGTATTTACGTTGCAATTGGTCAAAAAACATCTACAGTTGCTCAATTAGCAAAAACATTAGAAAATTTTGGTGCAATGGAATATACTATTATAGTTAGTGCTCCGGCTAATGAATCTGCACCTATACAGTATATTGCGCCATTTGCTGGCTGCGCAATTGCAGAAGAATTTATGGATCAAGGAAAACATTGTCTGATTATATATGATGATCTTTCAAAACATGCTCAAGCATATCGTGCAATGAGTTTGTTATTAAAAAGACCTTCAGGAAGAGAAGCATACCCCGGTGATGTATTCTATTTACATTCAAGATTACTTGAAAGAGCTTGTAAATTGAATGATGAACTAGGCGGTGGTAGTATAACAGCTCTTCCTATCATAGAAACTCAAGCAGGAGATGTTTCAGCATATATTTCAACAAATGTAATTTCTATTACAGACGGACAAATTTTCTTGGAATCAAATTTATTTAACTCAGGTACAAGACCTGCAATAAATGCCGGTATATCGGTTTCTCGTGTTGGTGGTGCCGCTCAAACTAAAGGTATCAAGCAAGTTGCAGGTAAATTAAGACTTGATTTGGCTCAATACAGAGAACTTGAAGCATTTGCCCAATTCGCAAGCGATTTGGATAAAGCAACAAAAGACCAATTAACAAGAGGTCAAAAGCTTGTTGAAGTTCTTAAACAGCCTCAATATTCTCCATTAAGTGTTGCACAGCAAGTTAGTATCTTATTTGCAGCAAATGAAGGAATGTTAGATGATGTTGATAATCTTAAAATTCAAAGTTTTAAACAAGGTTGGTTTGATTTCTTTGATGCGAATATGAAAGATTTATCTGACAGATTAAATGCAGGTGAAAAACTTTCTGATGAAGATAAAGCTGCTCTAACTGAAAAATTAAATAATTATAAAACTAATTTCTTTAAATAGGTAAAAAATGGCAAATTTAAAAAAGATAAGAACAAGAATAAATTCAATAAAAAGTACGCAAAAAATTACACGTGCTATGAAAATGGTTGCTTCTGCAAAAGTTAAAAAGTTTGAAAATAAAGTTAAAGCATCAAGACCATTTACATTTGAACTGGAAAAAATGTTCTATCGTCTGTTACATTCTGTATGTGCAATAGAGTCTGCTCAAGCTAGTTTTAAGGAACCTTTAAATAATTATCCGGTATTATTATCAGAAAGAAAAATAGAGAATGTAGGGTTATTGGTAATAACATCTAATAAAGGCTTATCAGGTGCTTTCAATGCAAATTTAGTCAGATATACTTTGAAAGTTGTCCAAGATTATCAAGATAAAGGTATTGGCTGTGAATTATTTATTGTCGGTCAGAAAGGCTATAATGCTTTAAAACGTGTTGCAGATGATAAAGGATTTAAAATAACACAAACGTATTTGACATTTAGTGAAACACCAACATCATCACAAGCTCGATTAGTTGCTTCTGATATGGCTCGTTCTTTTGTTAACGGTGATATTGATTCTATGGAAATCATTACTACCCGTTTTAGAAATATGATGTCATATTCTGTTGAAAAATGGGATATTCTTCCTCTTGATGATATTGATTTTGATTATACAAAAGAAGAATATACAGATATGGAAATTGAACCGAGTTTACCATCTGTATTATCAGAATTAGTTCCTCTATTTATATCAAGCATAATCTTTCAAGCTATGTTAGAATCTATAGCAAGTGAGTTAGCATCAAGAATGACAGCAATGTCAGCTGCTTGTGACAATGCCGAAGAAATGATTCAAATGTTGACTATTGATTATAATAAGGTTCGTCAAGCAATGATAACTCAAGAACTGACAGAAATTGTCGGTGGTAGTGCAGCTATAAATAAGTAAAAACAAATATGCAAAAATGGAAAAAAATAACATTAGGTGTTCTTTTTTGTGCGGTTTCCTGTAGCGCACTATATTATTCTGCCTTGCTTATTGTTCCTAATGTTGTTGATTTAAACAAATATAAAAACACAGTTTCTGAGGCTATTGAAAAAGAAACCGGATTTAAAGTTTTATGTGAAGATATTTCATTTAAAAAAAGTTTAACTCCATATTTGAAAATTCATATGTTTCATACTATTGTTCTTTATCCCGATAATGAAGTTTTTCTAAAACTAAAAGAAGTTGATTTAAAAGTTAAAATATTTCCATTAATTTTTAAACGAATTGTTATAAAGGATGCGAAATTATCAAGACCGATAATTAATATTACTTTGTACAAGGATTTCTCAACTTCTCTGGAAAAATACATAGATATTAACAAAACGGTCAATACAAACGGTTTTAAACTTGATAATTTGGTGCATGATACAGTTTGCGAAAGATATAAGATTAAATTTAATGATGAATCCATAAATAAAACATTTTATTTAGAGGGTGATAAATTAATTTTGAAAAATTTAAAATTGAATGATAAGGCTCATTTCGCATTAAAAGGTGCACTTTACGAAAATAAAAAAGAATATATAAAATATGACATTGACGTAATTTCATCATTAAATACAGAAAAGCCTCAATTTTCATTTTCTCCGTTTAAAACAATTTTCGATTCTAATGTTAAGGGAAAGATATTAGGTCACTTAAAAATTGACTCGGATAATAATATATATGGGAATCTAAATGTTAGTGATTTATCATTAAAACTTGATGATGTTGTTTTATCAAATAATAATGTTGATTTAGTTTTTAATGGACAAGAAGTTAAAATTGATTCAATACTTCATACTTCGAAAACTGATAGTGCCGAATTAAAGGGGATTTTTTCTTATGGAAAGAAAAGAACAATTGATGTTACAACAAAAGCAAAGAATATAAATTTATCTAATTTGACCAAAATAATTTCAAGAGTTACTGAAATTTTAAATATTCCAAACCCAATGCAAAATATAAAAGTTAATGGTTTGTTGGATGCTGATTTTAAGTTAAGTTCGGATTTCAAGAAGTTAAAATCATATGGAAATGCAAGAGTTTTAAATGCTTCTGTAAAACAGGAATCTTTGCCATATTCTGTATCCGGAATAAATGCTTTTGTTAATTTGAATAATAATAAGATATTAATAGAAAAAGCAGAGGCTATAGTAAATAAAACTCCTATAATTATCAATGGAGTTGTTAATGAAGATGTTTCTTTTGATATTAATGCTTTTTCAAATGATTTGAATTTAAATAATGTTGTTAACTTATTTGATATAGCTAAAGATTTGCCATTTACAATAACCAAAGGTAGATTGTCTTTTAGTTCAAATATATCAGGAGTTTTGAATAAATCATATAATCTAAAGTCAGATATAAATATAAAAGATTTGTCTATAAAAGACAGACTTTATAATATACCAGTTTTGGCAAATTCTATAAATATTAATTTTGTTGGAAATGATAAAAAGTATTCAGGAGATGTACTTTGTAATAATGTTTTAGTTAGTTACAAAAACAGAAAAGTTTCATCAACAGAGTTTAAAGTTTTATTTGATGAAAATAAAATTTTTATACCTGAAAATATTCTTTCATCCCCAAATACTCTGAAAATTTCAGGAATATTGAATAATTATAGAAATAAACCAATAGGGCAAATTAATTTGCAAGGAAATATATTTGCTTCTGAGTTAGCAGAATTTCTTAAACCTGATGTTAAATTACCATATAAAGCTCATGGAAAAATTAATACAACAGGGAATATTCAATTACAAGGTGAGGTTGTAAATATAAAAGCTAACTTAAAAGCAAATGAAAA
>DVJT01000054.1 GCA_018716565.1 Candidatus Avigastranaerophilus faecigallinarum | reverse complement strand
TATATCTGACATTCTTTTAAGAATTTCTTCATAATATGGTGTTTGTCTTGCATATTCCCACCAAATTTCTGCTTGTTCCTCCAACGGATAAAACCAAGGTTTATAATCCGCACCAAAGTGTATTATTTTTGATGAATTTTTCAGCTTGTTTTTCAAATCGCGATCAGTATATGGTAATTGGGACAAATAATTATATTCATAGGGCAAATATATGCATTTATCTGATAATGTTATATATAATAAATCCTGATCAAAAAATAAAATATCATCTTTATATTTTTCATAATTAATCAAAATTTTTTCTTCTATTTTATCTTTTTTATATTCTTCTAAATTTAATAATAACACTCCGGAATTTATATATAATTTTTCGGGGTCCATACAAAATTTCTGAAACCAATACTTTTCTTTTGTAGTTAAAGAATTAATTTGGTCAGGGACCCAAGCTACATATTTATCATTCAAATCTATATCGTAAATCTCAGATATATCAATTTTTACTATTATATCTGAATCTAGAACCAAACATTTTTTCAAATTCGGAATAAATGTCGGAAGATTCATTTTGGAAAAAACAATTGCATTTGCACGGGCTTGTTTAGGAACAGGATAAGATTCCAAATTAATATACACATATTCAATTTCAAAATCAAAGCGGGATTTTAACAGTTCAAATTTTCTTTTGGATTCCTTCGAAATATCCGCAGTTAAAATATAAAATTTAATATTCCGCGAAGTATTTTTCAATACGGACAATATCAGCACATAAGTATAAGGTACATAATATTCACTTGATGTTAAGACAATGTTAATTTTTTCCATAAATTTACTTTAACCTCTAATATTTTCTGTCAAATAAGTATTTTTTTAACAATAAATTACCTAAATTCAAGAATGATTATATGTTATAAGTAAGTTTTTGTCAATTATTTACCTATTACATCATTTTTAAAGTTCTAAAATCCATATAAAATTAAATTGAGGATATATGAAAGACATCAAAAAGTTATTCGGATTAAAAATTAAAGAAATCAGAAAAAAGAAACTAATGACTCAAGCACAGCTTGCCGAAATGGTATCCGTTGATGATAAACACATAAGCTGTATAGAAAGCGGCAAGAACTTTCCGTCTGCGATTTTAATTTCGAAATTGGCGGAAGCACTTGGCGTTGAACCTAAGGATTTATTTGAATTTTATTATTTGGATGAGCCTGACAATTTAACGGAAGATATAATCAAAATGCTGAATAATTTAAACGAAGAAGAATTAAGACTGACCCACAAATATATAAGAACCTTTATTTTAAAATAAATATTTAGAGAAAAAATAGTTCTAAAATACAGATTTTACTTTAAAATTAAAAAAGATTTCAATTTTCTGGCTTGATTATCCTTTTCGGAAATAATATGTAACTCCTGAGAATCAAAAGAAGTAGAGCCACCACCATCAAAAGCCATAGCTTTTTCTAATTCCATACTACGCGCAAAGTCTGCTAATTCTTCTAATGTCATTGGATAATCATTTGTAGCAATAATTATAAATACACGATTTTTTTTAATTCCAATTGCGGTACGAGCATATTTGTGAAGAGAAGAAGCCGATTCACTAATAATTTTTCCATCTCTTTTTAAGATAAAGAACTCTTCTTCTAACCTCAAAGCAGGAACTAACATTGGACCTGCTTGAATTGAATGTTTAATTTTATAACCTTCAGGAATTGCATCATAATGAGCAGCAATATCATAAACTATTTTGCCTTTATCATCTTCTAAAATTCTAAACTCAGAACGATTCAGTATTTTTTGAATATAAGGCTTCAAAGCAACATTACTCATAAGATTTTCATTTTGCTTCGGGTCAAGTACAACTTTACCGTCTATAGTAACATAAGAAACCGTTTTCTGATTTTTAGGATCAAAAAAACCAGCATTAACAATAAAACGAGGATTTAATCTTTTATATACATCATTATTCGTTTCTAAATCAGATACAATTACAGGCTGTAAATTCGCCCTAGATTTTGATGAAGTTATTTCAATTACATAAACACCTTTTGGTTCTTGTACAATTTTATATGGACAAGAAGCATATGCCATGATAGGAAAACAGAATAAACAAATGAAAAATAAAAAAAATAGAATTCTACGCATAATCATCATAAATCCTTTATTCTTTTTAAAATAATAATTAAAATAACTGAACATACAGGCGCAATCATTGAAGTAATCCAAGGAGATAAAACTGCTTTTTCTGCAAGTAAATCAAAGAAAGGAATAGTAATATAATATGCAAAAATGATACCTACAGCTATTAACATACCTATAAACTTCTGTTCTCTAGGCTTAGAGAAACCGAGTAAACAGCCTAATATGCCAAACAAAATACACATAAATGAATGAACAAAACGCTGAATATATTTATTTAACATAAATCGATATTCATCATCCATTCGTTCCTGTTTTAAAAGTTTTACATATTCAGCAATTTGTTGATTTGTAAGCTCTCTATCTCTATATATTGAATATTTCATTAACTTATATGCATTTCTAGCACTATCACCAGACAATACCTTCAAATTTTTTACACTTTCAATTTCATTAAATATACCCTTTTCGGAGATCTTATAATTTTTCGCAATATTTAAGACCCAATCACTATGATTATATTTAACAAAATCAGATACTAAAATACTAGAAAGAAGACTCGAACCTTTTTGGTTTTTTTGGTAGAAATTCAAAACTATGACGTCTCGAATATTATTATTATCAAAATTAGAAATAATTAATATTTTTTTCATAGAATCATCTTTATTTTTTACAGGAAAAACAAATTGTGAAACTCTATTCTCACCTTTTATATCTCGAAGTTTACAAGCTGAATACGGCAAATACTTCGCAGCAATAACAAACGTAAAACACATTGCCAAAATACTTATAAAAATAACTGAAGAAATGATCCTAAAAAAAGGAAAACCAGATCCCCTCATAACAGTCAGCTCAGAATCTTTACTTAACTTGTCAAAAGTAAGCAAAGTACCTAATAACATACCAACTGGCAGAGCAATATTTAAAACCTTTGGCAACTCATATAAAATGATAGACGCTGCCATTTCAACAGTATATACACCACTAATCGCCTTTTGAACTGTTTTTAAAAATATTTCAGGCATAATCCATACAATCATGAAAATAAAAACACATCCAAAACAAGTAAAAAATACCTGTGAAAATATGTACTTATCTAACAATTTTATTTTCATTAAAGCGAGAAATCCTTTCCAAGATAAAACTGTTTCGCAACAGAGTCATTTGCAATTTCATCACGAGTACCTTGAATTTTTATTTTCCCGTCAAAAATAACATAAGCTCTATCTGTTATAGACAATGTAGCTTTAGGATTATGGTCCGTAATTAAAACTCCAAGACCTCTATTCGAAAGAATTTTAATATTATCTTTAATTTCTCCGATTGCAATTGGGTCAATACCCGCAAATGGTTCATCCAAAAGAATAAATTCAGGACTTGCAGCTAAAGCTCTTGCAATTTCAACACGCCTTCTTTCTCCCCCGGATAAAGCTACAGCAGATGTATCACGAAGTTTTTTGATTCTGAACTCGTCAAGTAATTCTTCTAATTTATCTTTTTTTTGCTTTGCATCTAACTTATCATTTAGTTCAAGGACAAGTTTAATATTATCTTCAACAGAGAGTTTTCTGAAAATTGATGATTCTTGAGGCAAATAACCAATACCATGTTTTGCACGTTTATCCATAGTTAAATTAGTTAAATCAACATCATCAATAAAAATCTTACCAGAATTTGGTCTAACCAAACCAACAACCATATAAAAAGTAGTTGTTTTACCAGCACCATTAGGACCTAATAAACCAACAACCTCACCTTTATTAACCTCTATTGAAATATCATTAACAACTGTTCTATCATTATATGTTTTCACAAGGTTTTCAGCTCTTATTTTCATATATAAATCCCTATCTACATATAATAATTTTAAATAAAACACGACACAATGTCAAAAAATAAGCAATAAAAAATGCCCCTGTTGGGGCATTTTTTTAATATTTAAGCATTAATTTTTTTAGCTTGACCTTCATTAACTGGCTTCCAATTAGCAGCCATAATTTTCTTAAATGATTTCAAAGCGGTATCTTCAAGTTCGCCAAGTTCTTCAGCTTTAACTATAAGTTCTCTAAGAGGAAGTAAAGCTCTTTGGTCACGAAGAACACCTAAAGCAGCTGCAGCGCCGGCTCTAACCAAATCATTTTCTTTTTCATTTTGCATAACTTCGATTAAAGAAGGAACAGCTTTTGTATCATTTAATTTACCTAAAGAAGTTACAGCATAAATTCTTACATTAACCCATTCATCTTTTAGCATTTTAATAATATAATCAACAGCTTTTGGGTTACCGATTTCACCTAATGCACGAGTAGCATCGCATCTAACATTAACTTTTTCACTATCTAAAGACTCAATCAAAGAGTCAGTAGCAACATCACCAATTTCAATCAACGCATCAGTAGCAGTAATACAAACTTGAGGATTTTCGTCATTTAAAGCTTCAACTAAAGGTTCAACGACTTCACGTCCGCCTAAACGACCCAAAGCACGAGCTGCACGAACTCGAACATCGACATTACGATCTTCACGCAAAGATTCAATTAACGGAATAGTAGCAGAAACTTCACCAAGTTCACCCAAAGCTCTTGCAGCATATAAACGTACTGAACCATTTCTGTCGTTTTTTAGGACATCAATTAACGGTTCAACAGCATTTGCATCACCCATTTCACCAAGTACTCTTGCTGCATTATATCTAACTTTTTCTGAATTACTTGTTCTTAAATCATTCAATAATTCATCAAAAGATTTCTTAGCTTGTTTCTTTCTAGAGTTCACACTTATTGTCATTCTTCCTCCGACAAAAAATTTACTTACTTACCATCACTTATATATAAAAAATTTTGATTTAAATTTATTGCCTTTTTTAATATTTTGTTTTAAAAAATATTAATAATATTTAATTTTCAGTTTATAAAATGTATAATTAACACTTTATCTTGGTTGG
>DVJT01000053.1 GCA_018716565.1 Candidatus Avigastranaerophilus faecigallinarum | reverse complement strand
CTTCTTTTGAAATATCAATATTATTAATTTTTATACGTTCTGTATATTCAACTAAATGAGGGCTGGTATATAGTCCTGTCTTATATCCTGCACATTTTAATATGTTTGCTAAGATAGAAGATACTGAACCTTTTCCGTTTGTACCTGCAACGTGTATTATTTTAATTTTTTCTTGAGGATTTCCTATTAGTTTTAATATTGATTGAATTCTTTTAAGTCCAAGGTTTATATAAAATTTTCCTTGAGATGTTAAGAGTTCTTTTGCTTGTTCATAGTTCATTTTATTGTACTTTTCAATTGTTTTACAATTTCTTCTGTCGGATTTGCTTTTGCAAGTTCTTTTGCTTTAGCTTGCATATCAGATAATTTTTCTTGATTATTCATTATCTCTTTTATTTTGTTTAGTAAGTTCTCACCATTACATTCAGAATCTTCCAAATATAAAGCAACACCTTTTTCACACATTTCTTTTGCATTTTTTCTTTGATGATCTTGCGCAGCATAAGGATATGGTATAAGTATTGAGGCTAAGTGACATTGAATAATTTCTGTTAAACTTAATGAACCTGCTCTTGCTATTACTAAATCAGAAGCTTTTAAAGGATATACCATCTCATCAAAATACGGGCATATCATTAAGTTGTTATTGTTTTTAAATTCAGGATATTTTGTTTCTAAATCAATGACTGTATCATTATATTTTTTCTTTCCTGTCTGTAAAATTACAAAAGCATTCATATCTTCACTTAGTGTTTTTATAATATCTACCATAGCGGAATTTATTGTTTTTGCACCTTGAGAACCGCCCATGGCAAATATAACTTTTTTCTCCAAAGGAATATTAAGTTTTTTCTTAGCTTCTTCTTTTGTTACAGTAAAGAATGCTTCACGAACCGGATTTCCATTAAATATAATATTATTGGATTTTAGAATTTTTTTTGAATTTTCAAATGCAACAGAAACTATCTTAGCTTTTGGAGCTGCCATTTTTGATACTAAACCGGGTACTGAATCGCAATCATGAATCATATATGGTTTTTTCAAATTTATTGCAGCTGTTACAATTGGGGCTGAAACATAGCCTCCTGTTGTAAATATAGCATCAGGCTTATATTCTTTAATATATTTTCTTGCTTTTAAAAATGCAAAGAAAAATTGTATTAGCCATTTTATAAGTTCAGGACTTAATTTTCTTGGCATTCCTGATACATTAACAGGTAGAAATTCAACATTCGGATATTTTTGAACTATTTCAAATTCCAAATTTTTCGGATTTCCAATATAATAAATTTTTTCGGTATCTTTTTCTTTTAGTAATTT
Source organism: Candidatus Avigastranaerophilus faecigallinarum (assembly GCA_018716565.1). GTDB lineage: Bacteria > Cyanobacteriota > Vampirovibrionia > Gastranaerophilales > Gastranaerophilaceae > Avigastranaerophilus > Avigastranaerophilus faecigallinarum. Next base: position 10,780 of record DVJT01000053.1, on the reverse strand, counting down.
TTCAACTACGGTAAATGCAGGATATATATGTCCTCCTGTACCGCCACCTGAAATAAAATATGTTTTGTTATTATCTGACACTTGGGAACCTTCTTATTCTTTTCTTTGATATATTGAGTAAAACTCCGATCATACACATTGTAATAAATAAAGATGTACCGCCATAACTAATAAATGGCATTGGAACACCTGTTGCAGGAAGCATAGAGCTTGCTACCGATATATTAATAAATGCTTGAAGACAAATTGAAACTGTAATACCTGCTGCTAAAAGCTTGCCAAAGATATCCTCACATTTTGCGGAAATAAGTAATCCTCTTTGTAAAAATGCAAGGAATAAACCTATTATTAGAAGGCATCCGATAAACCCGAATTCTTCCGCAAATACTGCATATATAAAATCTGTGTGACCTTCCGGTAACCAACCTAATTTCTGTCTTGAATTTCCATATCCTTCACCGAAAAATCCGCCTGCAACAAATGCTAACATTGATTGAATTATATTATAGCCTGCTCCATATGGATCTGCCTCAGGATGAAGCCAAGTCTCAATTCTTTGTTTTTGATATGAATGAAATACAAAACTTAACCCAAATATTCCCATTCCTATTGCGGACATAATTAACTTTATGCTACCACCTGCCGCAAAATACATAAACATTGATGATGCTAATAATATAAGTACCATACTTAAGTTTGGTTGTTTAAAAATTAGTCCGACCATTATTAAGATTGGAATGTAGTATTTATATAATTTAGTGTTGAAAAGATTTATATCTTTTGAAAAGGCACTTGCAAGAAGCAATATAACAGAAAGTTTTGCTGCTTCAGATGGTTGGAATTGTATGGGACCTAGTGTTAACCATCTTTGTGCTCCATTAACGGTTGTTCCAAAAAAATGTACTCCGATTAAAAGCCCTATTATTATCCAGGCTATAGGAAGTGATAATTTGTTCAATGCTTTATAATTAAATTGGCTTATTGTGAACATTCCGATACATCCAAGGATAAACCATACAAATTGTCTTGCAACAAAGAATGTTGAATGTGTACCTTGAATTATACACTTTGGTGCGCCTGCTGAAAATATTGCCAAAAATCCTACTATAATCAAGAACAAGACTATAAATATAAGTGTATTATCATATGAAGACAGGAATACTCCGTCATTATTATTTTTTTGTTGACTATAGTTTGGATTTGACATAGTTCTTAAACACTTCTCCTCTGTGTTCATAGCTGTTGAACATATCGTAGCTTGCACAAGCCGGTGATAAAAGTACAATTTCATTATCTAAGTTTAATGATGTATCAATTGCTTCTTCAAGCGAATTTGATAATATTATATTATTAAATCCGTTCTTCTCCATATTTTCTTTAAAACGTTGAGTAGCCTCTCCTATAAGAATTACGGTTGAAACATATTTATTTATGTAGTCTTTACAAAATTCGGTTAAATCGGTATTTTTATCTCTACCTCCTGCAATTAAGGTTAATTTTTTGCCTTCAAATGCTTTTATTGCAACAAATGAAGCTTCCGGGTTTGTTGCTTTGGAATCGTTATAAAATGATTTACCCTGAACATCTGCCACATACTCAATTCTGTGTTCTACTGCTTTGAAAGACATAATTTGTTCTTTTATATGTTCATTTGAAATTCCGATAAGTTTAGCAACAACAATTGCACACATTGTATTTTGATAATTGTGTTCACCTACTAAAGAAATTTCGTTTAGTTTTATTATTTCTTCTTCTTTGTTTTTTTTGAAATAAATTGCATCGTTCTTTATATAACAACAGTTTTTATCTAGTTCTTTTGCGTATATAAATTTTTCTCCGGTATATTGTTGAGCAAATTTATATATTGTTTCATCTGCGCCTGAAAATACCGCATACATTGGTTGTTTATAATCTTGGAAAAGACTTGCTTTAGCATCGAAATAGTTTTGTAATCCTCCGTGCCAATCAATATGATCAGGAGTAAATGTAAGAAAACATGCAATTTGAGGTCTGAATGTAGGTGCTGTTGCCAATTGGAATGAACTAACCTCACATACATAATAATCAGGATTCTTTTCTATTAACGATGTTGGAGGTACTCCTATATTTCCACATACAGGTGCATTGTACTCACTATTTAAAATATGTGATGTTAAAAATGTTGTTGTAGTTTTGCCATTAGTTCCCGTGATTGCGATGAATGGAGCTGTTGCTTCAAGATAGGCAAGCTCTACTTCACCTATTACCGGTATATTTTTTTCTTTTAGTCTAGAAAATATCTCGCTTTTAGGCGGAATCCCGGGGCTAGTTATTGCTATATATGAATCATTAATAAATTCATCACTATGAGAGCCTGTTTCAATTTTTATACCTTCTCTTTCAAGTTCTTCAACAGTCTCTTTATCTTTATCCTGCAATGGTTTTGATTCGGTTATATAACAGTCGGCTCCTTTGTTTGATAAATATTTTGCTGCTGCTATACCGCTTTTGGATAATCCTAAAATAAGAACTTTTTTATCTGTCCATTTTCTTTTCATAAAATTACCTACCATAAAATTTTAAAAAGTGCTACTGCTATTGTACAGAAAATCAATGTAACTAAAGAAAATACAGTTACAATTTTGTTTTCGTTCCAACCGCATAATTCAAAATGATGATGAATCGGACTCATCTTAAAAACTCTTTTGCCTGTCAATTTGAAGCTTGTTACTTGAATAATAACCGATAATGTTTCTATACAGAAAACAATACCAATAAATAAAATCCAAAGTTCAAATTTGCCCATAACAGCAATTGTGCCTAATAATCCACCTAAAGCTAAGGAGCCTGTATCACCCATAAATACTTTTGCCGGATATCTGTTATAATGCAAAAATGCTATTGCTGAACCTACTGTTGCAGCTGATATTATAGCTAAATCAGTATGACCTGTTATTGCACATATTATTGCACACGCAGCCATTGCAATTGCTATATTTGATGAGGCTAATCCGTCTAAACCGTCTGTTAGGTTAACAGCATTAGATACACCCGTCATAAAAAGAATTACAAAGAACGGATATATATAATGTAAATCTAAACTGTATTGACCTATGTTTAAATATGTTTGACCTGATATTGTCATATAAACAGCAGGAAGTATTGATATCGCAATCTGTAAAAACAGTTTATTTCTTGGAGTTAATCCTGCTTTATTTGCTTTATGTTTTATTTTCCCTATGTCATCACTTAAACCTGCAAGCATAAAAAAGAATAAAGTCATAAGTGTTATTAATGCAGCAGGAGTTAGTGTTTGATTCATTGTTAAAGCTGCTAATGATGCTAATATAATAGGAATTATTATAAAGACGCCTCCTGTTGTCGGAGTCCCTGCTTTTTGTGCATGGCGTTCTGGTGCATCATCTAATATGTATTGGGTGTACATTTTTTTCTTTAAAAAATCTATATATACAACTCCAAACAACAAAGTTAATACAAATGCAACAAGCATTGAAACTATAATTAATATGTTGAAATCCATGATTATTTATCGAGCTCCTCAATTATTTCTTCAAATTTCATAAATCGTGATGCTTTTAGTAAAATATTTGAACCTTTCGGCAGATTTTTTTTGATAAAATCAACTAAATCTTTTTTATTATCAAAGTGAAATGTTTTTTTATTTATAGGGTTTATATGTTTTGCAAGTTCGCCTATAGTTAGGACATAATCGCATTCAAATTGTTCTAAAAATTTACCTGTTTCACTATGGTATTCTTCTTCGTTTAATCCTAATTCACCCATATCGCCTAAAACTACTGATTTTGGGGCTTCCGTATATAATAAAAATGTTTTTAGTGCTGCTTTAACGGATTCAGGATTTGAATTGTAGCTGTCGTTAATAATTTTAAAGCCTTTAACTTCTTTTATATCCCATCTTTTTTCAATCGGTGCAAATTCTTCTAAGCCTTTTGCTATAATATCTGATGTTAGCCCTGCAAATAAACCTGCTTCTATCACGCTTAGAGCATTTTGTATATTATGTTCACCACCGACGTTAAGTTTATATTCTTGGTTTTTGTATTCAAATCGACAGCTTTTTGATGTCATTTCTTTTATTTCTAAATTTTTATCTTCCAAGCTGAAATAAACAGTTTGATGAGTTTTATCGTTTATTTGTTCTATAAGTTCATTTTTATGCGAAATTAGTATTCCTTTAGGATTTAAATATTTTGTAATCTCAAACTTTGCTTTTGCAATATTTAATAGTGACCCCAATCTTCCAATATGTGCACTTCCGACATTTACAATAACTGCAATATCCGGCTGAGCATATTTTGATAGAAGTTCTATTTCGCCGAGTCCTCTCATTCCCATTTCAACAATAAGATATTTTGTATCATTTTCTAATGAAGATAATGTTTGGCATAAGCCTATTTCATTATTGTGATTTAAAACAGACTTTACAGTATTTCCTGCATTTTTAAAAACACTGTACATCATTTCTTTTACGGTTGTTTTACCGCTGCTGCCTGTTATTGCGATTGTATATGGTTTAATTTTGTTTTTATAAAAATTTGCAAGTTGAAGATATGCTTCTTTTGTGTCTTCTACATAAAGAATGAAAGCTGCTTTATTATATATTTTCGTTTTATCTGATGTAAAATAGCCTTTTGCACCTGAGTCTATTGCTTTTTCTATAAAATTAGAACCGTCAAATGATTCACCTTTTAACGGAATATATATATCTCCTGCTTTTATTGTCCTTGTATCAGTTGAAAATTCAAATAAATTATTACTGTTTTCACTCTTTATAACTTCGGCATTTGTAGCCTTTAATATCTCACCAAAATCAAGTTTCATATTATCCCCAATTCTTCAATAATTTTACCATAAAACATATGTTTCAACTCAATTGTTAAATTAAATGACCGTTTTTCTTTATTGTGGTAATCTTATTTAAAAAGAGAGGTAAAAATATGAGAGAATTTACTTATAAAATAAGATTAATTGTCGCTATAATCATATTTGTTTCAATTATCAGTTTTGGGGTGTTTTTATTTTTAAATCCTCAAGTTTTACATAATCTTCCAATGTTTAAAATTGGATTGATATCAGTTGTGACAATCCTTCTTGCAGCATTATTGTTTGGGCGCATAGGTTGTTCTTTAGTTTGCCCTTTCGGAATTTTTCAGGAAATAGTTTCTTTATTTTTTGACAGGCAAAATGAAAAAAGACCGAATTGGATAGGGAAATATATTATTTTATTACTCTTTTTTGTTGCTTTTGGTATTTTAGCTTTCAAATATAAAGAAATTACAGCTTTAAATATTCCGTTTATGTTTTTGGTATTTACTTTTAGTTTGTTTGTTATAACAGGGATTCTTTCTGCTTTTAAAGACAGAATTTTTTGTACTCATATTTGTCCTTGCGGTACTTTAGTCGGTTTATTATCAAAAATTTCTTTATTTAAGTTAACTATAGATAAAGAAAAATGTGTATGTTGCGGAATTTGCGAAAGAAATTGTCCTTCTTGCAGTGTTGAGTCGTTAGAAGAATCAATAGACAATGAAACATGTGTTAAATGTTTAAAATGTATGAGTAATTGTCCAAAAGGTGCAATAGGTATAAGCTTTTTAAAAAAGTAGAAAAGAATTATGAATTTTCCAAATTTTGAAAATTTCGAAAAATTTCTTGAAAGTGTAGATTCAGATTTAAAAAAAATTTTTGATTATCAGAAAGAATATATCTTTTGTAAAAAAGGTTGTTCTTTTTGCTGTGAAAATGGTGACTATCCTTTGTCGGAATTAGAGTTTGAATATATAAAAATAGCTTATGATAAGCTTGATGAAGCAGTCAGATTGCAAATTAACAAAAATGTAGAAAAAATAAAAAGCGAGAAAAAAGAATTATACTGTTGTCCTTTTTTGATAAATAAAAGTTGTAGTATATATAATTATCGTCCTTTTGTTTGCAGAACTTTTGGCGTTTTGACAGAAGATGCAAAAGGAAATCCTGCATATCCATCCTGTGCAGTAAACGGTTTAAATTTTTCTCAGATATATGATAAAGAGAAGAAGCATTTATCTGCAGAGTTGGTTGAAAAAGGTGGATTTAAGATATTTCCTAAGATATTTCGGTTAAATAATAAAGTAATAATGAATCTGCCTCTGGCAAAAGAATTGAATATTGATTTTGGTGAAGCTAAAAGATTAATAGACTTTTTCTGATTTTGTGGAACTCATAAGTAAATCTGCCGTCAAAAATAATTAAGTGAGAAGTGAGAGGGTTTATTATATGAGTATTCAATACCTTGAAGATTTATGTTGTGAGGAAAAATATCTTGATTATGATGACGAACAAGAAGAAATAGCTTCGTTTAACAGTATTGTTTATAAAGATGATATCCTGCAAATGTATTTAAAAGATATTGGACGTACAAAGCTCTTAAGAAAAGGTGAAGAGCAAGAGTTGGGAAGAATTATAATGGAAGGGGATGAGCATACTTCTTTAATTGCGAAGAAAAAACTTGTTCAGGCTAATTTAAGGCTTGTTGTAAGTATTGCAAAAAAGTATACAGGACAAGGTGTCTTATTTATGGATTTAGTGCAGGAAGGTTCATTGGGACTTATAAAAGCAGCTAATCGCTTTGATTATTCCAAAGGCTTTAAATTTTCAACCTATGCTACTTGGTGGATTCGTCAGACTATAGCAAGGGCAATTGCAAATAATTCAAAGGTAATAAGAATTCCCGTGCATATGATAGATAAAATAAGACTAGTAAAAAAGGCTATTTTTGAATTGAATTATAATCTAGGACGAGAACCATCTGTTGAAGAAATCGCAAATAAAATAAGAATGCCGGTTAAACAAGTTGAAATGGCGCTTAATACAATTAAATTGGAGCCTATTAGTTTGGATACACCTATTGCAGATAATCTTTCTCTTGAAGATTATATCTCTGACGAGAATTATCTTTCGCCTGAAGTTAATACACAAGGAAGTATGCTTAGAATTTACATTGATAAGGTTCTAAATCATCTGACACCAAAAGAAAGAAAAATAATAATCGGCAGATTTGGTCTTGATGGTAATAAACCTAAGACTCTTGAAGAATTAGGGAAAAATATGGGTTTTTCAAAAGAAAGAATCAGACAGATAGAATGTATTGCATTAAGAAAATTACGTAGTATCCAGAATATTAAACATTTGAAAGATTATCTTAATTGATTTTTAATAAAACGTTTGTTAATTAATCCTTGTTCAAATCCCTTATAATATGCTAAAATACTCCTTGTAGATTATCAGAGTACATTATTATAAGGGAATTTTACATGAATATTTTTAGTTTATTGCTTGGTAAACAGTATAACGTTCTTACATATTTGCCTGAAGCAGTTTTGGTTATTGATGAAACCGGTAAAATTCACTATGCAAATAAAAGAGCATTTAAACTTTTTGAAACTAATAAATTAAGAGGTAAAAATATTAATGAATACTTTATCATCAACTCTGACAACATCATATCCAATAAAGATGAAGAAATTAAACAAATTCTTAAAATCGTTTCAGAAGAACAAAATACAAAAATTACAGATGTTAAAGTTACAGATGTTTCTTCAGGAAAGAAAAAACGATATATACTCACAATCATCGATAATACACAAGATCACTCATTGTTAGATCAGCTTATTACAGAACGTCAGGAACAAAAAATATTGAATCATACAAAAAATGTTCTGTTGACTAAGATGTCTAATTATCTGTGTTCTCCTCTTCATTCAATTGTGGGCTTTTCGCAAGCTATGTTGGAAGGTCTTAGTGGGGAAATGAATGAAAAGCAAACAAAATATTTGCAGATTATGAATTCTAACTCATCAGAATTATTGTTGTTTCTTGAAAAACTTATTGAATTATCGCAAGTTGAAGCAGATATTTATAAGTTTGACTATAATAACTTTGATGCAGCAGCACTTCTATCTGTTGTTACAAATGAGTTAAATGTTAAATTACAAAATAAAGATATAAAAGTAACTGTTAATACCTCTGATTTAGTAAAACAAAATTGTTATTCAGATAAGAATGTATTAAAAACAGTAATGTCTAATTTACTTTCAAATGCTTTAGAATTGATAGAGACAGGTGCTATTAGTATAAATCTTTCAAATCCTATACCTGAATTTCTTTTGGCTAAAGGGTTTGAAGTTGGAAGTAATGTTAATGAGAAGTCATACTTGATGTTTGAGGTCGCTTGTAAAGGTTTAGAGGCTACTCTTTATAATAATGAAGATATCTTTGATCCTTATGTTCAGGTTGAAAAAAACTCAAAGAAATATTTATTACAAAGTTTTCTTTTAGGTAGTACAAAAAAATATATAAATAAATTAAAAGGTGAAATTTGGATAAATAATCAATATGCTAATCAGGTTTCATTTGTATTTATTGTTCCAATTGAAAAATCGTTGATAGAAGAAATTCAGGCTTAATTATGGCTCAAGTTGAATTAAAAAATGTTACTAAAATATATGATAAAAATAAAATTATAGATAATGTCAATTTAACAGTAAGAGATAAAGAATTTTTAGTTTTAGTCGGTTCTTCCGGCTGTGGTAAATCTACTTTGTTAAGAATGATAGCCGGACTTGAAGATATTACAAATGGTGAAATTTATATTGATGATAAATGTGTAAATAATGTCCATCCTAAAGAAAGAGATATAGCTTTTGTTTTTCAGAATTATGCACTTTATCCGCATATGAGTGTATATGAAAATATGGCTTTCCCTTTGAAAATGAGAAAAATGTCTAAAAAAGATATCGACATAAAAGTAAAAGAAGCTTCAGAAATATTGAATTTAACAGACCTTTTGCAAAGAAAACCAAGGCAATTATCCGGTGGTCAAAGACAAAGAGTTGCATTGGGTAGGGCAATAGTGCGTAATCCTAAAGTATTCTTGATGGATGAACCTTTATCAAATCTTGATGCAAAATTAAGAGTTCAAATGAGAGCTGAAATTAAAAAATTGCATAAGAAACTTCAAACAACTTTTATATATGTTACTCATGATCAAACAGAAGCTCTGACTATGGGCGATAGAATTGCTGTTATAGATAAAGGAATAATTCAACAAATCGGGACTCCTCTTGAAGTTTATAATAACCCTGTTAATAAATTTGTTGGAGGTTTTTTAGGATCTCCATCTATGAATTTTATTCCTTCCGAAATCATAGACGGTTGTATAAAAATTAATAATTCAAGTTTTAATTTAACAGAAGAACAGAAAAATAAACTTTTAGGCAAAAAACAAGTACTTGTTGCTATACGTCCTGAAAGTTTTAATACGCTAAATTTTAATTTCTCATTTGAGGTTAATGTTGATATATCTGAAATATTAGGTAATGAACAAATTGTATATTTTAAAACAAACGAAATATTAAGCTCAGCAATTTTACCAACTGATGTTGATACTGCAAAACCTGTTAAATTATTAATTAATACAAATGATATATTATTTTTTGATGTTGAAAACGAAACAAGAATATATTAATAAATTATTCTTTTATAACAATTAAATTATTTGCAATTTTCATCTTGCAAGTAGGAAGAACAACATCTTGAAGCCCATTTGCAATACTTATTACACTACCTGCTTCCAATACTACATCTTCACCTTTGTAAGTAAAAGTATAATCTGTTTGTCTATCTGATCTGATAGTGATTTGACTCATGTCTTTCTCCTTAATCGATAATTCTTCTTCCTTCAATAGCTTTTGCTAAAGTGATTTCATCTGCATATTCCAAATCTGAACCTATAGGTAACCCAAAAGCTATTCTTGAGATTTTTATATTAAACGGTTTCAGTAATTTTGTTATATACATACTTGTAGCTTCACCTTCAACAGAAGGACTTAAAGCTAATATTACTTCATTAACGTTTGTATCTGTTACTCTTGTTAAGAGTTCTTTTATTCTTATATCTTCAACGCCGATTCCATCTAACGGAGACAGTGTTCCTTGAAGTACATGATATAAGCCTTTATATTCTCTTGTTTTTTCAATTGCAATTAAATCTTTTGTCTCTGCCACGACACAAATTACTGATTTATCGCGTTTGTCATCACTGCATATTTCACAAGGGTTTGATGCAGACATATTAAAACAAATACTACAATAATGAATATTTTCTTTTGCTTCAACTAATACCTGTGAAAACCTCTGCACTTCAGATAAAGGCATTTTTAACAAATGAAAAGCCATTCTCTGTGCGGATTTAGGTCCGATACCCGGAAACTTTTGAAAAAATTCAATAAGTTGTGCTAATGGTTTTGTATATTCCATTTTTAGAATAATCCGGGAATATTGATACCTGCAGGAACAATGCCTTTCATTTTATCTTGCATTTTCTTTTGAGCATCTGCAGTAGCTTGTTTCATTGCAGTTGTAATTAAATCTTCAAGCATTTCAACAGATTCATCATCTACAGATTCAGGATTTTCTGCATTTATTGCCTGTTTTGTCAATTTTATTGATTTGAATTTTCCATGTCCGTCACAAATAACAGTAACTGCACCATTAGCAGCTTCTGCTTTTATTTCTGTTTCTGCTAAATCTTTTTGAGCATCTTGTAATCTTTTTTGCACTTGTTGTGCTTGTTTCATCATATTTGCTAAATTCATCATTTTAAACTCCGTATAACATAATCCCGTGCAAATATTATAAGACAAGCTTTTGTTCTTAGCAAGTAATTATTCCATTAATTCAGAAAGTCTCATTTCTCTTTTTCTTTTTGGTTTTGTTTTTG
>DVJT01000052.1 GCA_018716565.1 Candidatus Avigastranaerophilus faecigallinarum | reverse complement strand
TCATTTCTGTAATTAATGACGTCATTCTTCTTGCTGCAACTGTATATAACAAAGAATTTTTTTGCATTTCCGATAATTCTGTTGCAGGGTTAACCTTTTCTTCGGAAGTTTCAATCGTTACCGGAGATGGTCCCATTTTTGCTGCCAAAGCAGTTTCTAACGGATTTGCTGCTCCACCTAAATATTGAGAGAATGATATATCTTTTCTTTTATAGTTTGGAGTATCCATATTCGCAAGATTACAAGAAAGCGCTTTTTGTCTTTCTGCTATTAAATCTAATGCGTGAAGAGTACTTCTCATTGGATTGTTTTCTATTATCATTTACTCACCTTCTATTGATTTAATTGTAATGTCTTTGAATACATATCATTTACTGTTTGCATTACCTTGAAACTTGCAAGCATAGATGCATTCAATCTTAAAATAGAATTAACTTCATTCAAAATATCTATGTTTGTAACTTCCAAACTGCCTTGTTTTAATTTTGTATGATTTTTTATTAGAACAGGTTCACCTGATTCTGCTGTAAGATAATATTTATTATTATCAGCTTTTTTTAATCCTTCGGGATTTTGAAAATTAACAATAGGTATTGTTCCGAGCGTTTCTCTTTGTGTTCCGTCATTTGAAAATATTTGAACTTCACCATCAGGTTTTATTGCAATATTTTCATAATTAACGGGAATTTGAATACCATCACCAACTAAATAACCATCATTTGTAATCAAATATCCATCCTGGTTAACTTTGAATGAGCCTTCTCTTGTATATGTTACATCACCATTTGGAGACGTAACCGGAATAAAACCCACACCATCTATTGCAACATCAAAATCTCTTGCTGTTCTTTGAATTGCACCTTGAGAAAAATCTGTTCTTTCTATACCTGTAAGATATCCGTTCTCATCCAACATTTGTTCAAAACGAACAGACTTATATCCGTTTGTATTATAGTTAGATATGTTTGAAGAAATATAACCCATCTTTTCAAATTGAAGTTCAGCGTTATATATACCTTTATTAATTATACCTTGTATTGTTGTCATTAATCACCTTTCAACTAACTTCCAAGAGATGAAATCACTCTTTGTAGATTTGAATTTTGAGTTTGATATAATTGCCTGTTTGCTTCAAATGTTCTCGGATACATCATTGCTTGCATAAATTCTGTTTGCAAACTTACATTTGAATATTCATTGTATCCTTGTCTTACGTTCGGAGACAATACAGCAACACCGTCTTGACTAACAACAGATAATGTTCCTGCCGTTTCAAATTTTCTTGTTTTATTATTTAAAACTCTTACAACACCATTTAAATCTATTGAAATATCTTCGAGTTTTTCAGGTACGAACGGCAATATAAGAGGAGTTCCCATATTTGTCAATATTTTGTCACCATCAAGAGACAATATTTCACCGTTTTTATTCATTTTGAATCTTCCGTCTCTTGTTAGTTTAACACCTTCTTTTGTAAGAACTTGAAAATATCCTTTTTCTGCCAAAGCCACATCCAAAGGATTTTCTGTTAAACCTAGTCTGCCTATTGTATCATCTGTAGTTGTTGAGATAGCATCTTCACCTATAAACTCTGCGAAAGAAGATACAACCGGTATTTTTCTTTGATAACCGATTTTATCAAACCCCACAACATTCTCATTTGTAATTGCCATAAGTGCAGTTTGCATTCTCATAGCACGAATGTTTTGAATTATTCCTCTTTCTGTAAAATGTACACCGCCGTTTATCATACAATTACCCTTTTTATCTCTACTTAATGATATAATATTGAAAGTCAAAAGTACCCATATTTATGGTTGATATATATGATTTTTATTACTGCTTTCTAATACATTTGTATGATTTTTTAGATGTCTTAATTTTTATGTGATATTATGTTGTTAGCTGGAATTATCAACGGTTTAGGGTTATGCTATTCAGGAAAATCATTCTGACAATTTTGTTAATATTATTTATTAATATACAAAAAGCCGATGCAATAAAAATTGGACTTAAAACGCAAGCTAAAGAAGTAAAAGTTGCTTCTTCTGTTTCTGGTGAAATATATGATGCATTTCAGAATAAATTATTATATGAAATTAAACCTATGAAGGTTTATCAATTCAAATCAAAAGGGAAAGAAATTTCTGTTGTTTCTAACAGAAAAGAATTTCCTCTAGGCACAAATCAGGTATTAATAAGAACAAAAACACCTGGTTTTTTATGTTCAAAAAAAGCTTGGTATAGAGGGGACTTTTTAATTACTAATTGGGGTAACGGTTTAACTTTAATTAATGACGTTCCATTGGAAGATTACCTAAAAGGAGTCGTTCCTTCAGAAATGCCTTCAAAATGGAATTTAGAAGCACTAAAAGCACAAGCAATCGCAGCAAGAAGTTATGCAGTAGCTACAAAAACAGCAGGTAAACATGCTTCAAAAGGTTTTGACCTTGTTGATACCACTGCAGATCAAGCATATGGCGGTGCCAGTGCAGAAAAAGCAAGAACAACACAAGCAGTAGATGATACAAAAGGAATTGTTCTTGTCCAAGATAAGAGAGTCCTGCCTACATATTACCACGCAAGTTCAGGCGGACAAACAAAAGTATGGAGTTCAGGAAGTTCATTCCTTCAGTCAGTTCCTTCTTTTGACTATGGAACAAAGAAAAATGGTCACGGTGTTGGAATGAGTCAACACGGTGCAAATAACCTTGCAGCTCAAGGCTATAATGCATATCAAATTTTAAACTATTTTTACAAAGATTTTAAATTCGCAAAACTAAGCGAAAATTGGGACTTATAATATTTTAAATATTTTTCAATTCATCAGGTATATATTTTGTCCAGTCCTTTTCTAATTTATCAATAAAATGATGTGCATCTAAAACATCATCATAACTTATCGGCAAAGGACATTCTTGAATTTCAAGTGCATCATCATCTTTTTCATCTTTTACAGACAATGCCCCTGTCCCCAATAATGCAAGCCCGAAACTTTTACCGCATTCAGGACATATAATTTGTAAAACAAGCAAGTTTTTCTCTTCTCTTTTTATAAAAATTGCTTCCTCATCAAAATCATGCTTACATACACTACAGCATAACCCTGAAAATAATTTTTTTAATTTTGATTTATCCATATTACCTCACATTATATAATAGTCACATTTCTATCTACAAATAACGGATGATTTTTTATTAAATTATGTTTAAGAAAAAGTCTTTTTGGGTACTGTATTAATGTACAGTTATTAATAAAAAGGAAATGTGTTATGGATGGTCTCTACTTATTGTTGTTCGGTGCACTAATGTATTTTCTATTGATTGCTCTACCTTCTATGTTCGAAAGACACAGTAATGCACACTAAAAAAGTATTATAAAAAACACGGCAAGAATGCCGTGTTTTTTATTTACATACCTCCACGTACTCTCTACTCAATTTATTAGACATATTATAGAGTAGAAAGTTCCGTGCTTATTTTTCTTCCCAAATTGTTGAATCTTTTGTATCTTTTATTACTATTGATATTGAATCCAAAAGATTTCTTACTTTATCAGCTATTGCCCAATTTTTTTCTTTTCGGGCATTATTTCTATATTCAATTATTTTATTCATTAAATCATAGCCTGTAAGTTTCTTATCTTCTTCAGTTAAGAATTCCATTTCATTAACAATTTTTTGTAATCTATTCTGTAATTCTTGTTCAGACATTTTTTCTTTTTCAATATTAAATCCCATAACATCAGTAAGTTTTAATAGAATTGCAGCATATTTTTTGGCACTATCAATATCTTTTTCTGCTACTGATTTATTTGCTTTTGTTGCAGAATCAAATATAACGGCAAGTGCTTTTGATGTATTTAAATCATTATCCATTGCTTCTTTAAAACTATTAATTTCATCTGAATCTGAAACATCAGGCAGTTCTTTTGAATCAACAAATCTTACAACTTCATTAACTGCTGTTTGAATTCTTTTCCAACCTGATTTTGCACCATCTAATGCAACATCAGAAAATTCAACAGGCATCCTGTAATGGTTTGTCAAAATAAATAATCTTATTGTATTCGCATCATAATTATTAAGTAATGCATCTATAGAAACAAAATTCTTTAATGATTTTGACATTTTTTCTTTATTAATAGTAACAAAACCATTATGAAGCCAATAATTAACGAATTTGCAACCGTTTGCACATTCACTTTGGGCTATTTCATTTTCATGATGAGGGAAAATTAAATCAGCTCCGCCGGCATGAATATCAATAGTTTTTCCTAAATGTTTACGAGACATTGCACTACATTCAATATGCCAACCAGGACGTCCCTTTCCCCAAGGGCTCGGATAGCCGAATTCTTCATCTTTTTTCCATAGGGCAAAATCTAACACATCCTCTTTAATTGAAGATGCTTCTACTCTTGCTCCTGCCACCAAATCTTCTATTGGCTGCTTACTTAACATTCCATAGTCTTTAAATTTCTTTACTCTAAAATAAACATCACCATCTGCTTCATAAGCATAATCATTTTTTATCAAATCTTTTATTATAGATATCATTTCCCCAATTGTTTTTGTTGCAAAAGGCTCAATATCAGGTTTTAAAACATTTAATTTTTTCATTGAATCTGAAAATATTTCATAATATCTTCTTGATATTACTTCTGCTGTTGTATTTTCCTCTTTTGCTTTTTTTAATATTTTGTCATCAACATCAGTAATATTTCTGCAATACGTCACTTCATATCCTAAAAATTTAAGATATCTATATAACATATCCCAAGTAATATAACATCTTGCATGCCCTAAATGCGGATAATCATATACTGTAGGTCCGCATACATACATGCTTACCTTGTTTCCGTTTATTGGAATAAACTCTTCAATGCTGTTTGAAAATGTATTATGTAGTTTCATATTAAAATCCTTTTTCTTTATATTACTACAAAGAAAAAGGATTTTTTAACTAGTTATTATTACTAAATTTTATATAGAATTAAAGTGTTATAATCTTCAGGTTTAATAGTAATTGGTATTTCTCGACCTTGCGAATCTTCTCTTTTTAAATAATAGAAGTCTTTTCCATCTTTAATCATTTTAGCAATTTTGTATGTAGAATTATCAGTGCTTCGTTCATTTTTAAACTTAGTACCAACTTCAAGACCATGTTTAAGCCCTTGTTTTGCATTGGTATTTTCAGCATCAAGAACAATTCTATTATATATAGAACCTGATGTTATATCTGTTTTTGTTTCACTTCTGTTCATTTTTTTACCTAAAGGAGTATTAGCCCCTGAAGAATCATGAAGAGTTAACACAACAGAACCTTTATCATTATATCTGAGCATTGCTTGAATTTTTTCGCTTGTTTTTACTTCAGATTTACCATCTTTTTGTTTTTCGCTCAATGCAACAGGTAAAGTAACTGTTGCCCCGTCATTCAAGGCACTTAATTCTTTTTTTGATCTTAAATTTGCAAATTCGTTTACTTTATCATAAAACTCTTTTACAAATTTATACTTATTATCTGAACTATCATTCAACCATTCCCAATGAATAACATTTCTGTTTTGTTGATGATAATTTTTAGCCTTAGTTTCATAACCTGAAGCACCAACTCTATCTCCGGCAAAGTCAGTAGGACTACCTGGCAAAGTAACTAATAACTTATACATTGAATAATATCTGTCAAAAGCAGGAATTAAAATTGATTCTAATACTTTTGCTTCTATTTCTTCTTTATTTGGAATAGAAGAACCTGTTTTATACTCCACCTGATCAAGAACTGAACTTATTGCTACTTCAAAAGGTCTTGTTCCAAAAGCAGTTGCATCGAATGTACTACCCTTAAACTTGCCCTGCGACAAGTCACTTATAGCATTTCTTATTTCAGTTTTTAAAACAGAATCAGATAATGTTTTATCAAAAGCTTCGTTTAGTCTTGCGCCCATTGCTATTGCCATTGGATTTACTTTATCAAAGTCTATATCTGCTTCATTTCTTTGCATTACTTCTGCTGCAATTTCTCTGTGTGTTTTAGGTTCACCTTTGCTATCTTTCATATTTAACGATGTTTTATCAGGTGCGAAATCAGAATTAAATAATCCCAAATCTAAAGCTAAACAATGTGAAGCTCTTGGTTTATCATGGTTGCCAAAGAATGTATATGAATTTATAACACCATCTTCAGGACTTTGGAATAAGAAGCCAGGGTTTGTACCAGACCAACCTGTATCCATTTTATTCCTTAACTCAAAGTTCTTGCCTTCTTTTGACATCCAACTTGAATTACCATTTTCAAATGAATAATTTGAAAATAAATCAGGTAATAAAGAGAAGAAATAATTATAATTAGCGACTGACGTTATACCAGTTTCCTGAAGAAACTTTCGTTCTGCATCAGCATCACTAGAGAAAACTGTTTTATCTTCATCTTTAAATAAATCATACAAATCAGTAATTTCTGCAGTAGTATATGCATGTGGATTTATTTCTAACACTGATTGATTGTATAATTTCCAAAAATCAATAACATTTTTCCAAGCATCTGTCATATTATCTGCATCAGCTCTTACAGAATCAATCGAAGCGATATCTTTAGCGGCATCAATTCTCCAACCAAGACCTGATTCTGTTCTGTCTATAATCATTTCTGCTACTTTATAATC
>DVJT01000051.1 GCA_018716565.1 Candidatus Avigastranaerophilus faecigallinarum | reverse complement strand
AGATATAAAAAAAGAATATAGTTTAGATCAGAAAAATTTATATAATGCAGAAGCAGGTTCAAGACTTGCAGAAGCTGCGTCTACAACAAGAGGAACAACAGGATACTGCTTAGGTGGCGTAAATGATTCGTTAGAAGAAGTATACGGACAAAGACTTTCATTTGAATCTGCATATATGTCAGCAGAAGCATTAAGAGGAAATATTGAAGGTTATGAAGAACTAGCAAATCATTTTGTCGAAGTCGAAGTTTCAAGAGATGAACTTGCAGATTTACCGGCAGGAGCAATCGTTGTCTGGGATAATAATACAAATGGCGGTGGTTCAAATGTTTCTGCATCAGGCAAAATTCACGGACATATATCTATAGCACTCGGAAATGGAAATGAATCAAGTGATCATATACAAGCGCAAACTGTAAATAGAGATGCTGAATATACTGTATTCTATCCCATTTCATAAATTTTAGAACTCAATATTATAATCCAAATAAGAGAAAGAGCATACTCGTCAGTATGCTCTTTCTTCTTTTGTTAACCAACGTCTCGGTCTTCAAAATTTATTAACCAATATCAATATTAAACACCAACGCCAACTTTAGCTTGTGCAACAACTTTTTCTAAAGCTTCTAAAGCGTCAGTAGGAAGTTTATCGATACCTGCTTTTTCAGTTTCTCTTGATTTTACGAAGTTAATTCTGTCATTCATACGAGCAACAA
This sequence comes from Candidatus Avigastranaerophilus faecigallinarum, assembly GCA_018716565.1. Taxonomy (GTDB): domain Bacteria; phylum Cyanobacteriota; class Vampirovibrionia; order Gastranaerophilales; family Gastranaerophilaceae; genus Avigastranaerophilus; species Avigastranaerophilus faecigallinarum. Next base: position 10,161 of record DVJT01000051.1, on the reverse strand, counting down.
ATTGAGAAGCATATTCTTTGTTACTGAATGAAGCATCAAAGCCTTCAACATCCATAATTTCGATATCAGAGAAGTTTTCCCATTTATGGAACTTAGCACTTCCTTCAACAATAGCTTCTATTACACCTAAAGTATGAGCAGGTTTAACCTTTGTACCCATAAATTCACCAGTATTCAAGATATAACAATCAACACCATCTTCAATTAATTGTTTAAATCTTGTATAGTCAACAGCTAAAGGATAAACTCTGAATGGGTTAGCATATGGTTCAACTACTAAAGCATTTGGGTCAACACCTTTTGCAAGTCTTTCAGCAGATGAACGTTTAGTTGCTAAAGTAGCACCCATAGCAGAACCTAAAGATGCACCTGATAGTTTTAATACAGGTGGAATTGTCGGATCTTTCATTAACCAGAAAATAGCATTGATAGGTTGATCAATTCTATCAACTCTATTTGGTGACCACAATTTAGATTTTACTGCACGACCATTACCGTTTCTTATATCTTCTGTTACAGAAACAATCTTACCGTCAGCCATTGCAATAACACCGTTATTTTGTTGAGTTAAAATATATTTATTGTCATCACAACCTATCGGATAATCTGCCGTTTTGTCAAAATAAGCAGGTTCCAATGCGATTGTATACTTATCTTCAACATTGATAATAAATGCATCATCGTGAAGAACAGTAATATCATACTTATTATTGTGTTTAGCGTGAGTAATTGTAGATTTACCACTTCCTGATAGACCAAATACAGCAACTTGGAATGATTTACCATCAGCAAGGTTATATCTTTTCATACCACCGTGACAAGAAGCATATCCGTTTCTTGCAGCAGCACCCCAAGCAAGAGTTAATGTACCTTTTTTGTGTTCACCAAAATATCTCATACCTAAAATAGCTGCACAGTTATGTTCAGGATCAAAGAATGTTAAACCGTATGGAAAATCTGGGTGACTCCAATCTGGATCAGAGAATACATAAATATCACCTTCATTGATTTTTCTTGAATCTGCATACATTTGTGCATATACTTCGTTAATGTATTGGAAGTTTAACATCCAAGAATACATAATATTTTCGAAGCCTTCCGGAATTAATAAATGAGCTTTAATCATAAAATCATTATCTAATCCAACTACAACTTCTGTTGAATACATTAATCTATCACGCGTATTATATACTGCTTCTCTTATAATTGGTAATAAATACGACAAATCACAATTTGGTTCACCAACAATTTTTCTAGCTGCTGCACAACGACCAACAACAGTACCATCGTTAAACAATAACTGATTTGCACCTTTTGGTAGTCCTATTTTTTCTGGCATATATACAGGCATACCTGTTAATTCAACAGTACCAGGACTGTTTTTTGCTAATTTATAAGCTTCAGATACAGACTTAACATGTTCTACATTATTACCGAAGAATGGAGCAGTTAATGTTGCTCTTGCAGGAGACATCATTTTATGCAATTCTTCTGAGTTTGAAAAATATTCAATTGTACTCATTTTCTTTTCTCCTTTCACTTGAGTATATATTTTTACAACCTTTAATTTTATTTAAAATTCTCGGAGGTTTAAACCTCCGAGAAAACTATTTTTTAGTGTGGGATTAAAGCAAGTAATACACCAGCAGCAACTGCAGAACCGATTACACCTGCAACATTTGGACCCATTGCGTGCATCAATAAGAAGTTTTGAGGATTTACTTCTAAACCTAATTTATTAGATACACGTGCTGCCATTGGTACAGCAGAAACGCCAGCCGAACCAATAAGTGGATTAATTTTTTCTTTTAAGAATAAATTCATTATTTTAGCCATTATTACCCCAGCTGCTGTAGCTAATGAGAATGCAACAATACCTAAGAATAATATCTTCAAAGTTTCAATTGTTAAGAAATGATCTGCTTGCAATTTTGAACCAACAGTCAATCCTAAGAAGATAGTAACTATATTAATTAAGGCATTTTGCATTGTATCAGACAATCTATCAACAACACCACATTCTTTACATAGATTACCAAATGTTAAAGCCCCAACTAATGGACAAGCTGAAGGTAAGAATATCAAACAAAGAACAAGAACTGCAATAGGGAATACAATTTTTTCTCTTTTTGAGACTTCTCTTAGCTGAGTCATTTGAATTTTACGTTCAGCTTCAGTAGTTAATAATTTCATAATAGGCGGCTGAATAACAGGAACTAAAGCCATATAAGAATATGCAGCAACTGCTATTGAACCTAACAATTCTTGTTTAAGTTTTGTTGTTACATATATAGATGTAGGACCATCAGCACCGCCAATTATACCAATTGAACCAGCAGCTTGCATATCAAAACCTAAAACTAAAGCAAGTAATAAAGCACCAAAAATACCAAATTGTGCTGCACCACCTAAAAGTAAAGTTTTAGGATTAGCGATTAATGGACCAAAATCTGTCATTGCACCTACACCCATAAATATAATCAATGGGAATAGCCCTTTATCAATACCAGCAGCAAAGATTATACCTAAAAACCCATTTGGGCCTGCTATTTCTTCACCCAATGGCATAGGAATATTTGATAATAAACCACCAAAAGCAATCGGTACCAATAGTAATGGTTCAAACTGTTTTTTGATTCCAAGCCACAATAAGAAGCAACAAATAAGAATCATTATAGGCTGACCAAAGTGAGTCAAAAATTGATCAATACAGGTTCCGTCTACATGTTCAGTAGCAGTTTTAATAAAATTATAAATACCGGTTGATTGCCAAAGTTGTTCTAAACCTTCTATTAATTGCATTTAAGACCTCCTAACCTACTGTTGCCAATACTTGACCTGTAGCAATTTTATCATTTTGAGCAACTGCCAATGAAGTTATAGTTCCAGAAACAGGAGCTTTAATAGGAGTTTCCATTTTCATTGCCTCAATAACCAAAATTTCTTCATTTTCGTCTACTGTATCACCAACTGATTTTAGAACTCTTAATACAGCGCCAGGCATTGGAGCTTTAACTTCTGTACCTTCACCACTTGCAGAAGCAGAAGATACTTCTTCAATACCATCTTTTACGTCTACATTATATTCTTTACCATTAACAACAGCTTTGCCATTTTGGAATTTAACAGCATACTTTTTGCCGTTAACAGTAACTGTACAACCATCAGAAGATCCTGCAGCAGATGTTGAAGTTTGTGCTTTTACTGCAGTTTTATTAACAGAAACTTGACCTTTACCTAATAAGAAATCTATACCTTTATCAACATTTCCATCTTTACAAGCAGCAGCAATAAACAGATTTTCATCAGTAACAGGAAGACCAGCCGCTATTAATCTCTTTTCAGCAGCTTTTAATCCTTTTTCTGGATCTTTTTCGTTCAAGTCAACAACTTTTTCAGTAGTTGGTTGCATATTTAATTTTTCACTAGCCCATTTAACTAATTCCGGATCAGGTTCGCAAGGAGTTTTACCAAAATAACCTAACAACATTTTAGCATAACCTGGATTTGCTTGTACCCAAGGTCCTTGAACTGCATTTAAGAAAGCTTGTTGTGCATAGAATTGAGAAACTGGTGTTACAGAAGTTGCAAAACCTCCTCTTTCAACACATTCTTTCATAGCTGCAATAAGAGCCGGGAATTTATCAAGCATTCCCATATCTTTTAACTGATTTACAGTAGTAGCAGTTGCACCACCAGGTAATGGAGCTTGAATCAAAATTGGGTTAACCGCTAAAGAAATAGGATCTAAAGGATAATCTTTCATACATTCTTTAAAGATTTCTTCTGTTTCCATAACTTTCTTTATATCTAAACCAAGATCATATTCAGTACCTTTTAATGCATGCCACATAGAAATAATATCAGGTTGACCGGTACCGCCTGAAACAGGTTTCATAGCCAAGTCTATACCATCAGCACCACCATCTAAAGCAGCCAAATATGCAGCCAAACCTGTACCTGCTGTTTCATGCGAATGGAATCTGATATGGAAGTTTTCACCTAATATTTCACGAGCCATTTTAACTGTTTCATATACTTTTCTTGGATTTGAAGTACCTGAAGCATCTTTAAATGCTAATGAATCAAATGGCAATCCTGAGTCTAATATATTTCTTAAAACTTTTTCATAGAAAGCTACATCGTGAGCGCCTTCACAACCAAAAGGTAATTCCATCATTGTGATAGTAACTTCATGTTGTAAACCGTGTTTTTTAATACTATTTGCAGAATCAATTAAATTGTTAACATCATTCAATGCGTCAAAGTTTCTTATTACATTTACACCATGTTTTGCAAACATTTTTGCGTGTAAATCAATAACATCTCTTGGTTGAGAATTCAAACCAACAACATTAACACCACGAGAAAGTGATTGCAATTTTACATCTGGACCAACAGCTGCTCTGATTTTATCCATAGTTTCAAATGCATTTTCATTGCAGAAGAATATAGGAGCTTGAAATCTAGCACCACCTGCAGTTTCAAAATGTTTAATTCCTGCGTTTACAGCAGCTTGAAGAGCAGGAATAAAGTCATCAACTAAAACTTTAGCACCATAAATTGATTGAAATCCATCTCTAAAAGATGTATCCATAACTTTAATAAGTTTTTTTGCCATATTTTTTCCCTCTTATGTGTCTATCTTCCAATTATTTTTTCAATTTAGCAGCAGCAACTGCTATAGCTACTTCTAAATCTCCAGTAGCGGCTTTTACAGCTGTTTTAACAGCCTGCATTTCCGCTGGAAACAGTTTGTTTAAAATACCAACAACCATTCCCAAAAAGCAAACAACTGCCCAAAGAACTATTAAAAAACCAAAAACGGTTCCCATTCCAACAGCCATTGTTGCTAAACCATCATTTAACATAACACGTCTCCTGTTATTATCCTACATTCGTTATTTTGTTCATCTAATACTACCAATAGACCATCATCATCTATTGATTTTGCATAATAATTTCTTACTACTTCCGCTTCTCTTACAGAAATCTTTTGTCCTAAAAAATCACATCTTTTTATATATTCATCTTTGATATATCCAAAGCCTGAATCAACAAACTTTTCGTATTCAAAAAAGAATTTTTCACAAATCATTTTTACAATATTCTCTATATCATATTTTCTTTTTTTTAAAACAAAAATTGATGTAGCCTTTTGATCAATTTTATCTATGGTTTCTTGTTTTAAATTAACATTCAAACCAAGCCCAAGTACAACTCCATCAATTTTGTTATTTGACATGCCAGTCTCAGCCAAGATTCCGGATATTTTCGCCCCATCGACCAAAATATCATTTGGCCATTTAATACTTGGATTAATTCCAAAATTTTCTTCCAACACTTTGCATAATATTACAGATAAATATTGTGTTAAATTCGGAAAAGGAAAAGATTTTTTTTCTGGTTTAAGAACTATTGACATGTACAAATTTTCAGTATCATCACATATCCATTTTCTATTATATCTGCCTCTCCCACAATGTTGATGAGGTGTATAAATTACGGTTCTATCATCAAAAGATGATAAATATTCAAGTGCATAACTATTCGTTGAATGTACTTCTTCCAGTGCTACTATAGTATATTTCGACATGTCTAAGTTCACCATAATCAAATTTATACTAACACAAACAAAATTTTATTTACATTCAAAAATAGATGAAATCAGTTAAGATTCTTTAAAAATGGCATCAATTTTTCAAACATAAACTTCATTAGTAATTTATTACCAATCAATATATTTTTTGATATACACTCAACTTCCAACTTTTTAGCAATATATTCAATATTATACATAGCTGATACAATAATAATCTTTGAAGAAGAATATTCTCTAATTTGTTTAATCTGTTCTACCAACCACTCACCAGCCAATTTGGGTTCATAATCAGACTCCATTTGTAAGTCTGTCAATATTATATAGAATGGATTTCGAGTATTATGTTTTATCATATTTAATGCCTCTGCGGCAGAACTTGCAACAGTAATTTCAAATGTGTCCCCATACAACTGCTTAATTAAGTCTATGTGAAACATTCTCCAAGCTTTGGTATCATCAACTATAAGTATTCTTTTATCCATATGTTTATTATACAACAGCATAATATTTAAGCACAAGATTAATACTTCGGCAGGTTATTTTATTCAGCACAACAAATTATAATCAAAATAAAATAGTTGGAAATAGAAATATGAATATTCTTAATTACATAAATAATATAATGCAAAGAATCAATAATATTAATTCTTTTATAACAAATCCTATAAACCATAAAGACATAAATAACCCATTTGCAGCAATATTGCCAAAAACTTATGTATGGATTGAAGAAGAAAATAATTAATTAACTCTTTTTTCTATTATATACCGTGGTCTTGATTTTACTTCTTGAAATAATTGCCCCAAATATTCAGCAATTATTCCCATGCATAATATTTGCACCCCACTTATAAAACCAATTGCAGCAACAATAGTCGCCCATCCCGGCACGGCAGAATGCCTTATTAGTTTATCTATAAAGGCACTAAAACCAAGTATAAAACTCAATAACGACATCATAAATCCAATAAATGTTACTATTCTTAACGGGATAATACTAGATGAAGTAATTCCACTAATTGCTAAAGAAAACAAAGAAATTGGAGTAAATTTTGTTTTACCATATTTCCTTGCTTTCACATCAAAATAAACATAATCCGTATCAAAGCCAATATCATTAAAAATACCTCTTAAAAAAAGATTAGTTTCAGGAAACTTTTTTAATGCGTCGACCACTTGTTTACTTACAAGCCTATAATCAGAATGATTTACTTTTATTTTTACTCCAAGTAAATTCATTATTTTATAAAATGACAATGCCGTATATTTTTTAAAGATACCATCTGCATTCCTATCATTTCTTATTCCGGCAACAATTTGAGAACCTTTTTTATACTTTTTTATAAACTCAGATATTTTTGTCTCATCTTGCTGCAAATCAGCATCTATAGAAATAAAACAATCTGCATTATAACTTGAAGCTTCAAACAATCCGGCCAATATAGCTTTTTGATTTCCGAAATTACGGCTAAAACTTATTCCTTTTATTTTCCCGTTTGTTTCCTTATTATATTTTTCTATTATATTCCATGTAGAATCAGAACTTCCATCATTAACAAAAAATACAAAACTTTCCTTATCTATTTCTCCTTTAGATTCTAAATCAAAAAGTATTTCAATAAGCCTTAGAATGGTTGAGGAAATGCATTCTTCCTCATTCAGACAAGGTACTACTATTGCTAGAACAGGCAAACTCATATAAAACAAAACCTTATTATGCTAAAATTTATATGAAAATAATAAAATATATTCGGACTTTATGCAAATGAAAAAAGTAATTATAAACGCAGATGATTTTGGTTATTCAAAAGAAAATAATGAAGCAATCAAGCTTGGATATAAAAGAGGAATTATAACATCTTGCAGCTTATTAACAAATCTAAATGGCTTTGAAAACGCAATCAACATAATTTTACCTGAAATAAATGATATTGATTTAGGCTTTCATTTTAATATTGTTGAAGGGAAAAGCATTACAGAATCAAGATTATTATGTGATAATCAAAATTGTTTTAATAATAGCTATATACAAATCATAAAAAAATCTAAAGATGAAAAATTTCTAAAAGCAATAGAACTTGAATTCAGAGCACAAATCGAAAAAGTTTTACCTCATCATAAGATTTCACACATAGATTCACATATGCACACTCATGCTATTCCCGAAATTTTCAATTTAATACTTAAATTAGCAGAAGAATATAAAATAAAATATATAAGAACACAAAATGAAGTTCCTTATTTTATTGCGCGAAAAGCGTTATGTTATACATTTTCATTAAATATAGTCAAAAACTTACTTTTAAAGATCTACACAAATATAAACATAAAGCAATTAAGAGAAACTGAACTAAAAACGAATAAAAACTTTATAGGTATTCTATATACAGGAATGATGGATGAAACAGCAATTTTAAGAGGACTAAATAAAATAAAAGATGAGAATTCAATAACAGAAATTATATTTCATCCTACAATTGATAAATCAAAGAAAAACAACTACAGAGAATTTCAGATAACAAAACATAAAAACTTAATTTATGAAATAAAGAAGCAAGGCTTTGTCTTAGCAAAATATTATGAAAATTAGTACATCCCCTTTATATAATCAATTACTTTATCTTTAGGATAACCTTTTTCAAATAGAGATATTAAGCTATCTGCCCTCATATCATCAATATCGCCATTACCTTTTTTACAAAATTCAATCGCAGTTTTAAGATCCTGAATTTGAGTTTTTGCAATACTTAAATCCCATAATATTTCAGATAATTTTGCATTAATATTACCTGAAGAATCCTTACATTGTTTAATCATATACATTATATCTTCGTAACTTTCACCATTCTGAGACATTACAGAACAAATACCTGCACCGTCATCGCTAACTTTTCCAGACTCTTTATCAACAATTAAATTTATAATATTATCTGCTTGCTGAACAAATGTAGCTTCAGCATTTGGAGAATCATCCCCAAACAATAAATTATCTGCGAGAACACAAAGAACATCCATTGCATTCTCATCAATGTTTCCTTCTTCATCTTTTATCAATGGTAAAAGTTTTAATAAATTAGATTTATCTTCGAAAAATTGAGAAAAATATACAAAAAATTCTTTAACATTTTCTTTCCCCCTAACTTCCGGAAGCAAAGCAGAAACTTCTTTCCCTCCAATAACAGCAGAAGTTAATGCACAAATATTTTGGATATCATCTGAAGAATATGAACCATCCTTTTCTTTTTCAGCAACATCCAATAAAGGCAAAATATCTATACCTAAAGCACCGGAAGATTTAAGCTGGATAATTGTATTTAATTTATTTTTATCAATTCCATTTTGCCCCAAACAGAAATCTGTCATTTCCAACAATTGATCATATGGAATACCATTATTTCTTAATACTGTCATTACACGAAGATATTTTGAATTTATTTCACCATCTACATCAGAATATTTTCGTACATACTCTATAAGTAAATTATCTTCTATTTGCGAAATTAATTTATCATAATCTTTTCTCAAATTTTGACTTGATTCACCTTCAACCGGCGAAATATATTTAACTTTATTGTCCTTCATAATTATTACATCATTTCCAAAGTTAAAAGTAAGAACACCAAGGTGATTTATTGGATTATCTCTTTCTTTTTTTTCATTATTTCTTGTTGAAGCCAAAGTCTTTTTCAATGATATTACAGATTTTACAGAAGAATCAGAAATAGATTTTTTGGCAGTTTGAGGATTTTCAACAGATAAAATTTCCAATATTTTCAACATCGCATCTGGAGAAATACCGGATTTTTTAAATCGTAATATTTGAGATTTAACAGAATCCATATCATCAAAATCAGAATTTAGGAATTTAGCAACTTTTAAAGCTTCAAAATCATCAAAATCGGCTTTTTTTAGATCTGCAATTTCATTACACGCTGACAAATCAGGAATTTCTTGGCCTGAAGAATCTTGTATTAATATTTCATTCAAAATTTGAGGAATAGACGCGGGTTTAACAGATGCTTTTGCAAGAACTTCAACTGCTTTAGCGACAGGACCAGGAATTGTTCCATCATCATCACAAATTTTTTGTAAAAGGTATGACATAGAACATTCATCAATAACTGAAGAATCAAAAGCTGAAATTATTTTCTTTGCATTTTCATCAATATTTATACCTAATTTTTTATAATTTTCAAAATTTTTATCTGCAGTCGATTGTTCTTGTTTTATTGATGCACCACAAAAAGATGGAATCGGGTAATTAGGTAATTCGTCAAGTTTTTTTTGAGTTATATACATTTTTTCTAACTCTAAAATTCTTTTATCAATCCATTGTTTTTCGGAATCAAGAGACTCTTTTATAGCTAAAATTCCTAATTTACGAAGCAAATCCAATTCATTTTCTATCATAACCGGAGAATTGACCATATCAGAATTTGCAGCTTTCTTTTTAAAAGCATTATACTCCTTTTTTAAAAGTTCAAAATCTTTTTTTGGTGTATTTATTTTTCCGGTTATTAATTCACCAGAAGTCTTTCCTATTGATATATCAGTCATAC
>DVJT01000050.1 GCA_018716565.1 Candidatus Avigastranaerophilus faecigallinarum | reverse complement strand
AAGGATTATAATAATGCTTATGATGAGCTTGTTTTTCTTACAAATCTATCAATGCAAAATAAATTAAATTCCGAAGTAAAAAATTATCTTAGTACAGTATACGAGTACAATAAGAAATATGCAAAATATTCTAGGAATAGAGCTAATCTTGCTTTAAATTTGGCTTTATTGTCATTAATTCTTGGTGATAATGAAAAATCTGAATACTATTTAAATATTGCTGCAAATTCTTCATTAAACTCTGATTTATTGTCAAGTACTCTTAAAATAATTTTTGATAGCACAGGAAATTTAGAAAAAGCGGTATCTGTATGTGAAAAAGTGATTCTTAAAAATCCAAATGATATTGATTTACGAAAACTGAAAGCCTCATATCTTGTTCAAAATCAGAATTTTGATGCAGCTATTATTGAATATTCAAGTATATTAGATATAAATCCAAATGATGAGGATTCAAAATATTCAATATATAATTTATTATCACAAAAAGGTGCAGATGAAAAAGATATAATTAAACAAATATATAAAACAGATAAACCGAATTATGAAATTGTATATTCAGAATTTGCAGATATGCTATTAAACAGAGAAGAATTTGATGTTGCGGAACATTACGCTGATATTTTAGTTAATAGTTTTCCAAATAATGCAAAGGGATATATTTTATTATCTGAAATTTATATGAAAAAGGGAAAACTAAGAGAGTCATATGATGTTTTAACAGAAGCAAGAGACAAAGCTGATAGTAATGAATTAATTGCAAAATATAATGTTTTGCTGGCAAAGTTGTCTGATGAACCTGTAAAAGAGGCAAATTCCTTAATTTCTGCAGGATTATATCAACAGGCACTTGATGTTTTAGACAGCGCAAGTCAAGAAAATTTATATGTTATATTAACTCAGGCAAGAGCTAATTATCTTATGAATAACAAGCAGGCTACTTACGAACTTTTAAATAAATCAATGATTTTATATCCAAAAAACTCAGATGTATATTGTGCCTTTGGATACATATATTTACAAGAAAATGATTTAGAAAGTGCAAGAAAGTATGTTAATAATTCATTAAAGATAAATCCAAAAAATAAAACAGCTTTAGACTTACAAGATTTACTTAATAGTGCAGAATCGCAGAAGTATATAAATTCAATAATTTCTTCTTACGAAGCCCAAAATTATACAGAATCTATGCGATTAGTTGATGAAGCACTTAAAATAAATAAAAAAGATCCTAATTTATATTTTTATAAAGCATTGAACTATATAGCACAGAATAACTATGCTGCTTCTACTGCCCATTTATATAAGTGTTTAGAACTGGATAAAAATAATATACAGGTATATTTTTATTTGGGACTTGCTTTTGATAATTTATCCGAGTCTAAAAATGCTTTAACATATTATAAAAAGTACATAGAATTGTTGCCAAAAGATGTTTATGGAGAAAGTGAAAAACTCGATTATGCAAAAGCTCGTATAAGCAAGTTGCAAAATTGATTTATTTTTACAATATTTGACATTTGTACACAAATATGTTCAACTTTGCTATCATGTAGTAATGGATATCTTAAAGACATTTGAAATATTTTTATCAGCGCCAATGAGCATAATTCACAAACGTAATATTAAGATTATGCATATTGAAACTAATATTTTTGCACAAAAATTACCTGTTGATATAAGTTTTGATGATGATATTCAGTTGACAGTGTATAATAATAAAAAAGTATATAAATTACTTTCAAGTGTAATATATAAGAAAAGATTAAAAGATGAAAATAACAAAAGCAAAGTTTCTTATTAGTGCTCCTACTATAAAGGAATGTCCTGATTTAAAACTGCCTGAATTTGCTTTAATTGGACGTTCTAATGTAGGAAAGTCATCTTTTATTAATGCGCTTGTTAATATAAATGGACTTGCTAAAACCAGTAATACTCCAGGCAAGACAAAATTGATAAATTTATTTAATATTAATGATGAGTTTATTTTTGCCGACTTACCAGGATATGGTTATGCTAAGGTTTCAGGTAAAGTTCAAAATCAGTGGCAAAAAAGTTTAGAACAATATTTATTAAAAAGAGAGTCTATTGTTTCTTTAATACTGCTAATAGATTCAAGACATCCTATACAACAAAATGACTTACAAATGGCAGAATGGATTAAATATAATAAACTCCCTTGTTTTGTTGTTGCCACAAAAGTTGATCAAATTTCCCGCTCTAAAATTCTAAATACTTGCAAAAGTTTTGAAAGAGAACTTGGTTTACCTGTATTCCCTTTTTGTAAAACAGAAAAGTATTATAATCAAAAAATATTTGATAAGATTGAAGAATTAGTCAAATCATCATCCTAATTTTCTTTAGTATTTTCTAAAAATGATTTAATACATTTTTGTATACTACTTGGCGTATTCAAATAAGAGTTTCTATTTTTTGAAGCAATATTACTGACAATATTATTGTCTTGAGAATTTTCTATAGTATTTTGATTCTCATTTTCAATGTTATAATCTAGATTACTTGAAAATTCTTTTTTTCTTTTGAAAATAAATGCAATAACAAGAAACAGAACAATACATATAGCCATTGTACCGAAGGATGTTATAGACTTAGAAGTAAATGTCTCTATCTCTGATGGCTGAGAAACAGGCGGAGATGGGATTTCCGTCCCCGCATCAAATGAGGGAATGTTTATATTAAACATATCTTTGTTATTTTCATTAATTTGAATAGATTCATTCATTTATTATATTTTAACCTTCTGTTGTTTTTTGTTTTTTTGGTTTTCTTCCCGGTTTTTTCTTTTTAGCTTCTATTTCTGTTTGATCTTTCTCTTCATTTTTTTCTTCAGTTATTGTTTCTTTTGTTTCTGTTTTGGTTTGTTTCTTTTTTTCGGAAGATTTTCTTTGTTTCTTTTCTTTTGGTTGTTCGTTTTCTATTGTTTTTTCAATAGTATTTTCTTCAATTTTTTCTTTATCAACAGTTATTTCTTCAACAGTTGGTAATTGTTCTTGAACTATTTTTATATCTTCTTTTATTTCTTCTTCAATAACTTTATTTTCGTTTTGTATAGTTGTTTGCTCTTGTTGTTCAGCTTTAGGCTGATTATTTCTGTTATTGAATTTATTGAAGTTCTTTCTTTGCTGATTAAATTGATTATTTTGTTGGTTTTGTTGATTTGATTGATTTTGGTTATTATTATTGTTGTTGTTTTGTTCATTTTCTAACAATGGATTGTTATTCGGATTGTTGAAAACTTTATTTTGTTTGTAGTTTGGTGTTTTATTTTTTATTTGTTGAGCCGGAATTTTTAGCTTTGCTGCTTTAGCTTTTATTTCACCTTCTACAACAGGCGCTGAGAAGTTTAAATCGTCAGCTATATAACCGGTGCCTTGGCAATGCGGACATTTTTTTCCGAATATTTCAGATAGACTTTGTCCTTGTCTGTGTCTTGTTAATTCTACCAAGCCTAAATCTGAAAGTTGACCTACTTGCGGTTTTGCTTTGTCTTTATCAAGCGCAATTTCAAGTTCTTCCATAATTGCGAGTTTATCACGTCTGTTATTCATATCAATAAAGTCGACAATTACCATACCTCCGATATTTCTTAATCTTAATTGACGTGCTATTTCGTGTACTGCTTCAAGATTGGTCTTTACGATAGTTTCATCTTGTGTTGTTGAACTTACAAATTTGCCGCTGTTTACGTCTATTACAGTGAGTGCTTCTGTTGTTTGTATGAATAAATAGCCTCCGCTTGGAAGATTTACTTTTGTTTGAAGTGCTGCTTTTATTTCTTTTACAATGCCTGAGGCTACAAGTAATGTTTCGGAACCTTTATATACATTTACGTCTATATTTTTATTCATATTCCAGTTTTGTAAAATTTGTTGGGTTCTATGAACTCCGTAAGAAGTATCTAAGATAATTTCATCAACATCTTCACTGCAAGCTTCTCTCATAACTCTGTATAGCAGGTCTTGGTCTCTATATAATAAGCTTGGTGCCGGTCTTGTTTCTGCTGCTGTAACAATAGTATTCCATTTTTCAAGAAGAATTTCCATATCTTCTTGAATATCAGCATCAGATTGTCCTTCTGCTTCTGTTCTTACTATAACTCCAATTCCTACAGGTTTTAAAAGACTTATAATAGATTTTAATCTTGCTCTTTCTTTTTGATTTACAATTTTTCTTGATACATTTATACCCGTTTCCTGTGGCATTAATACTAAAAATCTTCCGGGTAAACTAATCATTGTTGAAACTCTTGGACCTTTATGTCCTACAGGTTCTTTTACAACTTGTACTATAATTTTTTGTTTTGGTGATAGTTTTTCTTTTAAAGTGCCTTTACCTATTGTGTCATGTGCGTGTAAAAAACCCATTTTATCGTAGCCTACATTTACAAATGCAGCATCAATACTTGGTAATATATTATCTACAGTAGCTAAATATACATCATTTAATAGCATATCGCCACGATGTACATAAAATTCACAAACTTTACCATCTTCAATTACTGCTGCAATATTATCTCTTTCTGCTACAACTATTGCTTTTGACATACTTTTTCCTTTTCTAATTGTAAACTCTTACAACTTGTTCATATCTTTGTCATAGAAAGCTTTTCTTATGATTTTAAAGTTAATATCAGGTCTATACAGGCTTATAACATCATCAGGTTTCACTGACGGAATTTCTTCTGATTGTCCTGTTTTTAAAATCATTTGAAGTTTGTTTTCTTCTACTTCTATTGACTTTATTGATTGTTTTATATTTACAAGTTTTTTTATACCTTTTTTATTTATCTTCTCTATAAATATTTCATTACTTGAAGATATTACTTCTTTAATATACAACAAATCTTTATTTTGTAAAATACCCTCAATAACCGGTTCAAAAGAATATGATGCCCATTGTGCCATAATATCAATGGCTGGAGTATTTTTATCTATTTTATTTGCATCTATAATTCTTATTTTTGATGGCAGAACTTTATTAAGTTTTTCAGCAAGATTTTCTTCTTCTATGTTGTCATATATTTCTATATCTATAAGTTCACATTCACTTTCAACAAAGATTGGGAGTGCTATCCCAAGTGAAAATTTAGGTGATGGGTTAAAACCTTGTGAAAAAACCAAATTTAAACCGGATCGGTATAGTGCTTTTATTATTGTGTTCTGCCAGTCAAGATGAGAGATGTATCTCATTTCTTCTTTTTTTGATATTTTCAGTCTGTATTTATAAGTTTCAGATATTTTTTGTTCAATATTATCTTCTTTTTTGTTTATTGATTTAAATTCATTATCAAGAATTTTGTGTGTTTTTAAATTTGTACATACACCGCAATTAACACAAGAAAACTCGCAAGGAATTATATTTGCAGCTTTAATTGCATTATTATATTGTTCTTTTAACCATTCTTTGCTTAGTCCTGTATCAATGATATCCCACGGTAAATCCTCTTCTAATGAATAACTTCTTTGTGCCTCTTCATCTATATTGAATCCGCACTCTAGTGCTGTTTGTTCCCATAAATTTTTATCTATATTTTCATCCCAAGTTGATAAATATACTCCTTTTTTGTGTAATTCAAGGAAGAATTTATTATATTTTTCATCTCCTCTTGTAAATGCACTTTCAACTTTTGATGTAAAACTATTATGATAATTTATTTTTACACCTTTTATTGTTTTGACTTTATCTAAAAGATATTTTATTTTATTTCTTATTTCTTCTTGAGAGTTTTGTCCAAACCATTGGAATGGTGTAAACGGTTTCGGTACAAAAATTGATACGGTGCAGGTTAGAGTTAGGCTGTCTTTTAACTCAAGTTCTTTTTTTATAAGTTTACTTCTATATTTTATTTTATTGAACAGTTCAGCCATTTCATCAAGATCTTCGTAAGTTTCAGTTGGCAGACCTATCATAAAATATAGTTTTATATGATTGAATCCTGTTTTGTAGCAATTTAAAATTGTATCTGTAATTTGTTCTTCTGTCAGGTTTTTATTTATTACATTCCTTAGTCTTTGACTTCCAGCTTCAGGGGCTAGAGTTGCAGTTGTTGCTCTTACTCCTCTTACCAGTTCAGCAAGTTTTGTACTATAGCGGTCTATTCTTTGACTTGGAAGTGATACTGATACTTTCTTTTTATTCATTTCTTCACTTAATGATTCAATTACATTTTCTATATTTTTATAATCGTTTGAAGAGAGTGAAAGTAATGAATATTCGTCATAGCCTGTTTCTGACACAGATTCTTTAACCATATTTATTATATCTTCGGCTTTTCTTTCTCTAATTGGAAGATTTATGTGTCCTGCTTGACAAAAACGGCACATTCTTCCGCAGCCTCTTCTTATTTCTATAATAGTTCTGTCATGTACACTTGAAGAATAAGGAACAGGTGCTTTGGGTGCTCTATTTAGTTTTGATATATCAAAAATTCTTTTTTTTGTTTTATTTTGTTCTTGTGGTGCAAAAACCCCTTCAATCTTAGATAATTCTTTTATTATTTCTGTTTTTGTTTTATTTTTATCTTTTAATTCTTTATATTTTTCAAGAACATCAATTATAAGTTCTTCACCGTCTCCAATAAGGAATATATCAATAAAATCTTGTATTGGTCTTGGGTTAAAACAGCAAGGACCACCAGCCATTATTATAGGGTCTTTTTCTTCTCTTTTCCTTCTTTCAACTTGCAAACCTGATAATTCTATCATCTCAAGCATTGTTGGGTATGCAAGTTCATATTGAAGTGAAAATCCGATAATGTCGAAATATTTTACCGGTTTCTTGCTTTCTAATGTTAAAATTGGCAGATTGTTTTTAATTAATTCTTCTTTATAGTCAATATCCGGTGCGTAAACCCTGTCTGCCATATATCTTTTGTCAGAGTTTACAATATCGTATAGAATTTTTTGCCCCAGATTACTTATGGCTATTTCATATTTATCAGGAAACGCAAAAGCTATTTTTACTTCTGCTGTTTCAAAGTCTTTATTATAACTTAAATATTCTGAACCTATATATTGGTATGGCTTTTTTATTTTATACAATAAACATTGATTTTCTATTGGTAATTCTTGATTCATTTATGCTAAATCTTCCGGAACATATCTTTCTATATCTATAATTTCTCCATAAGACTTATTGTTTCTGAATTGATTAAAAAAGTTCAGTAATGATTCGTATGGTACTTTATATTTATAAAGCCCTACGCCTATTCCATTGTGTTTCATTACTGTAACTATAAAAAAACATTTCTGTGCATACTCTCTTAGTGCTTCTTCTTTAAAATAATTACCGTTTTCATCTTTTGTTATTTTTACATATTGAAAACCTTTGAAAAAGCGCTGACGCGCAGTATCGCCTTCTTTTGGAGTCTTTTTAAATAAATTTATTACTTTGTCTTTATTATCGCTCATATTAATATTGAAACGAATTTATCAAATTCAGGCAAGAAATTAACATAATTTTTAATATATAATTTATTATTTTATTTGAATCTTTTAAAATAATTTTATGTTTGAAGAATTAGAAGAAATAAAAAATAAATGTTTGAAATGTCAGAAATGTGCTTTGTCCAAAACCAGGACAAATATTGTTTTTTCTGATGGGAATCCAAACAGCAATTTAGTTTTAGTCGGGGAAGCACCTGGATACTGGGAAGATCAAAAAGGTAAGCCTTTTGTTGGTAAGGCCGGTCAATTGCTAGATAAAATTTTTGAGTGTGTTGGTTTATCTCGGGAGAAAGATGTTTATATCTGTAATACATTAAAATGCAGACCACCAGAAAACAGAGATCCCTTTCCTGAAGAAAAAGCTGCTTGTAAAGAGTATCTTGATGCTCAATTGAAAATATTAAAACCGAAAATTATTTTAATATGCGGACGCGTGGCTTTGAATACTTTTCTTCCAGAATATCCTAGTATTACAAAGGTCAGAGGCAAGTGGTTCGATGGACCAAATGGTGAAAAAATGATGCCGATTTTTCATCCTTCATACCTTTTAAGAAATGATTCAAGAGAAAAAGGCAGTCCCAAGTGGCTAATGTGGCAAGATATTAAAGAAATAAAAAAAGTTTATGATGAAATTTGCAATTTATAAAAAAATACTTATCTGGATCATACGCATATTTTTATATTTTGTATTATTAATTGCTATTTATTCAATATTTATAGAGCCGAGATTGATTAGAGTTAATGAACAGAATTTATATTTGCCCAATTTTCAAACAGAACATAACGGTATGAAAATTGCTGTTCTATCTGATTTGCATATAGGCGGTCTTGGTATGGATGAATGGCAATTAAAAAGAATTGTTAAAAAAACAAATAAGCAAAAACCTGATTTTATTTTGCTTTTAGGTGATGTTGATTCAATCAGACTTTCTAAATCAGGTATACCATCTGAAAAAATATCTGAAATTTTTTCAAATTTTTCTTCTCAATATGGTGTATATTCCGTGTTAGGAAATCATGATTATAAACCTAATCCATCTATTCATAAAATTTTAAAAGCTGCTGATATAAAAGTATTAGATGGCTCGTCCTGCAATATAAAACTAAACAATAAGAATGTTATTTTATATGGGTTGAAAGATTTTTGGCATTATGACTATGATAAAAATTTAATCAAGAGAGATATAAATTCTTCCATAATTGTATTATCTCATAATCCTGATACATTTCCTTTTATTCCGGGTTATACTGCGTTAACTTTGAGTGGACATACTCATGGCGGTCAAATTTATCTGCCGTTTTTAGGTGGCATTTTTTGTTCATCAATGTATGCTCAGCGTTATATTAAAGGGTATGTTGTTGAAAATAATAAACATATCTTTATTACGAGCGGCTTGGGAAATTGTGCTCCTGCCAGATTGGGTAATATACCTGAAATTGTTATATTGAATTTATATTCACAAGATAGTTATCCAAATAAAAAAATAATAAATACAAAAGCTAGAAAAGGTATTACTAATACAGAACTATTACCTATGTATTTTGATTTAGTTAGAAAAATTTTTCATATTAATGTTCAATATTAAATTATTTTATAAGTGACATATAGACTTTTTTGTATTCTTGAGCACTTTTTGTCCAAGAAAAGTCAGCACTCATTGCATTTTTAATAAGACTATTCCACTCTTTTTTATTTTTATATGTATCTATTGCATATTGGATTGTATTAAGCATTTCATGAGCATTATAGTTATAAAATTTAAATCCATCAGCGTTTTTGTTTGGATATGCATTAACGGTATTTTCAAGTCCTCCTGTTGCTCTTACAATAGGTATCGTTCCATATTTTAGAGCTATTAATTGTGATAGCCCGCACGGCTCAAATCTTGAAGGCATTAAGAACATATCTGCACCAGCGTATATTTTATTGCATAAATCCGCTCTGTATTCTATTCTTGAACGAATATTTTTTGAGTTGTAACTTATCCAAGTGAAAAAGTCTTCATATCTTTTTTCGCCTGTTCCTAATATGATTATATCTGCTTCAAGCTTCATTAAATCATTCTCTACTGCTTTTAACAGATCAATACCCTTTTGTTCAACAAGTCTTGATATTATTGCTATTAAAGGTCTGTCCTTTTTATATTCTAACCAGTATTCTTTTACTATTTCTTGCTTGCACTTTTCTTTATTTTTTATGTTATCTACAGAATAATTATATTTTATTAATTTATCTGTTTCAGGATTGAATTCCTGATAATCAATTCCGTTTAAAATACCGCATAGTTTATCTTTATTGTTATTTAAAGTCCAATCTAAACCTTCACCATATTCGCTTGTTAATATTTCCTGTGCATAGTTTGGTGATACGGCAATAATTTTATCTGCATAATTGATAGCACCTTTCATCCAAATTAATGCTCCATAGTGCTCAAGACCATATTGGTGAAATACTTCATCAGGATTTAATCCTGCAAAGTCCAATATCTCCTTAAAATATTGTCCTTGATATGCAAGATTGTGAATTGAAAATACCGTTTTTGTATTTTTATAAAATTCATCATTCTTGTATGAAGTTTTTATCCATACAGGAATCATTGATGTATGCCAATCGTTACAGTGAATAATATCTGGTTTGAAATTTAAAAGTCTTGCATATTCTAATATTGCTTTTGAAAAAGTAATAAATCTCTCTTGTTCATACCAACTGTCAATTCCTGAAGGATATACACAATTAAAACAAGAGAAAAATTTAGGATTATCTATAAAAAATACATTTATATTTGTATTTGGCAGTTTACACATTTTGAGTGTAAAAATATATTCTGCAGCATAGCCGAATTTAAGTCTTAGTTGTGAGTTTGGAATTTCTTGAATATTATATTTCTCTTGATTAATACTGCCTATTAACGGTGTAAATATAGCCATTTCCATATCATCAGACTGCAAATACTTTGGCAATGACCCCATAACATCAGCAAGTCCTCCGACTTTTGTAAAAGGTGCCAGTTCAAATGTTGCAAATAATACTTTCATAATGTGCCTCTTTTATGCCATTCTTGACAGGTATTCAAGAGAATACTTAAGAATATCTTCTGTCTTTGTACAATCTTTTTTGTAATTTAAAACTTCTTTTATTGCTGTTTTTGCTTCATTTACTGAATAACCAAGTGAAATTAATACACTTTGGACTTCAACTATACTTTCTTGTTCTATATCTTTTATATTTATATCAGAAACATCTACAGGCGTTACGTTAGACCAGTTTATTAATTTGTCTTTTAATTCAATAATAATCTTTTGTGCAACTTTTGCCCCAACACCTTTTGCTCGTGAAAGTTCTTTTGCATTTTCTGTTATCATTATGTCTATCAGTTCGGGAATAGAAAATTCATCAAGTATTAATAATGCTAATTTTACACCGATACCTGATACACTTTGAAGTATATTGAAAATGTCTCTTTCTTCTTTTGTAGTAAATCCTGTTAGGCTCATTGAATCTTCTTTATGTGTTAATGAAACATATATTTTTACTTCTTCATTTTCATTAAGTTTTTCAATTGTACTTTTACCTGTTAAGATTAAATACCCTATATTGTTCACATCAAGAACTATATGAGCGCCTCTATATGAATTTGCTTGTTTTGTTACAAGATGTCCTTTTAAATAATCATACATAATTTATATTTCTTCTTTGTCTTTTAAATTATTATATAAGTCTAGTGTTTTTTTTAGTTCTTTTTCGTTTCCTAAATTTTTATAAGCAAATGCTAAATTATAATAAAACTTTGCATCATCACTTTTTAATTGTATCGCTTTTTTAAATGCGTTTCGTGCTTCTTTATATTCTTTTAATCCTAAATGTGCACAGCCTAAATTATAATAATAATAAGGAAAATCTTTCTTATACTTAATTGCTAACTTATATTCGTTAATTGCAGAATTATATTTTTTATCTTTTAAGTATATGTTACCTAAATTATAATGTGCTTTATCAAATTTAGGATTCATTATAATTGACTTTTGTAAAAAGAATGAAGCATTTACATCATTATCAAAATCTTGTGATAGGTTGCCTAAAAGGTACCATAATTCATAGTCTCGTTCATCTTCAGTAATTTTTGAAATCATTTTATAGGCTTCTTCCAAATTATTTGAATTATATAAAGCAATGATTTCTTTTTTCTTCTCATCAAAAGACTGCTCTGCAAAACATTGATTTAAAGAAGCTGAAAATATACAGAATAATATTAATAATTGAAATAATTTTTTCATAATCTACCTGTTAAATATTATATGTTAATAATAAAAATCTTTCTATTGGGAAAAATTTTATTTGTAAAATTTTATAACATTTTTAAGCTTTTCTTCAATTTAACTCTAAAAAATAACTTTATTATAATATAGTACTATATTAATTCAGGCAGATATGATCAGTTTAGATTTAGATTTATCTTATTTGTGCAGCCAATATAATATTGGTACTTATGCAATGCAGCAGTATCAGAATATGAGTGTTGTGCAAATTATGCAGACAGAAGCAGCAAAAGGTAATACTGCTGCTGCAAAATTTATGCTGCAAATTACTACAAATCCTGAAGAGCTTGCTAAGGTATTCCAACTAATTAATCCTAAAAACAGATATTTAATTTTGATGAATATGAATCAAAATGACTTGATGATGATTATGGAATATCTAGATCCAAAAGAAATGGTTTTAGGACTGAGTATTTTTACTCATGATGCATTGATAAAATTAATGCAAAATCTTCCGCCGGAATCTTTGGCTACTGTTGTTTTAAGTACAATGGATTCAAATAAATTTCTAAACTCAATTCCTGAAAAGTATATGGATGAATTCTTTACATCCGACAAAATTGATAGAAATATGTTTATGAAAGCACTTGAAGATGTTGATGAAGAACAACTTCAAAAAATGATGGAAAATATTTCAGGTCAATCTTGCTACGATGATAGAGATACAATTTTGCAGCAAATGGGCTCTATGACTGATGATAATTTTATGAGAGCAGTTACGTCCTTTGAACCTGAAGGAAAAAAACAACTCATAGCAAATCTTTTGGAAGAAAAACCTGATTTATTTGAAGAGTTTTCTGCAGAAGCTATGACACATCCTTTTAATGT
>DVJT01000049.1 GCA_018716565.1 Candidatus Avigastranaerophilus faecigallinarum | reverse complement strand
ATTGTATTTTTGCCTTATTTGTCTACGTGCTTCGGGATTAAATTTGAACATTTCAGCTTCTATTGCATTTCTGATGATCTGAAAAGGTTGGTCTTTAAATAACCATTTGCCTGCCATCTCGGAGCAAGCCATTCGGTGAGTGGCATACTGATTGATTTTTTTTCTAGCTTGTTCTAGGAAAAATAGTTTTATAGGGTTATTTGTTAAATGTTTAGTGTTATGACTATGAGCGATTCGTACAGGAATACCACAATTTTGAGCTACCTTTAGTACCCACGCTCCCATGGCATCCATATGGGTATGAATAATTTTGTAATTCCCTTTTTTTAGTATTGTTTTTAACAGAGTTGTATAACTTAAAGGATGTTTGCTTTTTTGTGGAAGAGTAAAAATTTGTCCCCCTAAATTTTTAATTTCTTCATCGTAATACCCATAACCTCCAGCATTATGTACTACGAAATCTATTTGAATTATTTTATGGTCAAAGTGACGGTAATAGTTCATCATGTATGATTCTATACCACCTCGGTTCATAAGACCTCCGTTTATGTATAATATTTTAATAGGAAATTGCATAGGATATAAAATTGGATGTGATCTATTTGCGGATAATGAGTTTATATAATTTGTTGATAATTTGAATTGTAATAACTAGTTGATTAAAAGGTATATAATGTATTAATTTGAAAAATAATTTGCGGAAATGATGCATTTTTACAGAATGTTCGAAACTAGGATTATATTGCAAAGCTTTATTGTAATTTACTTGTGTTCCTTGTATATTCATGTTAGGAAATATTTCCATGCCATGTATTGTGTTTATAGTTAAGCAAGATATTCCGTTTTTATCATATAGGTTAGGGTATGTATTTTTAATACCCCAAAAATCGGCCAATGTGAAGTCACTACCACTTTTGAAACTTTTGTTTTTGCATACATAACAGCATGGGCGTAAATATATGTCATGTATAAATCCTCTTAGATATGGATTCTTTCTTAAAGTTTCTGATAGACTTTTCTGTTTTTTGTATTGTAAAACAAAACTATAATTTTCCCAACCTAGTTTTTTGTTTCTGAAAGAAATTTGTTTTATATCGTTTGTCTTAGCAGTTTTATTTAGGTATATTTTCCATATTTTAGGGCTTGGAACCCCATGGCAAACAAAGTCTACAGTTATTAAATTTTCATAGTCTTTTCGTAGGAAAAGTTTTAGACCATGGATTTGGCAGGGAGTTCCAACAAACATGACTATTTTTCCCTTTTTTAGAAAATTTTCTGTGTGAATAAAAGAAAGTCCAATTTTGCTTTGTACATATTTACTCATTCGTAACTTTTCTAGACCACTAATGCTCTCGGTATATCCGTGAATAACATTCCAGTTATCATCGAATATAGCTCCAAAAACAACTCCTCCTTTTTGAATAACCCATTCAGCGATTAATGAGAAAGCTCCTCCTGATGAGGATTGTAATTGTATTTCTTGATCTGGATGTTTGATGGCATAAATATTTATTGGTTGTTTGGAGTAGGAGAGTGTTGTTTGGGGACATACTTTGTTGCATAGACCACAATTAATGCATTGTTCTTTATCTATAATTGGATACTCAAAACCTTCTTCATCAGATTCCATTCTTATGCATTGTTTTGGACATCTTTGAACACAGGCATAACATCCACAGCAATCTTGTTTATTTGTTATTTGGAGCATTCTTTTAAAGCTTTTTGTAGAAAAAATATAGATTCTTTTCTTTGTGTTTGTAATTTTATATCGACTATATTCCAATTAATAGTAGATGTTTGTTGGGGTATATAGTTATTGGTTATTAATCTATTATTGAGTCCAAACAATGATAGTAAAGATTGAATTCTTGTATTTCCACCAGCAGAATTACTTATTACATAAAAATTTTTGTGAAAAAGGATAGAAAAAACACATCCATGAAAAGAGTCAGTAATTATTAAATCACTATAGTAAATAGCAGATAACCATTTTTCAATGCTATTTTGGGTATTGAAAAATTTTTTTAGGATATTACGTTCAACTTTTGCTGTTAACAATTCAATATCTTTATGCAATAAAGAATTGATAATATTTTGATTGCTTGGATTGTTATAATCTAATAAATAGGTGAAGCAGTGTTGTTTTTTGGTTTTGAATGGTGATTCTATTAATATTTTTTTATAGCATTCTGCTTCTAACAACATTGTAGGGTCAAGTACTTGTATTGCATTGTTGATCTTTAAAAATTGAGAACATAACTTTATTCCAGATGTTTCTCTTACAGATATATATGAAAATTCATTTATTAAATTTTGAGCTGTATTTGTTTCTATGTCTGTAAAATCCCAATGGTCAATGCCAAAAGAAGCAGCATATGCAATTTTAGGAATACAATTTGGAGGAACTGTTTTTAAAAAATATCTATCTACGTTTTTTTTTCTATTAATACCCATATCAGGACGCCATACTTGATCACTCCCTACCACTAATATATTTATGTTATTTATGCTTAATTCATCATCGCAAAAAGGTTCATGAAGTTTTAATAGATTGAAGTTTTCTTTTACGAACTTGTATATATTTGATCTTTTATATAACTTTTGTTTTAAAACTTGTTTTATGTTATTGCTAGGCTGTTCTATAATGATCGGTTCAAATCCTAAGTTTTGTATAGCTTTTTGTAAAGCAAATGCTTGTAAAATACCTCCATAATTAAAATGAAAAGGTAATGTGACAATTCCAACTCTCATCATTTGTTTAAAATATTAAGAATGTTTTCAGCATATAATTTATGATATTTTTCCCACGTTAATTTTTGAGCTGTTTCATATGCTTCTTTAGACATTTGTGGAATCATATCGCGATGTTCAATAAACCAATCTAATGCGCTTTTAAGAGATGCTTCGGAAGTTGCTTCATATACAAGTCCGTTTTTGTAGTTTTCAATTGCATCATCTCCTCCTGCAAGGTTTGATATAAGAACAGGAGTTCCTGTACTTAATGCTTCTAGTACAACCATACCATATCCTTCACCTAGTGTAGGAAAAACGAACAAGTCAGCATCTTGATACTTTTGTGCTAAAATATCATGTGTAACAAAACCTAGAAAATTGATATTATTAATGCCATGATATTGTTTTATAATTTCATTGTTTTCATTGAATGAGCCTGCTAAATTTATTTCAATCTCATTAGGGCTATATTCTTTTATAATTTTAAGCAAATGGTGCAGACCTTTTCTATATGATATCTGCCCTACATAAATTAATTTAAGTGCTTTATTATTCGTGTTTTTTTTCTCTGTGAATTGAAATTTATTGATGTTGACACCGTATGGAACTATTTTTATTTTTTTTCTATCTATACCACAAAATTCCAAACTTTTAGTTACAATATTAGAAGGAGAAAAAAAGTAATCAACATATTTTAATTCTTCACGAATTACCTTTTCGTATTTTATATTCCATAGATATGCTTCCTCTTTATAAAATCCATTGTGGTGATAGTTTTTCATATCTTTTTCAAAATTAGCTTTCATAAATGGACGCATTGAAATTGAAACATCCATTATTGTTGTAATTTGAGGAGCTTGTGTTTTGATATATTTAAGACCTTTTCTAGAAATACCATCGTATACAATAATTGCATCTACGTTCTCTTTTATTGCGATTTGGGCTGCTTTATCTGCGAAATGATTTGATAATGCTATGTTTAAATGGAAATATAATTTTGAAAGAAAAGGTAACTTGGATATAAGAAGAACTAACAATCCCCACCATTCGTATATTTGTATGACTTCCTCGTCCTTTAGATATGGACATTTTCTTGTATTTGCTTTTTTAAAATTTTTCCCTTTTAGTAAATGTTTTATCTTATTTGTGAGAGAATTGTCTTTATCGTAAACTGTTGTTACATATTTGTAAAAAACTCCTGCTTCTTTTAATGCTTTAGCTGTTTCAAAAGAATGCTGTTTCCCTGGGTGTACTAATAATACCTTCATTTTTTGCTATCTATTTCCTGTTATTATTTTGTAAATAAAGTTTGTTTTATTGTCTAGTGTTTTAGCTATAAGGATACATACTGGAAGGACAATTATAGGGGTTGATATATAGATTATAAGATAATCTATATTAGAATTTCCTAAAAGTAAATATAATAATTTCTGAACTATATTTATAACGAAAAAATGTGTGCAATATATGAAAAATGAATATTTCCAATAAAATTTTGGTTTAATAGAAAACTGCGTTAATATAGGGTCGGAGATTTTCCATAAAAGTATTGGTGCTATTAATCTGTATAGGTACATGAAATCAAAATGAACAGCCAATATCATAAGTGTAATGAAACTTACTAAGTATAAAAATATTAATGTTTTTGAACTTTCTTTTTTTGTGAAAAAAGATGTTAGTTTTTTCTTGGTGAATAATATACCTGTGAGATATATAGGTAACCAATACAAAGGGTTATAATAGTTTATATTGTTACTTATATATACTATTATGCAAGATAAAATAATGCAGAAAATGGTGGATAATGTTTTTTGTGTTGCCAATCGTATAACGGGAGATAAAATTGTGAATATAAATAAATTTTTTATAAACCACAATGGGGTTAAATCTGAATTTATAATTGCTATTAATATGCTATGGATTGAATTCAGATTATTATTCATATGTAAGTATTTAGAAAGAGGGGAATGTAAAATAACCAAAAAAATGAATACAAAAAAAGTATTCCATAATAAATATGGAATGAGTAATGTTTTTATTCTTTTTTTTATTTTGGATAAAGTATCTTTTAGTGTGGAAATATTGTGATAAAAAAGATATGCTGATATTATATAAAACATGGGAACAGCTATATGTCCAATACAACATATGTATGTCGTCAATAATTCTATAAAATTTGATAAGTTTGTTCCGTCGTTATTCCATCCTAATGTTACTTTGCAGTTAGAATGCAAAAGAACGATGAGGACAGATAAGATAAAATTGAAAAATAATATTTTATAAGAAAGATATTTGTTCATTGTAATTATTGTTGGGTAAAAATGTATTTAACGAATCTGTTTTAATATACGTTGTCTTATAATCTTTTTTTTATATATAAATTTTCCTATTATAGGTAAGCAGAAAACAATAAATGTTTCTATTTGCCCAACTACAAAACTAAATCCATGAGAAGCTAAGCTTGGTATATGAAACATAAAGCATAAATAGACAATAAGATATAATGAGGAATAGCCAATTCGCTTCCATACATACCCAAAAATATATCCAAAGATGTAAAATAAAATAAATCCTAGATACCAAAAAGCTTCAAAAGCCTCATAATAACCTGTTTGTGTTGTTACATTATGGGTAACGCTTGTTATGTACTTATCATTTGTTCCTGCTAGTTTTAAATCCTCTTTTCCTTGTTTCCCAAATATAAAGCTAGGAAAATACCATGTAACAATGTCATCCCAAAAAGATAGACCAAAAGTATAAGTACTATTGTCTTTTGCGTGTTTTATAAATAATGCAGCATTTCCTAAATCCATGCCATGGACAAGATTTGGAGATATATATGATTGTTTATAATTTTCCCATATATCTATTTGCTCTTTTTCTTCTTTATTGTCACGAAGATTTCCTCGTATTAAAGCTATACTAGCTTGGTATATTGTTCCAGTTGTAAAAAATAGGATAATAATTATTTTAATAGCTTTTTGCCATCGTGGTTTTAACATTGCAACTAATATCCCTAGTGACATAAAAAGTTTTACAACAAGAGTTCGTCTTGCTAACATTAGTATGATATAGAGGTAATAAATGCTGCTTATGATTAAAATGAAATAGATAATTTTAGATGCTTTTTTCCCTTTGATGATATATGTTAAAGCATAAAACATTCCTATATCAAAATATAACATAAAGAATAGGAGTATTTGATAAGTATGATTAGTTCTAATATCACTTTGGTCAGAGAGAAAATGAGCTACTACTTGGAGATAACTTTGTATTGCACAATATAAACCTATTAAGAAGAGTGCCAAAAAAGTATTTTTGGATTTTACTAAATCAATATCTCTACAAGAATATATTGAGGAATCTTGCGCTTTATCCCATCCAAAAGAGAGTGCTAATGTTGATGTTATCATACAATAAGTTAAATCCCATAATAAATTAGGATCATAATGTGTATTATAGATGATTACACAAAATTGGGGGGTCATCATTAGTACACTGGCTAAACTAAAAATAAAAGGAACTTGAAATACACCTAATTTTCGTTTATAATATTTTTGTATTACCCATAAACATGTAACTATATATAGGAATAGTAAGATTAAATATTCGTTTATTAACGGCATAATATCTTTGTTTTATAAACTTAATTTTGACATATGATCATATGGAGTCTATCTTAAAGTTGATTCCGTTTGAAATAAGTCAAAAAAAAGGAGTTGATTCTAAAATTGTTGGTACTAATTGGCAATAATCAGAAAGTATATATGTTATTGCTATTTATTTCATTTTATTCTTTAAGAATGTACTTATCATATTTCTTTCTTGTTTGCTTAATCCGATTACTATAATGATTAAACTTAATGAAATGCTGTTTAAACAGAGAATCGAGATTAGCCCCCAAATAGTC
>DVJT01000048.1 GCA_018716565.1 Candidatus Avigastranaerophilus faecigallinarum | reverse complement strand
AGTCGGTTCATCAGCAATTATAATTTTTGATTGACAAGCTATGGCCATAGCAATTATTACTCTTTGGCGCATTCCACCCGAAAATTCGTGAGGATATGCTTTTAGTCTTTCTTTTGCATTTGGAATTTTTACCAAGTCTAAAACATCAATCGCTATTTTTTCAGCTTCTTTTCCTTTTACATTTTGATGAACTTCAATAACTTCTAAAAGCTGAGAACCTATAGTATAAAGAGGATTCAAAGACGTCATAGGATCTTGCGGAACAAGTGCTATTTCTCGACCTCTAATATATTGCATTTCCTTTTCCGGTAAAGAAAGTAAATCTTTACCATTATATATTATTTTCCCCGATGTAATTTTTGCATTTGGAGCAAGCAACCTTAGAACAGACATAGCAGTAATTGTCTTACCGCAGCCAGATTCTCCGACAAGAGCAAGCATTTGTCCTTTTTCCAATTCTAAATTTATATTATGCAACGCTTGATAATCTTTGTCATCAGAATGAAAGCTCAGATTAAGATTTTTAATTTCCAAAAGATTCATAAGTTAATATTAACCTATGTTTTTAGTCTTTGCAATTAGTATAAGGTCTATACTTCAATTTTTCCCGTAAAAGAATAATCAGCTCTGCCAGACATAAAGATATCATGTTTTGTATCGTTAATATTACCATCCCACTCAATTAAGAGCTGTCCGCCAGGTAAATTTACTTTTACTTTATTATCACATAAACCGTTTAATATAGCAGCAGTTACGCTGGCACAAGCCCCTGTTCCACATGCCAGAGTAATTGCACAACCTCTTTCCCATACATCCAAATTAATTTCATCACGTGATAAAATTTTTATAAACTCAACATTAGTTTTTTCAGGGAATAAAGAATGCGTCTCAATTTCACGACCATACTTTAAAGCCAATTCCTTTGTATTTTCATCAGTAATAATAATGCAATGAGGATTTCCCATACTAACTGCATTTGCAATAAATGTTCTATCTGATACAACAACCTCAAAATTCAAGTTATTATTAACTTTTACAGGAATTTTCTCCGGTTCTAAAATAGGCTGAGACATATTAACCCGAACAAGTCCATTATCTAAAATTTTAGGAATAATTGTTCCGGCTTTAGTTTCAACCGAAAATTCTTTTTTATTTACATAACCTTTTTCAAAAACATATTTAGCAAAACATCTTATTCCATTCCCGCACATTTGTGCAATTGAACCGTCATTATTATAAAAAATCCATCCTATATCAGTATCATTAGTATCAGGATTAACAATAATTAAACCATCTGCACCAATACCAAAATGTCTGTCGCATAATTTTAATGCAAGTTCTTGAGGAGTTTTATTAGTTTTTTTATATTCTTCATAGTCAAGAATCACAAAATCATTGCCCAACCCTTGCATTTTTGTAAAATTAATTATTGTCATTATCTCTTCTCCAAAATCTTTTCTTTTTCTTTTCATTATACTTTACTTGCGGCACATAATTTTCAGGGGTTTTCAACTCAAATTCTCGATGTTCATAATCTCGGTTATAAACTCGGGTTTTTAAAGCTTCAATATATGTATCATCTAAATGAGCATAATCAAATATTATAGAACCTTTTGCTCTGAACTCTCTTGTTTTATGTATTTGAATCAACAAATCTTCAAAAGGTCCACCCATAAAAGTAACAAATAATCCCGGATAAATTTTCGTTGTAGGACTTGTATTATTAAATATATCTTTTAAAAGCAATACTGCAGTATTTTTATCACCTGTTAAAATTAAAGGAGTAAAACCATCAACAAGATTATTCATCGACCAAACCTTCCAATTTTGCATTTTTGTAGCAGAAGCTTTTTTTAAATCAGGAAAAACAACTGTTGTTAGTATTATATTAGTATCTTGAGTAAGTTTTTTTACGTTTTTAATAAATTCAGATATTTGTCGTTGTCGATATAATGTCCATAATTGCCAATCCCCGGTACCATAAACAATATCAATAGGATCAAGTCCATACATAGTCTTGAATTCATCTCTAGCAACTTTTGTATATCCCCAATTTGTTGAAGCATAATTGGGGTATGATGGATCAACTGTTTGAGGATATCTTACATAATCCAGATTTATACCATCTATTTCATAGTTAGAAATTATTTCACTTAAAATACCTAAAAGATATGTTTGAACTTGAATATTCGCAGGATCAAGGAAATAACCGTTATGTTCAGAAAGAGAAGGAACAGGTTTATCTGAATCATAATTTGAAAGTCTTTTATTTGCCCACATTGGATATACACTCAAAACGTGATTAGGTGTAGTCTGCGGATTATCATTACCAACATAAAAACTTTCAAACCAAATATGAACTTTCATATTTCTTTTATGTGCTTCACTAATCCATATTTCCAATGGATCAAAGCCTAAAAATTCTTCTCTTTGCCATATTACGCCATTATCCTTTAGATATTTACTTGGATATATCGTTTTACCATGAAAATATGTTTCCAAAAATATATCAGTTATTCCTGCATTTTTCATTCTGTCTATAGTTTTTATAATTTGTGCAGGTGTTTTTTCAACAGGACGAACCCATACACCTTTCAATTCATTATTCAAATACGGTATCGCATTTTTAATTGCATCATCCAAAGAAGACATGGCATCAGTAATAAAAGACTGTGTTTTTTCCGGTTTTTTCTCAGCTCTTCGCAGAAGTTCTCTTGAGTTTTCAAGATATTCACTTGCTGTTTTATCACTATAAAGAATATCTTTTTGCCTATAATATTCGATAAGTCCGCTTACTTCCTTAATCTTTTCTTTAGCAGCATAAACAAGGCTATCCGGAGTCAAAAAGACTTTTAATGAATTATCATTCCTGTCAAGATAAACTTTTGAGCCTACTTGAATATTCTTAATAATCCATGTTTTAGCCTTGCCATGTCCTGAAATTACAAAACCATTTTTTGGAATAATAGAATCAGCCCCATTTAAACGAACAACCATGTTATTTTCAACAATAGCCTCAGTACCAAACTCATTTGTACCGGTTCTTAATCCGTATGCAGGAGTATAAATTACTAATTGATTTGGTCCTCTTAATCCAGGATAATAAGAATTAACATTACCTTGTTTTTGTGGGTCAATTGCATTTACATTTATCTGATTTTCTTGATAAATAATACTTTCAGTTATAGCGGAAACATTTGAAACAGGTTGTATAGTATAATTTAAAACTTTATCATTTAATTCTAACTTTGTATGTTTATTTCTTTTGTTGTTTTGGACAAAATCCTCATTTTTAAAATTAATTTCGATTTGTTTTTGACCTACAATTGCAGGATTTATTTTATTACTTAGATTATCTTTCAAATCGATATGAGATATCTCAGCAAAAACATTTTGCGGAGACAAAACAAACAATAAAAACAATATAACCAAATACTTTTTCATACTTATATGATAGTAAAAAACAATGATTTTGTTAATAAGATTTAAGGATAATTTCATAAAAAAACATAATTAAAAAAAGATTAATTATTTAAGCTATAGCAAGTTTTTATATTATCATTTAAGTAAGGAGATTTAGAATATGGAATATAAAGATTACTATAAAATACTTGGTGTAGATAGAAATGCAACAGAAGCAAAAATAAAATCTGCTTACAGAAAGCTGGCAAGACAGTATCATCCGGATGTAAACAAATCTCCTGATGCTGTTAACAAGTTTAAAGACATAAATGAAGCTTATGAAGTATTATCTGATAAAGAAAAGAAAAACAGATACGACAGCCTTGGTGAAAACTGGCAGCAAGGAGCAAATTTCACTCCACCTCCTGGTTTTGAAGGATTCAACTTTAATAATTTTAACCAAGGTGGATTTTCTCAAAGCTTTTCAGGTGGAGATTTTTCAGACTTCTTCAGTTCCATCTTTGGTGATTTAATGGGAGGCGCAAGAACTCAAAGAACAAGAAAAACTTCTTCGCAAAGTTTCTCATATGATGATTTATTTGGAAATGCAAATAGAACCACCGGTCAAAGTGGATGTTCAGCAGGCGGTTGTTGCAACAGCAATCAGCAAGAAACAAGTTTAGATGTAACACAAGATTTAAATATTACAGCAAAAGATTTAATGAGTGACAAACCAATTAATGTCAAAATGAATACCGTAGAGAAATGCATGAAATGTAACGGGGCAGGAAGTGTATGTAGTGAATGCGGTGGCACAGGTATAGTAAGTAAGTCACGTAATTTATCCGTAAAAATTCCTAAAGGTGTAAAAGAAGGTCAAAAAATCAGATTAAAAGGCGAAGGAAAAATTGATAACTACGGTAGAAAAGGTGACCTTTATTTTGTAATAAAATTAAAAGATTCTGAATATACAATCGATGGTGAGAATCTAACAAAAACAATAGAAATAACACCGGCAGAAGCTGTTATTGGCTGTAAAAAAGATATTCAAACTTTGCACGGGATAATCGGAATAAAAATTCCACCTGAAACAAGATATGGTAAAACATTAAGATTAAAAGATCTTGGTTTACCAAAGAAAACAGGCGGCTACGGCAACTTAAATATTAGAATTGCAATTAATATTCCTAAAACTATTACTGAAAAACAAAAGGAACTATATAAAAAGTTATTAGAAACAGAATAATTTATCTTAACTCATTAACTGTTTTAAAGTGCATTTTGGCAATTTCATTCAAACTGTCAAAAGAATATTTTGAGATGAAGTTTTTTGCTTGTTGAATAACTTTTTCTGAAACACCTTTTGATAACTGCAACTCATATTTCAATTCAAGCTCTTGCATTCTTTTCACAAATTCAGCACGTGCAAGGACTGATGCAGCTGCAACCGCAATATCAGACTCTGCTCTTACCATCTGATTCAATACTATACTTCTTCCTTTTTGCATTAGTGCATTTTTTATGAGACTTTCATCTCCGAATTTATCTGCCAATGCATAATTGCAAGGAGATTTTTCTAAAATATTTTCAATAGCTCTGGCATGTCCCCACGCTAAAAGTTTATTTAGATTACTGAACTTAGCATACAATTCATTATATTTTACAGGTGTAATAACAACTACAGAATGTACGGAATTGGCTTTTATTTGATTTGCAAGCATTAATATTTTTTTATCATCAAGTTTTTTGCTATCTTTTATACCCAATTCAATAAACTTTTGCTTGTTATTTTTATCTACTTGAACTCCTGCAACAACTAAAGGTCCGAAGAAATCGCCTTTCCCCGATTCATCAGTACCGATATATTTTTCTTGGTTGAAATCTATCAAATTAGATTGTTCAAAACAAGATTTTACACCTATAATTTTATCTACTTCAATTGCAACATTTTCAATATTCTTTCCTTGGATTAAAAGTTTACCGCTTGTATAATAAATTGCTTGAAATGTATTCGTTTTAGCTCTCCAAAAAGAATATTGAACAACATCAAAAACAGCATTTAAACTAATAAATAAATCTTTTATTGCATTTGACTGCAATGAAGTTATTTTTTGAGAATATGTATTCATAACTTTAAGATAGCATAATTAAATATTTTTATGAATATGTTATACTAAATTAAAAAAAGGGAGAAAATATGAAACTTGATATAAAAGTAACCGGACCAATTGATGTTAATACTTATATATTAAAAGATGAAGAAACAAAAGAAGCAGTATTAATTGATGTTGGTGGTTCATTTGAAAGTATAAAAAAAGAACTGGACGATCAAGGCTACACAATCAAGTACATACTAAATACCCACGGACATTTTGACCACGTTTTGGGCGAGACAGAAATACCTGAAAAATATCCTGAGCTTCCAATATATTTACATAAAGATGATAATTTTCACTTGGGACGACTAAAAAGAGAAATGGGATATTTTGGTCTAAAAACAGAATCAAACCCCTTAGTAATAAAAGACTTCATTGATGAGAATACAGATTTAGAAATTGGCAATCATAAAATCAAAATATTCCATACGCCAGGGCATTCTCAAGGAAGTTTAAGTTACTATACTGATGGCAAACTATTTTCAGGAGATGCTTTATTCTTTCGCTCAATAGGCAGAACTGATTTCGATGACGGCGATTACGATACTCTAATCAATTCAATAAAAACAAAATTACTAACTCTACCTGATGAAACTATTGTATATCCAGGACATGGACCCAGTACAACTATCAAAGATGAAAGAAACTATAACACTTATTTAAAATAAAAGAGACCACTTCGGAATATATTTTATACTGTTTCTGGAATTAGGCTTGTTGTTTTTAAAATCAAATAATCTTCCAAACCTTTAATAACTTCATCTCTAAATCCCATTAAGAAAGTGCCAAGATTTTCAGCTAAGTTTTGATTCAACTCGTTCATATATATCCTTTTTCTATCCGATATTTTAATTATCGACAAACTTTTTTATTTCTTTAATCAAAGGATAAATAAAGAAATATTTCTTTACAAAAATTTCAAAAAATCACTCCGTTAAATGGTGGATTTAATTCTCATATAAATTAAAACTTTAAATATTATTTACACCAAAAGAACGATATTTAAATAAAACAAATGTGATAACCTAAATGTACAAAAGTAAAGAAATAGTAAAATAGAAAGGATAATTATGCAAATAGGAAAGCTCAGTTTACATACTACAAAAGCAGCTCAACGTACAACTGCAAACCAAAATGCACAAGCAAATAAATTAAGTACAAATCCATTTGGAGTAAGTTTCAAAGGAAATGTTATACAAGCAGATGTATTTGAAAGTGCAAAAAAATCATCTACAAATATAGCAGAAAGAGGCAAACTATTTGCAAGTGCAGTTGTAAGCGGAATTAATAATTTTAATGAATCTTTTAAATCAAGAATGAATGCCATTGTTTCTTTTGGTAAACAAGTAACAAAAAATGTATTTGATACAGTTGAAAGAATTGGCAATACTGAAATCACATTTGATATAACAGGATTGAAAAATAGACTTTTCCCTGACAGAGAATACTCTGTAAAAAATCTAACAAATAAATCGGTTGACGAATTAAAGACTATGTGGTCAGATTTAACACCTGCAATAGCATAAAAGAACAATAGATTAAGGGGGAGAAGAGAAATGGAAAATAATAAAAAAATTAGAAATATAATACAAGCATTAGGCGAACATAAAGACAGTCAAGCTGCTATTGATTTATTAACTGAGCTAGGAACAAATTCTCCGGATGATGAAATCAGAGAATTCACAGCACAAACATTAATAAGAAAAAATACTCACGAATCTTTAAGAGTTGTTCTTATTTCTAAAGGAAAAGGAATAAATGACTTAAGCGCAAGAGTTGCAATGGCTTCTATCAATGAACTTTTATCATTAAAAGACAAATCAGAAGCAATAAAAATTCTTGATGATACAATTAAGATGCACTCTGAAGAAGATGTTAGAAATACAGCTCGTTCAGTACGTGCATTAATGACTTTCTCCTCTTAAACTGATAATAATAATTTCATATAAAAACCACAAAAGCCTCTTCAATTAGAGGCTTTTGTGATATAATCCAAAATCAAGGAGTAAATATGGATGTTTCTATAATAATTGTAAATTATAATACGGAAAAATTAGTTATAGATTGCATTAATTCAATTATAAATAAGACAACTAATATAAATTATGAGATAATTGTCGTAGATAATAACTCTGATAATGGTTCTTTTAACAAAATAATTGATACATTTCCAATATCCTCATATATAAACACAAACTGTTTAGACATAAAATTCATAAGGAATGAGCAAAACATTGGATTTGGACTAGCAAATAATGAAGGATTTAAACAAGCAAAAGGGGAATATTTATTTTGTTTAAATCCTGATACGATTATTGTTAACAATGCAATTAAAATTTTATATGATTTTATGGAAAATAATACTGAATGTGGAGCTTGTGGCGGAAACTTATACGATTTAAACATGAAATATGTACACTCATTTGGCTATGGAGATGATATAAAATCTCTTTTATTAAGAAAATCGTTCCTTAAATTCTTCTTTTTACGAGAATATATTAAAATAAAAAAATACGAAAAAAATATAGACAGAACAAAACTTCAAGAAGTAAATCACTTAACTGGTGCTGATTTAATGCTTAGAAGTAATATTATAAAGAATGAGATTGGCGGCTTTTCAAAAAACTTTTTTATGTATTTTGAAGAAACAGAACTTGAAATTAGACTAAAAAGGGCAGGATATAAGATATTTTTTGTTCCAGATGCAAAAATAATACATTTGGAAGGCAAATCAAAAAATAATAATAAAAAGAAATTCTATAAAGAAAGTTATATTGAATACTATCGCCTCTGTTATGGTGAAGCCTGGGCAAAGATAGCAAAATTATTAACAAGTAAAAAATAATAAAGGAAAAGAAATGAAAACATATAATATAGCATTACTGGCAGGAGACGGTACAGGTAAAGAAGTTACAGATGAAGCAGTAAAAATATTAAAAGCTGTCGGAGAAAAATATTCAATTGATTTTAACTTTGAACCTGCATTAATTGGCGGATGTGCATATGATGAACACAAAACACCATTACCTGATGTAACTCTGGATATTGCAAAAAAATCTGATGCGGTATTACTTGGGGCAGTGGGAGATTGGAAATATGATACTTTGCCGCCAGAAGTAAGACCTGAAAGAGCTTTGCTTGGCATTAGAAAAGAATTAAATCTATTTGCAAATTTAAGACCTGCTACAGTTTATCCCGAACTAACTTCTTTATCACCATTAAAAGAAGAATTTGTATCAGGAACCGATATAATGATAGTGAGAGAATTAACCGGAGATGTTTATTTCGGAACACCCAAAGGCATTGAAACAAGAAATGGCGAAAAATTCGGTTTCAATAATATGTGCTACTATGAAAGTGAAATTAGAAGGATAGCTCATATAGCATTCAAGGTTGCAATGCAAAGAAATAAGAAATTATGCTCGGTTGATAAAGCCAATGTTCTTGATGTTTCAAGATTATGGAGAGAAATAGTTGCAGATGTTTCTAAAGAATACCCTGAAGTAGAACTTTCAAATATGTATGTTGATAATGCAGCTATGCAAATAATAAGAAATCCTAAACAATTTGATGTTATATTAACAGGGAACATTTTTGGAGATATATTATCTGATGAAGCTTCAATGCTTTCAGGTTCATTGGGATTACTTCCAAGTGCCTCTTTATCTGATACAAAACTTGCTATGTATGAACCAATCCATGGCAGTGCTCCAGATTTAAAAGGGCAGAATATAGTAAATCCAATAGCAACAATTTTATCAGCAGCAATGATGCTTAAATATTCATTTAAGTTAGATGAAGAATATCAAACAATAGAAAAAGCTATAAGAAAAGCCCTGAAAGACGGATATAGGACTAAAGATATATCACAAAAAGGCCTTTCTATAATTGGTACAGATAAAATGGGTGACATAATAAAAGACAATATACTTAACTTTTAATAATACAAAAGTGTTACTTTGTTAGAATTATTTAAACAAAAACAAAATTATTCTATAGTGGAGTGAAAAACAATAAAAAATCCTTTATATTAAATATGTAGATTGGAACAAACGAACACTTTCTTTCGGGGTTGCGAAAAAGTATTATTTATCAGTTCGGGAAATCTGTTTCAGTCTACACTTTTTTATGCGCATTTTCCCCGAAAAGAATAATGTTTTTTGATAAAAATATGTTAAAATATATAATTATAGATAGTTCACTTTTTAGAGGTTAAGAAATGAAAAAATCATATAAAAAAATTATCATATTAGCTTTTGCTATATTTTTAATGTTCGCAAACGGATACAATACAAGTGTAGATGCAGCAACAGCAACACCTATAAAGCCACAAGCTTCTGCATACTTAAGTGTATCACCTTTAGATGTTGTTAATCATCCGGCAAAATATTTAAACAAAAACATCACTTTCACTGCAGAAATTGTCGCATTTACCTCTTTGGGACTTGATTATAAACCTGCATTTAGAGATGGAACAAAATATATAGGCATTCTTATAAAAAGACCTGATGTTCCAGACCACGTAATTCCATTATCAGAGATGAAAATTTTTATTTCTCGAGAATTAGCAGAAAAAAATATGGATATTGAATCAGGTGATAAAGTTAAAATAACAGGCAAGGTTTTTTCAAACGCACTTGGTGATCCTTGGATAGATGTTACAACTTTTACAGTAGTTACACATAAAAATAAATCTGCTAAAAAATAGTTAAATTTCATCAGGAGTTAGTTGTGAAGGATAATAAAAAAATATATTTAACAATACACGGACATTTTTATCAGCCGCCAAGAGAGAATCCTTGGTTAGAAACAATCGAAATACAAGACAGCGCAAGTCCTTATCATGATTGGAATGCAAGAATAGGAGCCGAATGTTACACTCCAAATTCGGTATCCAAAATTGTCACTCAAGAAAATAAGATAATGGACATTGTTAACAATTATTCATATATAAGTTTCAATTTTGGTCCTACCTTATTATCTTGGATGGAACAATACTCTCCCTATTCATATCAAAGAATAATAAAAGCAGATGTTGAAAGTATTCCTAAAAATAACGGTCACGGTAATGCAATAGCACAAGTATACAATCATATGATACTTCCGCTTGCAAATAAGAATGATAAATATACACAAATTTTATGGGGAATAAAAGATTTCCAATATCGATTTGGAAGAAGTCCTGAAGGTATGTGGCTGGCTGAAACTGCCTGCGATGATGCAACATTGGAGGCGCTTGTAGATTGCGGAATTAAATTTACAATATTGTCCCCATATCAAGCAAAAAGCATAAGGAAACTGAATTCTAAAGATAACTGGCAAGATGTAAGTTGGGGTAATATAGATCCTGCTAGAGCATACAGATACTATATAAAGTCAGACAAATCAAAATATATTGATTTATTTTTCTATGATGGTTCTATATCAAAATCTGTAGCATTTGATGAACTGTTAAAAGATGGAAATAAATTCATCTCAAGATTAAAGGAAGGTATTTCTAATCAAAGAGATTATAACCAGCTTGTAAACATAGCAACAGACGGTGAAAGCTATGGTCACCATACCAAATTTGGAGATATGGCTTTATCATATGTTTTAAAAATAAGAGCTAAAGATGAAGGCTTTATAATTACTAACTACGCAAATTATCTTGAACAAGAACCACCAAAATATGAAGTAGATATAAAAGATGTTTCATCTTGGAGCTGTGCACATGGTGTAGGCAGATGGTGTGATGATTGCGGATGTTCAACAGGTGGAGTATACGGCTGGAATCAAAAATGGAGAAAACCTTTAAGAGAAGCGTTAGACTATGTTAGAGACGAACTCATTAAGATTTTTGAAGAACAAGGTTCAATATATTTTAAAGATATTTGGAAAGCAAGAAATGACTACATTTCTGTAATTTTAGACAGAAGTAAAACTTCAATAAATAATTTTATTAAGCGTAACCAAAAATACAAATTAGAACAACAAGATATTGTAAAAGCTTTAAAATTAATGGAAATTCAACGCCAAGCAATGTTAATGTATACCAGTTGCGGTTGGTTTTTCTCTGAAATTTCCGGAATTGAAACAACTCAAATTATGAAATATGCAGCAAGAGCAATGCAATTAGCTGCAACTTTCTCATCTAAGAACATAGAAGATGGATTCTTATCAATTCTTTCAAGAGCACAAAGTAATATAAACGGATTTGGCACAGGAAAAGATGTATACGAAAGATTCGTAAAACCATCAATTGTTTCAATAAAACAAATTGCAGCATTATGGGCTATATCATCTACATACGAAAACTTTGATGATAATTCTTCTTTATATTGTTACAACATAAAGAAACATTTTTATAAGCATACATCAAATGGTACTACAGGTTTTTCTGTAGGCAGAATTGAAATTGAATCAAAAATAACATTAGAAAAATATGATTTCTTCTTTGCTTGTCTTCAATTTCCTGAAGGAGACTTCCATTGTGCAATAAAAAGATACGATGACAGTGAAAACATAACAGATATTTCAAAAAGACTTATTGAAACATACACAAATAAACCAATAACCGAAATAATAAGGCTTTTAGACAACGTCTTCGGTAACGATTATTACACATTAAGAGATGTTTTAATTGAAGAAAGAAGTAAAATTCTTTTAACATCAATTAAAGATAAATTAAGTAAATTCTCAAATAATTATAGAGACATGTATAACGACAGTAAAAGTTCGATTCTACAACTAATTGCCCTTGGAATAAATGTTCCACAGGAATACAAACTTGCAGCACAATATACACTAACAAGCGATTTCAATGCATTATTTAAAGATTGTGCAAATATAATCGATGATAAAATTATTCAAAAGGCAATAGAAATAAATACAGAAGCCTCTACTTTCAAGGTTGAAATAGATAAGACTCCAACTAGTACAATATTTTCACATGAAATTCAAAAAACTATATACAATTTCGCAAAGAATTTTGAATTTCATAGACTTGATAAAATACTAAAATTATTTGAATGTGCAGGGAAATTACAGCTAAAAGTTGATATTGCAGAAGCACAAAATATGTACTTTAACAAAATATATTTAAAATTCACAAAACTGCTTGATTCTGTACTCGAAGCAAACGACAATATTGAAGAAGTAAGAGATTTCTTATTTTCTATTCTCGTTTTAGGTGAATATCTAAATATTAATACTGATTTTTATAAATCATCAATATTAAAATTAACAGCAAATAAGATTGAGCTTACAAATTAATTATTTGTTTTAAAACTGAATCAACTTGCTTTCTTAAAGATATTAAATCCGAATTATTATAAATAATATAATCGGATTTTTTTATCTTTTCATCTTCTTTCATTTGAGACGCAATTCTTGTTTTAGCATACTTTTCAGTATAGCCATTTCTTTGAATAAGTCTGTTTAATCTAACATCATAATCAGCAGAAACAAAAATTATTTTATCGAAATTATCTTCTTGTTTGGTTTCAAACAACAATGGTATTGCAACAAATACAAAATCTTCTTTTGAATTTTCATTATAGAATTCTTCAACTTTTGCAGCAATTCTTTTATGTAGAATCTCCTCTAATTTAAGTTTTTTCCAACCGACAGAAAAGATAATTTTACCAAGTTTTTCTCTTGAAATATTTGAATTTAAATCAAGAATATCATCTTCAGCAAAAGCATTTTTAATTTCGTTAATCGCTGAGATATCAGAAGCCAATATGAAGTGATTTATTTTATCTGTATCTGCAACTTTGTATCCATATGATAAAATCATCTTCTCTACTTGAGATTTTCCACTTGCTATATTCCCAGTAATTGCAATTTTTTTCATATTCCCTCGTATAGCTAATATACTACATTAAAATAATTTATACAATTATATTTTTGTAAGGCGAGCTTGACAAATAGTAAGGGTTGCCTTACAATTTTACCAAAAAGGATAAAGATATGAAAAATCTAAGTGCAAGTTTAGAAGATTATTTAGAAATCATATGTAATTTATTAGAAACAAGCCAAAGCGTAAAAGCCGTAGAAATTGCAAAAAAACTAAATATATCAAGAGCGTCTGTATCAGAAGCATTGATGAAACTTGCGGAAAAAGAGCTAATTATATATGAAGGACACAAAGGAATAACAATAACGCCATTAGGATTAAAAAAAGCACAAGAAGTTATTCTAAAACACAACACATTAACAGCATTTTTTGAAAATACACTTGGTTTAGAGAAAACGACTGCGGAGGAAAATGCCTGTAAAATAGAACACGTAATAAGTGATGAAGTATTTTTCAGAATAAAAACATTTCAAGAATATTGTGAAAAGAATAAAAAGTTTATAGAAGACTTTAAGGAAGGAGATAAAAACACAAGCCATGAATAACATCCAAGTTTTGGGGAAATTTTTAGATCAACCAATTTTAGTATCAAAATTCCAAAAAGCAGTACCTGGCATATTAGCCGCAGGAGCAGCCGCATATACAACTAATAAAATAATTAAAACACCTAAAGAAAAGAGAAAAAACTGTGCAATAAAAACAGGTATAACGCTTGGAGTAACTGTAGCTTCAGCAATAGCTGCCCCATATATAGCATCAGCAATAACCAAAAGACCATTGGGAGATTCATTAGATACAGTAAAGAACAGAAATAAAGAACTTATTGATACTTTCATAAAAGAAACAAATTTACAAGAAACAACAAAAGAAATTTTGAATAAAGGGAAAGAAAAAATTCTTAGTTTTAAAGAAATAAAAAGATTATTTGAAGATATAAAAGACAAAAACTTTTTAGAGAAACTTATTCCGTCGCCACAGAACGTGAGTGCAAAAGATATATTTTCAGAAATAGGTTATTTATCCGTATATGGAGCAGTTCCAGTAATAGGAGGAATTGCAGGAGGTATTGCTGCGGATAAAGTTACTGATAAAAAAAATTGGAAAGAAAAAATACCAAATAAGATAAAAGAAGGTTCATATCAATATCTAGCAAATATTTTTATGTGCAATGTTGGAGCAGGAATTGCACTTGGAATTTTGGAAAAACTCAAAATAACATCAAAATCCGCAAGAGCAGCAGGAATGACGGCAGGTATTATTTTAACCGGCATAATAGGCGGAAGTAAAATAGCAAACCTAATTGGTGAAAAATTTATTGATCCTATTTGTTATAAAGAAAAGCAGTATAAAAACAATGAAGACATATTAGACATCAATTTTATTGGAAAAAGTTCAAGTGAATATATAGCAAAAAACAAATGTAAACACAACCATAAATGCAGAGAAAGAAAACCCGAAGTTCTTGATATCGGTTTACATACTGATGATATTGCAACTGTTTCTTTACTTTCTGGATTAAAATGGATAGAACCGGCACTACCAATAATGTATACATTATCTGGTTATAGAGCCGGAACTGGATATAGAAATTAAAAGATTAATTTCCTTTTTGTTTATCCAAATTTTTTTAATTTGGATTTTTTTTATTTTAAATAATCTAAAAGAATATTCAATAAGTCGTATTTTGATTTATAGCCTGAAAATTTAGCTAATACAGAACCATCTTTGAAAAGAACAAAAGTA
Source organism: Candidatus Avigastranaerophilus faecigallinarum (assembly GCA_018716565.1). Classification (GTDB taxonomy): domain Bacteria; phylum Cyanobacteriota; class Vampirovibrionia; order Gastranaerophilales; family Gastranaerophilaceae; genus Avigastranaerophilus; species Avigastranaerophilus faecigallinarum. The sequence continues at coordinate 2,784 of DVJT01000048.1, read as the reverse complement.
GGAAATGCTGCTATATTATATTTATTAACCAACTCCTGATTTTTATCAGAATCAACCTCTCCAATCCAAATATTTTGCTGAGCAATCTCTTTTAATATTGGTTTTTGCATTTGACAATATCCGCACCAAGAAGCAGTAAAAACAACTATTTTTATTCCTTCTTTTATACTTGCTTCAAAATTTTCTATATTTAATTCTTGTAACATAATAAACTCCTTTGTTGAATTCTAGCTTATTACAAGTAAAAATATTTAGAACTACCCATATAAGCAGAAAAAGAGAATAAATAGAATTTATTAACTATATTTCAATAAATAATATAAATAATTATAAAAAATTTTTACTTTCTTATAACAAGACGTTCCAATTTTCGTACAAATCTTGTTAATTTATTTTCCGTATCTTTAGTAATTGAGTCAACTAATACAGTTTTCGCCCCTAATAATTGACCCGCAAGTATATCAGTAAGAGGTCTATCCCCAACAACTACTGTTTCAGAAGGATTTATATTAACTGATTTCAAAAAGTCTCTCATTATTTTAGGTGATGGTTTATTTGCATTTCCAATAACAGGAAAATCTGACATTGATTGCACTTTTTCAATGTATTCTTTATTTTTATTGTTACTTATAATTGCTACAACAAAATTTTGTTTTAATGAATCCAACAATTCCTTAACTTTTTGAGGATATTCACCGGATTTTGATGGCATTACAGTACTATCCAAATCGAATAATACAGCATTTATTCCTTTTGATTTCATTTCTTTAAAATCAATATCAAATAAAGAAACTAAATTATAATCAGGTTTTAAAATCATCTTAAATTCTTTACTCCAATTGTTCTTGCCAGTGCATATTCATATGATTTCGGCTCTACAGAAAGTTCCAACCAAGAAACATCATTAGTATTAGAAAGTTCCTTTTCTACATTTAACTTTTCGTCTAATATTTTTACAACTTTTGTTCTAAAACACTCATCAGGTGTAATTATTTCTATCTCATCATTTAATAGAAATTTATTTTTTGTTAAAACTTTATATTTATTACCGTCTTTTTCCAAGAATACACATAAGCAATCAGCCCCTGCGAGTCCTTTAGAAATATCATAGCTATAACCTTCACTATCCGGTTTATGCAGATAAAACCCGGTAGTATAACCTCTATTTCCTATTTTTACAATTTCATTATAATTAGCTTCTTCATCAATTTTACCGGTATTTAGGTAGTCATCAATTGCTTTCCTGTAAGCTTTTGCTACTGCTGAAACATAATACAAGCTTTTTGTTCTACCCTCTATTTTAAATGAATCAACACCAACATCAATAAGTTGAGGAAGATAATTAATTAAAGCCAAATCTTTTGGACTTAAAATATGAGTGCCTCGTCCATTTTCTTGTATATCAAAATATTCACCTTCACGAGTTTCTTCAACAAGTTTATAACTCCATCTGCAAGATTGAGAACAATTACCGTGATTAGCTTTTCTTTCACCTTTCGTCATATAATCACTTATTAAACAACGACCTGAAAAAGAAACACATTGTGCTCCGTGAACAAAAACCTCTAATTCCATATCGGGAACCTTGTTTTTTATTTCTTCTATCTGTTTTAAAGATAAATCTCTTGATAGAACAACTCTTTCAGCCCCCAGATCTTGCCAAAACTTAACTGCTTCATAGTTTAGAATATTTGTTTGAGTGCTTACATGTATAGGAATTTCACTCATATATTTTCGAATCACATTATAAACACCAAAATCAGAAAATAATATTGCATCAGGCTTTGCTTCATTTATTTTTTCAGCACATTCTATCATTCTTTCAATATCATCACTATATGCAAAAATATTTAAAGTAAGATATACTTTTTTCCCAAATGAATGCGCTAAATCAATACACTCTTTTAAATTAGAGAGAGTAATTAATTCACCTTTACGCATTGCTCTCAAACTAAAATCAACCATTCCTAAATATACTGCATCTGCACCATAATGAATAGCGTAATCAAGTTTTTCTTTACTTCCTGCCGGTAATAATAACTCAGGTCTTTTCAAATTTACTTCCATATAACAATTTTACTACAAAGTTATTTATCTTTTTTAATTTTATTTTTTATATTCTATATAATTTACACTTGTTTTAAATGGATTAGATACAAAACCAAACGTACTTGCATAATGTATTTCTTTTTCTCCATATTTTAAATCAGTATTTATATAAAGAATATTATATGGATCTGAATATATTCTTTTAAAATCGTCCCGCTTTGAAAGATAATCATTGACCAAAGCATTAGATGGAACAATTATATAATCATGCTTATAACTCTGTTTTAAAATTTCATCCCAATTTTCTTTTACATTATAGAAACTATCCAATAAATCTTTAGTTTTCTTATAATAAACCTCTTCATAACGTCCGTCCATATATATTAGATTATTTGGAAATAACTTATAAACAATGTAGCTTCCCATATCAAAAGGGGCTAAAATATTTCCTTTCAAACCTTTTTTAGCAATAAAATTAACAACATCAACCGGTTGCATAGACAGATTCGGATAGTAAATATAATTTATGTTTATTAGAAGTTTGAAAAAAGAAAATATAATAACTATACAACTTATAAAAATAAATAATTTACTAGAATTTAAATTAATTTTTATTTTTTTTATTAAAAACTCTATAATATTAAGCAATTCATCATATAAAAAGACAGCAGAAGTCATAATAAAAAACGGCGTATTTTTTACATATTTAAAAGACAAATATGCACAAACAAAAAG
>DVJT01000002.1 GCA_018716565.1 Candidatus Avigastranaerophilus faecigallinarum | reverse complement strand
AATAGAATTTTTTATCCCGAAAAGCTTGAATTTGAAAACGCTAAACCTAACTTAATAATCTTAATCAATATACTTAAGATTATTAGTTATTAAAAAAATAACTTACGAGCAGATAGCACGATTTGCTAGACTAATCCTTGTGCAATTTTTAGGGTAAAAGGAATTTTTATATTTATGGAAAATGCTTTACAAGCTCGTAAGCAATCAGCGCACCCAGGATTAATGATGGTTAGTATGCTGCTGGGAGCTTTTGTCAGAATGTTTAGTGAAATTTCATTAAACATCGCCTTGCCAAAATTGATGACCGCTTTTCAAGTAAGTACGTCAACAATTCAATGGTTAGTTACTGGATATATGTTAATTATTGGTATTATCTTGCCACTTTCCAGTATTATTACTAAATGGTTTACAACCCGCCAAGTCATTATTTTTGCATTAATCGACTTCATGGCTGGAGCATGTATCTCTGCCTTAGCGCATAATTTTACTATTTTGTTGATTGGACGAATGATTCAGGGAATCGGAACAGGTTTAATTCTTCCATTAATGTTTGCAGTGGTGATGCAAATCTTCCCACCAAAACAAATTGGGGCCGTTCTAGGAATGTGTGCCCTCGTAATCATGTTTGCCCCTGCAATTGGTCCTACTTTAACCGGGTTAATTCTTGCCAAGTTATCATGGCAATGGATCTTCTGGCTATTCATCCCATTTTTATTTATTGCCTTGATCTTTGCTATCACTTCATTAGAAAATGTTGGCAAAATTACTAAACCACATGTTGATACGCTCTCAATTGTTGAATCTGCAGTCGGTTGTTCAGGACTTGTTATTGGTGCTAGTTTAGCTAGTGAAGATGGTTGGACATCACTTGCAGTTCTTAGTGCATTAATAATCGGAATTATTGTTTTAATCTTTTACGCCCATCGCCAACTTAATCTGGAAGAACCAATTTTAAACCTTCATATCTTTAAGTATCCGGCCTTCACAATTGGTTCTTCAATCGTGATGCTTGACTTTGGAATTATTCTGTCGACGATGTATCTTTTACCGTTATTCTACCAACGAGGGCTCTTAGTTTCTGTTGCCCTTACTGGATTAGTAATGCTCCCTGGTGGTATTATTAATGCAGCTACTTCTGCAATTGCAGGTCGTCTTTACGACAGCATTGGAGCTAAACGTCCTGTATTAATTGGTTTTATCCTTGCTTTATTTGGCGCTTTGATGTTGGCCTTTACTACATCACATAGTTCACTTCTTTATGTAATCTGTGCTCATATCATTTTAATGATTGGTTGTCCTTTAGCAATGTCTCCTGCACAAACTAGTGCTCTAAGCGCGCTCTCTGGATTAGAATCTGGAGATGGCAGTACAATCATGAATACGATGCAGCAGGTTATCGGTGCTCTTGCAACAGCCCTAGCTACTAGTTGCTTAGCTTGGGGTAGTTCATCTATTAGCGGATCTGAAACTGTTCGCTTCACCAACGGTTTCCATTATGGCATTTACTTTGCAATAATCTTAATTGTGGTGGCACTGCTCTTATCATTCAAAATTAAAGATCGGAAAAAATAAATAAATCCTCACTATCATTTAGGTAGTGGGGATTTATTTTTTACTCTTTAATAATTTTATATGGTAAGTAATGACGTCGATGTTTAGTCAGATAACTATCCATTAACTGTTGGTAAAATTGTGGATTCACGCTTGATTGAGTACTTAAAAGATCAAATTTTTCATTACCCTTTTCAACGGTATAAAGACCCGTTTTGACAAAACCATTTTTAGCGTAAAAACGGTGTCGTCTAATTCGCTGTTCATTATTTGGTGCTTGTGGATCTAGACGTTCAGCGCTAAGGGTAATCTACTTTCCAGCATAACGTCCCTTTAGCATATCTAAGACTGCACTCCCAAAGCCTTGACTATGATACCGCGGATCAATTGCCAAGAAGAAAATATAGGCCATTCGTTTATTGTAAACTGTATAGAAAAAGCCAACCCACTTTTCTTCATTATAAATACTGCAAAATTCAGCTTTTCCAGCCTTGGCCCGCATTTTAAGTAAAGATAATGGTAAAAGTTCATTTTGGGGAAACACGGTATTATAGACCCGCTTGATATTCTTAAAATCATTTGACTTTGTAGACGCTTTACGTATTTCAATCATTTAACGATTCCTCCATTTACGTAATAGTACCTAAAAAGACAACAATAGACAAGAATCTAAGTTAAACTTTATTAGTTTTTTGAAAGAAGAGACATTTTAATTTAGGTGTGGCAAAAAGATAGACAAATTGTTTTAACGCAAAAACTCCTGTAATCTTTAGCATATAAGAATTACAGGAGTTAATCTTAGGCTAACCTATATTTCATATTGCTTTTTAATTGGCTTCTAGTAAATAATTCTAATACCAATATATCAATAGTCCATGACTGTCCATACATTGAAGATTTTTTGTTTCTTTAAACATTTCAATCATCCTTATTTCGAATCTTTAATCCCCACTTGGCGAGTCTATAACTTGCGTATACACCTATTACTAAAATTATAATGCTGATAATTATTTTTATTAATTTAACCTCTCTTCTCACAATTCTTGGAAACATCGAATAAAACTAGGCAATTACAGATCTGCATCTTTTCATTATTGTTCTAATTTAATTTAGATATGCGCTTTCTCTATAAAAAACCACTCTTTATACTGTAAGCAGTCCGTATCCACACGTCTAGCAATAAAAATCTTAGCCTCCTATACTAAAAGCAATCTTAGTACAGGAGTTTTTTCTGTGGAAGGAAAAAACGATATTGTAGCACCAATTTTTAAGACCAAGAATTCAGTAGTTAATAAGGATGAATTTATTCCTCGACCAGCTGCAAAACTGCAAGTTGATAACATTGAATTAACAATTTTTAAAGGATCTAATCTCAGCCTTGCGGCTGATATAGCTAAAGTGGTTATTCCATTAATTGGCACGCACCGGAGCATGTTTACGTTATTTGCGATAAGACAGACCTCCGTAAAGGAATTGATGTTTTAGCGATGATAGTTGCAGAGAACTTTGGACTGGGGTTATATAATAATTCTCTTTTTTTATTTTGTGGTAGTCGCAATGATCGGTTCAAAACCCTTTATTGGGATAACGAAGGCTTCATTCTGCTATATAAAAAAGAAAACTTTCATTTCCTGGGATAGACATTTACGCAATTAGTAAGCGACTAGGCCATCCATAATGATATTTCAACAACCATGAATACCTATGCTTATTTAATTGATGAATACAAAGATAAATCAGATAAAGCTTTTTTTGGTGGATTATAGAATGAAGTTAGCCACCTAATTGGTGGTAAATGCAAAAACGCCATTCGGCGTGACATCAGGTATCATATTAAGTGAATCAAACCTATATGAAAGGATGTCCGTCAAATGACGCACTTAAATGATACCATGCCCACTAACTTTTTGGCCACCCATCGCAAATATGCACACCTTACTA
>DVJT01000047.1 GCA_018716565.1 Candidatus Avigastranaerophilus faecigallinarum | reverse complement strand
TGAATTCAAAATTTAAACAAATTTTGAGCTATGATAGAAATAGTGATATGCCAATTTTTAAGAGTATTCATCCTTCTTTTATTCCGAAATTCACAAAAAGATTAATAAATAATCCTGAAAAACATTTTTTAATCGGAATAAGTGGTGAATCAGCGAGTGGAAAAACAACTATTTGCAACACAATTAAACTTGCTACCGAACGATTAAACATGCCAATCGAGATTTTAAGTGCTGATAATTATTTTAGAGATATATCAGCGCTTATTAGTAAATATGGTTCTTTTGATAAATTGCTTGAATCAGGTTACGATGTTGATTCACCTGATAATTTTAATATGGAACAATTGTTTATAGATTTAGAACAGCTTTCAAGAGGTATTGATGTAAAAATTCCTCAATATTTAGTAAACGGAACCGGTGTTGTTATACCAAATGCAATTCAAAAGAAAGCACAAAAAATCATTGTTGTTGAAGGAATGGCAACAATGTACGGAAAAGTTGCAGACTTATTTGACATTAAGCTTTATGTCGATATAGATCCTGAAATTCAAGAAAAATGGTTTTTATATAGAGCACAAACATCAAGAAACCAAAATGAAGAAAATGCAAGAAAACAACTTGCATATGTTAGAGAAGCTTCAAAAAAATATATTCTTCCGAAGAAGGATAACTCAGACATAATAATAAATGGAGCTTCTTCATTAGAATATTTTACGCAAATTATTGATTATATTTATCAAATTACAAATAATTTCTCAAATCCCGAACAATAAGAATGTAAAAAAACACCTCTCTATAACAGAGAGGCGTTTTTATATATAGACAAAGTCAAAGTCCTTATAAATATAAGGACCTTTTTATATTATATGAAAAGAAGAATTAGTTTGCAGCCTTTGGAGGATATTTAGGTTGAATTTTTTCTGCAATTTTTGAAAATAGAGTATTTGCGAGAGCCCCAACACCTGAAAGAATTGTCAATCCTACGACAAAGTTTGCAGCATATTTTGCTTTACCACCACAGTTATTTACAACCTGAAGCATATCTTTCGGTCGAGAAACCCAAGAAATCGCTGTCGACGCGGTCAATACACCAGCTGTTAATGCAGCACCTGTCTTTGCTGCTTTATACTTATTATTTTTATTAGTTGTAGGGTGAATATTTACCGCATTTATTTTCATTTTTGTAACCTTTATATTACTTTACTTTATTAAGTCTGCTAAAAATTTTTTTTGTTATTTAATAAAATTCATCTTTACATTTAATAACAATTCGTAATATATTCAAGCATATTTGATAAAGATTCTTTTTCAATATCAAACCAATAAATATCTTTATTAGCATTAAACCAACTTATCTGTCTTTTGGCATAACGGCGAGTATTTTGTTTTAAAAGATTTGAAGCTGTTTCAAAATCTGTTTCACCTTTGAGATACGGAAATAATTCTTGATAACCGATTGTTCCAAGAAGAATCTTATTTTCGCCATATTTATCAAAAAGTTTTTTAGCTTCATCAATTAAACCTTGCTCAAACATTATATCTACTCGTTTATTTATACGTCCATACAAAAATTCACGATTTTGAGCATTCAAGCCAAACCATAAGACATTATATTCACTTTCTTTCTTTTTTTGAGCTTTACTCATTGGTATACCTAAAGTAAGACAAACCTCAAGCGCCCTTATTATTTTCACTTTATTATTAAAATGTATTTTTTCAGCTATATCAGGATCTTTCTCTTTTAGCAAAGAAAAAAGTTCTTCCGAAGATTTTTGTTCTAATTCTTCACGTAGTTCTTTATTAGGCTCAACTCTTGGCAAATCAAAATCTTGTAATAATACCCTGAAATACAATCCTGTCCCACCCACTAAAATTGGAACTTTTCCTTTGTTTATTATCTCTTTTATTTTTATATTGGCATCATCACAGAAATTAGCAACTGTATATTCCTGATTCAGATCAATTATATCCATTAAATAATGCGGAATGCCATCTTGCTCCTTTAAAGTAGGTTTTGCACTTCCTATATCTAATTCCTTATATATTTGTCTTGAATCAACAGATATAATTTCTCCGTCAATTTTCTTAGCTAATTCAATGGATAATTTAGTTTTCCCCGATGCACTCGGTCCTGTTATTGCTATTATTTTTTGTTTTGTCATAGTAAAAACAGAATACCAAAAGCAAATAATAATTTAAATATATAGTAAATAGTATTATTAAAATAACAAATGAAAGAGAATTTGATCCTAAAATAACAGATAATAAATTTAAAAATACATATAAAATAAACATAACAACAAGTATAGCAACAACACCTAACAGATTTTTAAAGAAAAATTTAAGTGCAATCCAAAATGATTTTAATATATTTACATTTTCAAAACTAACTACCGCAAAATATAATATAATGAAAAAATTCATTATAGATGCTGCAATATTAAAGACAAGCATCCAACTCATGAAAGTAATTTTATCTTGAATTGTAACACTATTAATATAATTAAGTATTTCTGCTTGCGAAGAAGCCTTTAATATTTTAGGGAAATCATATATTATCTTAGGCTCGCCCAAAATATTCATACAAAATTTAGTAACAATATACAATGATGCAGCGTACAAAATAAATAATAATATATAGGAAACTGCTGTTTTTAGAAAATCGGCACCAACTCCTTCGAAGAACTTTTTAAAATTTTGAACAGCTTTAAGGGCAATTTCTTCTTTAGAATCATTCTCATTATAATTTAAAATCCCCTGTTTATTTATATAGAACCAACCGGCACTAAATGCTATAAACAAAAGAAACATAGATAATAACAAAACAATTTTTGAAAAACTGAAAAAATTTCGTCCTATAATGAAAGAAAAAGCAGTCATTATTAACAACAAGCCTAATAACAAAGGTTGTATAAATATCAAATTATTTTTTAATATATAATACGATTTTTTTATTGTTTCCAGCATTTTCTGATTATAGCATATGTAAAAAATAAATAAATAGCTTATCAGTTAGTAATGAAAAGTAATAATTAGTAAAAAGATTATGTGTTTTTGGTAAAATGTATAAAGTACAGAGAAAACGGATTGGGGTAATGAAAGAGAGAATTGTTCTTTTATCTATAATATCTTCATTGTTAGTACTTTTATATTTTTTCCAAAATAATATGAATACGCCATGTGCATTTATGACAATTCTAATATTTATGTCTGTCTATACTGCTTACATGCAAATAGCATTCAAACATAGAGTAAGAAAACAAAGAAAACATCCTGTAGAAAAAAACTACAATTATAAACCTTATGTAAGTATATTAATTCCAGCACATAATGAAGCTGAAGTTATATCTAAAACAATAGAGAATATATCTAAAATAGAATATCCGAAATATGAAATTATAGTTATTGATGATAGAAGTACGGATGACACAGCGTTGGTTCTTGAAAAAATAAGCAATGAATATCAAAATATGAAATATTTTTCAAGAACAAAAGAAGCATTTCCGGGTAAATCTGCAGTATTAAATGATGCAATGAAAATTGCGAAAGGAGATGCAATTCTTGTTTTTGATGCTGATGCAAGAGTCAAACCTGACTTTCTAAAGGAACTAATACCTGCACTTGAACCTGAACAAGTAGGTGCTGTACAAGCAAGAAAAGTTATTATAAATAGAGAACAAAATTTCTTAACACGTTGTCAAGATAATGAAATGGCTGTAGATACACATTTTCAGGTAGGAAGAGACTCTGTTAAAGGTGCTGTTGAGTTAAGAGGTAACGGCGAACTAATAAAAAGAAAAGCTCTTGAAGATGTTAACGGTTGGAATATATATACAATAACCGATGATCTGGATTTATCAACAAGATTACAAATTAAAGGCTGGGATGTTCGTTTTTGTCCTGAAGTTTGCGTATATGAAGAAGGTGTTCCGTCATATATTCCTTTGGTAAAACAAAGAAGACGCTGGATTGAAGGAAGTATAAGAAGATATCTTGAACATTTTTCAGATGTATTAACATCAAAAGATATTTCTTTACGTGTTAGTTTAGATATGACTGCTTATATTACAGAATTTATTTTGCCGGTTTGGATGGTGTCTGAAGTAATTATCCAATCATACAGATACATAAAAGATGATCCTAATTGGATACTTTCATCTATGGCATTATCAACATTAATGTGCGGATTCTTTATTGTTGCATTATTTTACAGTTTAAGAAAATACGTCAAATTAAAACCAATGGATAATCTAATTCAATCGGTAACTACTGCATTATATATTGTAGTTCTTTGGTTTCCGCTTGCAATTTTTATAATTTTTAAAATTATATTTATGAAAAATAATATGGATTGGGGGAAAACAAAACACGGGACAGCAAAGGTTATTCAAGACCTTTCTATTGAAAATAACCAATCAAAAGAAAAAGAAACCGAAACACTAATAAAAGTCTAAGAAGGGAGAATATACAGTGGATTTTACAACATTAACGGTAGAATTATTAAAAGGACTAAACAATCTTACAGGAAGTTACGGTTTGGCAATTATAGCCCTTACCGTTATCGTAAGACTATGTCTATGGCCTTTAGGTGTTTCTCAACAACGTTCGATGAGAGCAATGCAAATTCTGCAACCCAAAATGAAATTAATACAAGAACGTTATAAAAATGATCCTCAAACAATGCAAAGAAAAATGATGGAGTTCTATAAAGAACACAAATTCAATCCTATGTCAGGTTGTTTGCCATTATTAATACAAATGCCAATATTCATTTTATTATATGCAGCATTAATAAGCCCTCAATTTATACAAGAAGCAGGCAATTCTCACTTCTTATTTATAGACAGACTGGATAAAACATTAAGAGGTAATGCAGGAATTTCCTATGATGGAACTTTTAGTGTTTCAAATAATGATAAATTTACAGTATATAAAAAAGTAAAAGTAATGCTTGGTGATCAAGAACTTGATAATGTAAAAATTGATTCTAAAAATGCTATAAAAATTCAAGGTGAAATTGTTCCTGGTCAACCAATGGATTTGAAAGTTAATCTTGATGATTTTAACTTAAAATATAGCCAATTAGACAAAGTTACTTCAGCTTCAATAGATATTCAGAATATGAAAACTAGAGAAGTAGAAACTGTTAACTTTGAAAGACGCGATAACATAATGGCTGCATCAATACCGACAAATGCACCACAAGGTCAATTCCATTTTGATGTATTTATTTTAATTCTTCTTTTTGCAGGAACTATGATTGCAACTCAAAAAATCATGATGGCAACAAATAAAAATGTTCAACAAGACCCAATGCAAGCACAAATGCAAAAAATGATGGGAACAATAATGCCGGTTATGATTATCTTTATGTTTGTTATTGCGCCAATTCCTGCCGGGGTTTTATTATACCTAGTTGTAAGTAATATAATCCAAATAATTCAAACTATAGTGATAAATAAACAACTTGAAGCAGAAGATAATGCAAAACATAATGTAAAAGATTTATCTAACGCAAAAACAATTAACCCGATTGAGACAAAAACTATAGAAGCTGATAAGAAATAATGTTACTAGAAGAATTCAATTACGAATTACCGGAAAATTTAATCGCGCAAGTACCAGCTCAAAAAAGAGACATGTCAAGGATGCTGGTACTTGACCGTTTAAATAAAACACTTGAACACAAGCACTTTTGTGATATTACAAATTATCTTACAGAAAATGATCTACTGGTTTTAAACAACACAAAAGTTATACCCGCAAGATTATATGCAAAGAAGGACACTGGTGCATTAATTGAAATTTTTCTTGTCAGAGAAATAGAAAAAGATATTTGGATTTCACTAATAAAACCTTCTAAAAGAGTAAAACCCGGAATGATTTTAGAAGTATCAGAAGAACTTTCTGTAGAAATAATAGAAAAAGATGATGATAAGTGGAAAATCCATCTATTATACAAAGGTAATATATTTGAGATTTTAGATAAAGTAGGAAATATTCCGCTCCCACCATATATTGAAAGAAAAATGACAAATGAAGAGTATAAAAATCTTGATTTTGACAGATATCAAACAGTATATGCACAAAAAGAAGGTGCAGTAGCAGCACCTACGGCAGGCTTACACTTTACAAAAGAAATATTGCAAAAGCTTGATGAACAAGGGACAAAGCATTGTTTTGTAACTTTAAATGTAGGGTTAGGCACATTTAAACCGGTAAAATGTGAAAATATCTTAGATCACAAAATGGATTCAGA
>DVJT01000046.1 GCA_018716565.1 Candidatus Avigastranaerophilus faecigallinarum | reverse complement strand
ATTTCTTTATGTGCAATAATATAACCTAACCTCATTCCTGGCGTTACTATTTTAGAAAAAGAACCTAAATAAAGATTTTTATCAGATTGATTCATCGCTATATATGGTATTCTTTCATTATCTTCGAATCTCAATTCTCCATAAGGGTCATCCTGAATTAAAATCATATCTTCATCTTTTATACATTCAAAAACTTTTTCTCTGTTTTCTTTTGTATAAGTCAAACCTGTAGGATTCTGAAAATTAGGAATTAAGTACGCGACTTTGGGTTTATGTGCTTTAATAGTATTTTTTAAGTCTTCAATGTCTAAGCCGTCTTCATTTAATTTTGTTGTAACAAAATTTGCTTTAAATAAGCAAAATGATTGCAATAAACCAAGATAAGAAGGTTTTTCAACCATAACATTGTCACCTTCATTAACAAAAACTTTTCCGATTAAATCAAGAGCTTGCTGTGATCCGGTTGTGATAATTACATTATCAATTGAAATATCCATTCCCCAAAGTTTTTTATATCTATCAACAATATACTGTCTTAAACTGTCTAGTCCTAGTGTTGTTGAATACTGATATATTTTGGAACCATATTTATCAGCAATTCTGTTCATTGATATTTTTAATTCTTCCTGCGGAAAAGAAATAGGATTTGGAAGACCTCCTGCAAATGATATGATATCAGGGCTTTGTGTGACTTTTAAAATTTCTCTTATGAAAGATGAAGGAGTATTTTTAATTCTTTCAGAATAAAATTTTTCAAACATTGGCTATTCCTTATTCGCAGTGTAATATGTAGTTTTATATTATACCAAATTTTGAATGTTGTAAAATTATTTTTTCTTTCTGAGAATAATTAAAATAACACCTGTTAAAATTAATACTATACCTATAACTATCCTTGTTGTAAGAACTTCATGAAATAAAAGTACTCCAAAAAATATTGCAGTTAATGGTTCTAACGCTCCAAGTATTGCAGTATATGTTGATCCAATTAATTTTATTGCTAAATTAGTTGCTTCTATTGATATAATTGTTGGAAATATTGCTAATCCTATTACATTTAACCATAAGATAGGTGACTTTATGATTTGCAATTCTGTACAAAAATTTAAATTATATATAAAAATCGGTAAACTAAATAAAATAACATAAAATGTCATTTTTTCAGATGGAATAGTCCTTACCCCTTTTATTTTTTTCACTGAAACGATATAAAGCGCATAAAACAATGCAGAAGTTAATATATACATAATTCCGGTAGTATTTAATTTTTGGTCTAATTTTCCGTTATATAAAAGAATAATACCTATTGAAGTTAGAAACAGTGCAGAAATAGTTGTTTTCGTTACTTTTTCCTTGAAAAATAAAGACATAATTAATGCTACAAAGATAGGATAAATAAATAATATTGTACAAGCAACACCTGAATCAATATATTTAAACGCATTAAATAATGTTATTGATGAACCAGCGAATAATATAGAAAGTACTATTAGCGGTAAAATATCTTTAAATGATATTTTTAATGAAACTCTTTTTATAAATTTTAATAAAATATAGTAGATAATCAATGCAAGAGAATATCTATAAAACAAAACAGAATTTACACTAATTCCTGCTGCATACAATGGAAGTGCAAACAATGGATTTGTTCCATAGCTTGTAGATGCAATTATTCCAAATATTGTTCCTATAAACTTTCGGCTCATTTAGAATATATCTCCTTGTAGCAAAAGGTAACTTAAAATAATGTATAAATCAATATCTTTTGATAAAATAAATTTATGATTAGAAATTTCAAAGAAATAATAAAAAGAATAAAAGAAATGAATTTACCATACACTCAATTTGTGCAGTTTATGGAAGATATTCACGATCCATTTATTGTTTTAATTGCCTGTATATTATCTTTAAGAACTAATGACAGAACAACATATCCTGCAACAATGAGGATGCTTGAATTAGGAAAAACACCAAAAGACTTTCTAAAGGTAAAACTGGAAGACTTAGAAAAAGCAATATATCCTGTCGGTTTTTATAAAAATAAAGCAAAACAAATTTTAGATATTGCCAGTGAACTTTACTATAATTATAATTCAATAGTACCTAAAGATATTGATGAACTTACAAAGTTTAAAGGTGTTGGAAGAAAAACTGCAAATCTAGTGCAATCTAAGGGATATAATTTACCAAGTATATGTGTTGATGTTCATGTACACAGAATTTCAAATAGACTTGGTATTGTTTCAACTAATGAACCTGAGGAAACAGAGTTTGCTTTAAAAGAAAATTTACCCAAAGAACTTTGGTCGGATATTAATACACTATTTGTAACACTTGGACAAAATGTATGTAAACCTACAAAGCCAAACTGTGATGTTTGTAAATTACAAAAGTATTGTAATTTCTATAAAAGCAAATAATTATTCCTTTTTTAAACTTTTTGAAAAGTAGTCTAGTCCAGGTTCTACAGTCTTTTTTATAACAATATGTTCTACAAAGTTATCTATTGGTTTTAAAAGAAGTGCTAATGCAATAAAACCGCCTGCTGTTTTAATCATCTTGTTCTTAAATATTTGTGTCTGATGATATTCTTTTAAGATACTTTTTGCCGCTTTACCTAAGTATCTGTCTTGTGGATATATTTTTTTATATTCATCTTGAATATTTAAAAACTTCTTAAATAATTTTTTTGATAATTGTTGTGGTTTTTCGTTCTGCATTAATTTTTCGCGCATTTCCAGTACGTTTTTTGCTTGTTTTTCTGAAAATTCACTTAATCTTTGTGGATTAGCAAATGCAATAGAATCAAAATTATTCATTGGGTTAATTAATTTTAGAAGTTTCTTTGATTTAGGTAATGCTTTAAAATCACCTTGTAAATCACTAGCCATTGTTGAAATTG
This sequence comes from Candidatus Avigastranaerophilus faecigallinarum, assembly GCA_018716565.1. GTDB lineage: Bacteria > Cyanobacteriota > Vampirovibrionia > Gastranaerophilales > Gastranaerophilaceae > Avigastranaerophilus > Avigastranaerophilus faecigallinarum. The sequence goes on along the minus strand of DVJT01000046.1, from coordinate 5,090 downwards.
CATTTTTAAATCCATCAATGTATGGATTTTTATCATTTTCAAAAGTGTGCAGGCTCTTTGTTTGCATGTAAGATAAAGATTTTTCAATAACTGTTTGTCTATTTTGTATAGAAAGACCTGTTTTTGTAGCTAGTCCCAATAAAGAAAGTATTTTTTGTCCACTTTTTACTGCTGCGGTTGGGAGTACAACACTTGCCATAGCTTGAAAAATTGCTTCTTTTAAACCTCTGCGTTTACTTGGAGAATATTGTGTTTCGTCATTTTTATATTTATCGTAAATATCAGCACCAAAATACATTAAAGCTGGAATCCATAATGCAGTACCTAATTTAGGTGAGATTCCGCTAACGACTGCACCTAATTCGTTTGAATATGCAAGTCCCTTCAATGGCCATTTCCTTAATGGGTCATTATATTCTTTTTTGTCATTTTCTTTAAAAGAATTTCTAATATTCTTTTCTGATGAATTAATAATAGGTTTGGTATATATATCAACTAAATTCATAAAACTCTCTACTCAATAAAGTATAAACTTGCTAGCGAATGTTTATACAAAAATTAAACAAAAAATTATTTGTCATATAATAATACTATTTTTGCATACAACAATTTTTATATTTTTTCCCACTTCCGCAAGGGCATTTATCGTTTCTTCCCACATTAGAGTAATCAACACCATCTATTGGTTTAATTTCTTCTTTATGAGATACGACATTCATCATTTGTTCAAATATCTTTGAAGCATATAAAACACTAGCAGAAGAATATATTTTTTTATCAATTGAGTCAGGTTTATAATAATTGAGTAACGAATCAATTGTATAAGAAGTTTCTAAAATTTGGTTTACTCTTTCTATAAAATTACCATATTTTGCAGCAACCCTTCTTATAATGTTTGCAGGCACTTTATCATTTTCTAAAAAGTTTTTTATACAATCTTTATATCCCTGAACTGATTTATAATCATCTGCTTCAAAAATTTTACAAAATGTTTGATAAAAAGGCAAAACAAATAATCCTAGCTCTTTGTCATATATAATGCCTATATCATATGTTGAAGAATGAGAAGAAAAACCTTCTAACGACTTTTCCATAAAATCAGAATATGAGTTTTTAAAATCAGATACAGTAAAGTATCTGTTATTTTCAACTTGTTTTATGTTTTCTGAAATTTGTTCTTTTGAAGGTAATTCATCTGTATCACAGTATAAATTAAACATATTTATCAGATTATCAGCATAAATATTTGTTGTAATAATTTCATCGGTTTCAAAACAATTTATAAATTTTTGTCCAAAGTTTTTTACCAAAGATTCAATTTGTTCTTGTTTCTTCGGATTCTGTTCATAAGCATCTTCAGGTTTTTCAATTATTTTGGCAATAGCATATTTATATACTTCTTCTTTATTTATGCTTGAAATTACATTAGATATTTCTAAAAGATAAAATTCTTGATTCATTGGAAAAATTCTGCAAAGTGCAAATTGTCCCGGAGTAATTCCTCTAAAATTATTCATTTTTACCAAGGACAATACTTTGTACATTTTTTCATTTACCAGATTATATAATTCAAAACCATTACTTATCACTCTTCTGATTTCAAATACAGATGCAAAAGAATGTGAAAGATTTTCTAGGATTTCTTTTTCAGTATTTGTTAAATCTGTATTTTTCTCTTCGAATAACTCAATTATTGTTTTTCTTGCTTCTGTTAATCGTCTTTCAAAAATATAAGGAATAAGAAGAACTTGAATTCTTCCAGCATCTGCATTTTTAGCAGATAAAGTTGCCAGATATTCATCAAAATCAGGTTTTACTATTTCATCTGACAATACAAAGTTCATTACTTTTGTTATTGTATCTGATATTATTGCTAATTTTTCTATTACTGACATTTTATATCCCCTTTATCCTTAAAACAGCAGAATGTCTTGCTGTAATTCCATTTTCTTTTCTATATGAAAAAAATATATCAGACATACAGCATGTGCAATAGCTACAAATGTCTATATTTTTTATACCAATTTCTTCCAGCTGGCTATAATTCAATAATTTTAAATCAAGATGATATTTGTTACCTTTTTTTTCATAATATTTTTTTTGACTTTTATCATCTAAAATTTTGTTGAAAACATCTTCATCTGTTTCAAAACAACATTTCCCAATAGATGGACCAATTAAAGCTGTAATATTGTCTAATTTTACGTTAAGCTCCTCATTCATTTTTAATGCTGTCTTTTTTAAAATTTTTAAAGCAGTTCCTCTCCATCCGGCATGCACAACAGCACCAATATTATCTTTTTTTGAATATAAAATGATTGGGACACAATCTGCAAAATTAAGTAATAATAATGAATTATTTACCTCTGAAATTAAAGCATCAGTATCATCATAAAAATATTCTTCTGATTTTATAATTTGAACGTTCGAACTATGCGTCTGCTTTGCTGTATATATATCTTTTGAACCAAATTTTTCTATAAGAAATTTTCTATTTTTAATTGCTTCTATTTCCAAATCAATTCTTGATGCAGAAGTTAATACAAAGTCACGAGTTGTAAAAAAACAATCGACATCAGCTAATAATGATGATTTTAATACTTTTTTTCCATAGAAATCATCAAAATAAAACATTAATTTTCTACCGTATTAAATATTCTGTCACCAGCATCACCAAGACCTGGACGTATATAACCATGTTCATTCAAACAGTCGTCAATACTTGCTGTAATAATTTTGACATCTGGATATACACTTTGAACTTTACTTAAACCTTCAGGTGCACTAATTAAACTAACAAAACGAATATTATTATGTGGTACTTTTTTGTTTGCAAAAAGTTTAATTGCATCTATAGCTGAATTTCCTGTTGCAAGCATCGGGTCAAGTATTAAAATAATTTTGTCTTCAGGATGTTCAAACTCAACAGGAATTTTATTATAATACCAAACTGGAGTTAATGTATCTTCATCTCTATACATACCAATATGACGAACAGTTGCATATGGCATAATTTCATTTGCAATATCTGAAAAAATCAAACCTGCTCTAAGTATTGGGGCTATTATAATTTCTTTTTTCTTACTTAAAATTTTTGCTTTACAAGATTCTAATGGAGTTTCGACAATAACATCTTCAAGTTCTAAATCCTCAGTTGCTTTATAAAATAAAAGATAAGTTATTCTTCTTATTGCATTTCTGAATACTTCAGCATTAGTATCTTTATTTCTAATTATACTAAGGTTATGACAACATAAAGGATGATTTACAACATAGACATTAGAAAACTTATTCATTATTTATTTCCTTCATACTTTCTTCATTTAAATTACTTTGATTATTATCAATTTCATCGTTATTTTGACTGCTTTTATTATTAATATAATCAAATGTTCTTTTTGTTAATTTGTAAATAATAACAGATTGAGCAGTATTAATTTCGCTTGTTTGACGAGAAATATTTCCAACTAAAGAACTCTGCTTTAGAAATTCTTTGTTATTCAATAAACCTGATGCTTGAATTGTTCGACCAATACCACCGTATATATCAATCATTACATTTGATGCAAGCTTTTGTCCGTCCCAAAAATCTTGAACTCTATACGATGCAGAAGGTATAATTTCTTCTTTACAATCAACTTCAGATGATGTAGACGGATTAAGTTCTAATGAAGTAGAACCACCCAACCCATAAAATTGAATTGATGCAGTTGCACATTTAGGTATTTGAACATCTTTTTTTGTAACAAGAAGAGATACAAATACCTTATTATCAAAGATTTTTACATCTTTAACATAACCAATATTTATCCCCATTAAACGAACGGGAGATCCTTCTACCAAACCATCTACATCATCAAAGAAAATATAATACGAGTTTTGAACATTATCTTTTACAGCTGTTTTATATATAAACAAAAACAATCCGCCTGAAATAATTAAAAGCCAAACTATAATTTCTATTAGCCAAATATATTTTCTTTTCATACAAATATTATAAATCAAATCAAATTTATTACAAAATTTATGACTTTTTGTTTTTATACAAAATTATAAGCGATATGACAGAAGCAAATACAAATAATAATGCAACTATCTGAGCAATATGAATATTATTAAAAGATAAAACACTATCTACTCTAACAGATTCAACAAGTATTCTTGCGAATGAATACAAAATTATATAAACGAGAAAGATTAAACCATCTTTTCTATTTTTTACTTTTGTAAGAATTAAATATAAAATAATAAATATGAAAATACTTAATATTGATTCATATAAAAAAGCAGGATGAAAATATTCATAGGATTTATATTCTATAGGCCTTGCATTATAAGGAATATATAGCTTCCAAGGTAAATCTGTTGGTAATCCAAAAGCTTCTGAATTAAAAAAATTCCCCCATCGACCAAATATTTGACCTGTAACTATACCAAAAGAAAATAAATCAGCATATCTGAGAAAATTTATATTATTCTGTTTCGCATAAATTAATCCAATCAAAATACCACCAATAACAGCACCTTGAATAGATATACCACCATTCCAAATAGCTAGTATTTCTTCAGGGTGTTTTAGAAAATACTTGTAATCTAATAAAACATAATATAGTCTTGCACTTAAAATACCACTAATTATTAAAACAAACGATAAGTCACAGATAGTATCTGTAAGTATTTCTTTATAATATAGTTTTTTTATAAAAATAATTACAAACAAACCCAAAAGTATAGAAATTGACATAACAACTCCATACCAATGAATATCAACTAAACCTATAGTAAAAGCAATATCACCCGGGGACTGAAACATTTTTATTCTACAACTTCGTTTGTTTCTTGCATAGGGGTCATTTCTTCTTGAATTTTCTTTTCATTTTCAAGATTTTTACTGTCATAAATATCTGTATATTCTTTTATTTTTTGGTTTAACTCAGAAATTTTATCATTAATTTGTACGGTCTCTTTTGCATCAGGCTTTTTTACTAAATACAAATTATATGTTTCTACAGCATCTGCAGCTTTATCATTAAATTTAGCTATATCATCAAGAGATAACTCAGGAATAACACCAGTTTCATCGGCTTCTT
>DVJT01000045.1 GCA_018716565.1 Candidatus Avigastranaerophilus faecigallinarum | reverse complement strand
TTTTATATTTTAAGTCTAAATCCTTGTCATTGATTATATTTGAATTAAGCCATTTATAATAACCACTTCTAGAAACTTTACCTATTTTACATAAAATACTTATATTATACTTATTTTTTAATTGATGTATAGTTCTAAATATATTAGATTTGCTAATCACTCCCTTTCTAGAATTAATAACTTTTTTAAAAATTCAACTTCTGCTTTTAACCTTTGATTTTCTTCTTCAAGTGAAAGCTCTCGCTTTCTAGGTCTACCTTTTTGTAACCCTCGAGTAGTTCCTCTACGTTCTCTTAATCCATCTTCTCCGAATTCATTAAATCTTTTTACCCATAAAAGAACTCTTTTATTAGAGCTTAAATTAAGTTCTTTTGCAATTGTAGTGCTTCCAATACCTTCTTCTAAATACATTTTTACAGCCTTAAGTTTTATATCAAATGAATAACTCATATTTTTTCTATCATTTCTTTTCATAAAAATCACCCCTTAAAGTAGTATTTTACAAGTCTTTTTTACTTGTGTCTACTTTAAGGGGTTCAGTTCAAAAATTCCAAGTCCCTTTTTTATTTTTATTATAGAAAACATAGGATTTAAAAGTCCTAAAATATTTTTTAACAAAAATTATTCGATAAACTTTACTTAAAAATTAGGCAATAATTCTTCATCAGTTGAATTTTCTAGGGATTTAATAATCTCGTAATAAGTTTTACAAGAAATATTTAACCTACACGCGTCATCTCTTTCATCTTCAGATAATAACAACCAGTATCTACTCTCTTCTTCTTGTTCGGCTTCAATTCTTTTTCTTTTTTCTAAATCATCAATCTTATTTTTTAAGATACTCGAGAACAATTTATAATTTAAAGAATTTATACTTGAAGCATTATCTTTTAACAATGTTATACCTTCTGCTTCAAATAATGTTGCCATATAATCAGGATTACCAAAATCATACTCTTTGAATTGATTTTTGAATAATTCATTTAGCCTTTCATCAAGTTTTAATTCTTTAGGAATAACAAAGTTTAAATCATCTGGTTTAATTGAAACATCGTCTATTTTTTCATCTTTTAAAACTTTAGATTTTTTTATATCAACGATTTTAAATATAACACCAACAGTTTTTCTGCCTTCTTTTACAGTTTCCATTTCAACTGTTAATTCAGATTTTTCATTAATTTCTTTTAATGCTTTATCTAGAACATATTTTTTAAAATTAAAAAAATTCTTATATCCAGCATTATCTTCAATACCAAGTAGTTCTTTTAAACTATCAACCGTATATGGTATTTCTGTTCTTGTTTCGCACCATTGTTTTAAAAGTTCGTATATTCTCATACTATGAAAACTTTTGAAGGCATATAAAGTTTCTAACCTTAGTCCTGTAAAGTTTTTATCTAATGACTGAACATATTCAAAAACGTCAATATCAAGTTCAAGTTTAACTTCAGAAAGGTCGACTTTACCATAAATTTTATACCATTGAGTTCTTATATACTCGTCGCCCTTTATTATATATGGCTTTTTATCTTGAAGGCTTTCGATTAGATTTTTGAAATCTTTTTTTGTAATATTTTTTGTTAAGACGGATTTATAGTCGTTATAAAAATCTTGGAAATTTATTTGAACAATCCTTGTTGTATAACTCTTTTTCTGTATTTCCTCAAATATTTTGTACAGAAGTTTTTGCTCTGACGCTTCAAGATAATATTTTCCTTGTATCAAATTATTATGTTTAACCAATAAACTATAATCTTTTTTATCTATTTTTTTAGGAATTACCTTTATAAACTCCATTTTGTAAAATTCTCCTTTATAGATAAATTTTTATCATTTAACTCAGTATAAAATATAATTTTTTATATTACAAGTGAAAAAAAAATCACTTGTAATAATTATATAAATTTTAGTTAAAATCGCTATTTTTTATCAAAAATGTATAATCTCTATACTCTAGTATTTTCAATAGTTTTAGAATTTATTTTAGGAAGTTATCCACAGATTTATCCACAGTTTATCCACAGGTTTTAAATTTATAGCAAGTGTTTTAAAAATAAACTTGCAATAAGCCGTATTTTTAGGTCAAAATAACTATTTTTTCTTAATTATCCACAACTTAAAAAATCTAGCATTTTCAATATATACAAACTAATATTTTTCAAGTTATCCACAGAAAATTCATTATTACAAGTCAAAATAATATTCTCTTGCAGTAAATTCCCTTTTACTTGCACAAAATTCCCTTTTACTTGCACAAAATTCCCTTTTACTTGCACAAAATTCCCTTTTACTTGCACAAAATTCCCTTTTACTTGCAATTCGTCGCCGAAAAGCATTGATTTTACTGGGTTTTTAATGCGCTTAAAATAAAGAGAATAGATAAGAATATATATAAAATAAAGAGAATAGTACAGAATAGACAGAATAGAGAGAATTAAAAAAAGTATTATTAAAAATAACAAAAATATAAAAATTAAAAATAAAAAAATCTGAACTGGACTGAACTGTTAGATAAAAAAATTTTAAAATCTAGATATGACTTTTAATATGACTTTTAAGAAAAAAACAAATTTTTGAAAATAAGCCTAAATAACGACGAAAATGCTATTAGGTATATAATTAGTCAATAAACAGAATAAAATGCCTTATAATAGACTTTAAATCGCTTTTAAGGGTATTTAAGATATGCATCTAATAAGTGTAATTATAACTATTTAAAAAAACACTTATCCAACTTTAGAGAAAAATTTAGAAACCACAATAAAAGATAAGGCGATAAAATCGATTTTAATATAAAAATATACGCTAAATGATAAATTATACTAAAAAAGATTTAGAACTCGTCTAAATAGCCTTTATTTTGATTTAAAGGCTATTTCTTTATTATTCTTTTCATCAAGAATATATTTAATCATAAAAATGCTTATTGATACTAAAACTACAAATAATGCATAAATTAACCTGTAAGTCATAGACAAATTAATATCTGTATCCAAATTAAATATCATCTGAAGATTTAAATTATAATCACTTAAAAAAATAGCTGATGCAATATAACACAAAAAAGGGAATACCATCACTAAATGCTTATTTTTTGTATAAATTGATACTGCTAATGCAACAGTTGAGAATGTTGCTCCAGCTATTGAACTTAAAATTATATTTAAAAGCATATACTGTACTTGAGAATGTTCAAAAATATGTCTTAGTGAAATATTTACTTCTGTTGCATAATCAAGGTCTCTTAGACTAACCCCTTTTAATACTAACAAAAATAAAAAAAATAGGACAAATGGTATAAATATCACCAAACCTCCAGCAATAAAATTGACTACAAACTTAGTTATTACATACTTAAAACCACCAATTTTATCTTTTACAGATGAATAATAACCAGAAGAATAATCATCTAGATAAGATGTCGCAAATGGTATGGTCGCAATTATAATAAATAAAAGACTGATTATCCCTCCATAAACAGACAAATTATAGAAATATGTTACCCCTCTTACAGAATAAGTAAGTAACGAATAAATAAAATCAAAATTTAAGAAAAAACTGACTATGCATATAAAAATTGCAAAAGCCATATTTTTAGAAAGAATCGCTCTTTTTAATTCTGATTTAAAAAACATTAGCATAATAAAATCCTCCCAATAAAAATAATATAGTTATTTAATAGTGTCTATCCATTCATCTGCAGATTTTCTTTCGTAGTATAATTTATTATTTATATCTATTGGATTTAA
>DVJT01000044.1 GCA_018716565.1 Candidatus Avigastranaerophilus faecigallinarum | reverse complement strand
TAATCCATATAAAAATGAATTTTATAATACAAAAAATGCTATCGAAGGTGATATCAATATATCTAATATAAAGACATTAGAAAATGGTGATTTATTAATACCATTAAAAAATCAATTTTATATTTATAATTTAGAACGAAATACTTTTGAAAAAGGTGGAAATATCAACATAAATGAAAAATGTGCATTATATAAAGATGAATATATTTTCGATTTTCAATCAGCTTATAAATATAGTCTTATTGAAAATAAAAAAACAAAGATAAAAAAATTAAAAAAGTTTTATGTTGAAAGTACTATAGATTTGGATAATGGTAATTTTCTGATTATAGGCGAAAAAAAGAGATGTGCATTTGATATTATCGGGAAACATAATTTTACAGGTATGGGGCTATTTTATTACGATACATACAAAACATATTTATATATAACAAAGTATGATTATTATTTGCAACTTAAACCGTCTAATAAACTTGTGAACAATTTGCTTTATAGTAACTTTGTCAAGCTTGAAAATGGAGATATATTGTTTTGGAATAAAAAAAATAATTACATAACAATATATAAATACAGAAAAGATAAATAGAGAATATTTTATTATTTACTTAACTACTAACTTTCTTCGGTAGGAAGATAATCTAAAGTAATATAATGGAAGTTATTATTATATTCTTGATTATCTATTACGCGAAATTTTGCATCAGGTTTCATTATACATTGTTCAATACCGTCGAAAGAAGGGAATCTTAAAATATGAGAATTTTTTGGTATATTTATTCTAAATAATATTTGATTTTTTGTATCTCCATAATTACATATTGTTTTTTTTGCCGAAGAGCTAACATATATAGGGATTGTGTCAAGAACAACTTCTTGTCCTATTTTTAATGTTCTCATTTTTTCGAAATAATCGTTACTGTCGTTTGATAAACCTTTTGATATTATTCTGTATACAGTATGTTCTTTTTCTGTTGGTGAAATTGAATTTATACAATTGTTTGCATCTTCTTTCATTGTTTTGATTTGAGCTTCAAAATCTTTTTTTGCTTGTTCTAAGCATGCTTGTGTTTCTTCATCATTTAATCCATGATTTTTACAGTTTTCAAGTACTTCATTTCTTTTGTAATGGATTAATTCTCCGTGTTTTTCGTAATATCTTATTTGTTCTGCGGAATATGAAGCAAGATCAAGAATGCTCATTAAACTTACACCTCCTTTAGGTGGAATAAGTTCATCTGATGAAAATTCTTCATTAAGACTTATATTTGGTAATTTTTCTACATTGAAATCTTCATAAATTCTATTGCCAAAAGCCGGTTTGTAGAAAAAGTTATAATTATTTTGTTGTTCTTGATTAATTTTTTGTGTTCTTGATTCTGATGAGATTTTGAGTTTATTTGTTTTTTTATAAGAAACTGAATTAATTGTAGAAATTTTCATAATAAATCCTTTTTCTTTTATAAAAGTTTGTGAAAATAAAAATTGCTAATGATTTAACTTTGCAAAAAATATACCCAATTGGGTAATATATTATAATCATATTTCTGATTATACTTGTTATGATTTATGACTAGCCGAATAAGTAGGAAAAATATGCATAGTATAGCAAATTTATTTTCTTTAAATTCCCTGAAAGATTTAATTATAGAAAATTGTGAAGAAATAGTTACAATAAAAGATATAGATCTGCGCTATGTTTCTTGTAATAAAGCATTTTTAAGTCTATTGGGCTTAAAAGATCAAGTAAATGTTATTGATAAAAAAATCAGCGAGATTTTTTATGACCCCAATTCTAATATTTTTAATTGTAATAGTGCGATAATAAAACGGAGCATGGATCCAAAATCATTTGTATTTGATGAGGAAAAGGATTTTGGTTCAAAAATTATAAAAGCAAGGTCTTATCCTATATTTAAAAATGGCGTTATAAATGGTTTTTTATCAGTTTCAAAAAATTTTGATAGAGATAATAAAACACAAAGAAAATTAATTGAAAAATTTCGATTGGTTAACTCTTTTTTAGAAAACATTCCTATTTTAGCTTATATTAAAGATTTACATAATAATTTCATAGTCGGTACAAAATATTCTAAAGAATTTTTTCAATGTGGAATTGATTATTATGCTGGTAATATCAAAATAGATTTAAGTGATTCGGCAAGTTTGATTGAAGAAGAAGATAAATATGTAATAAAAAATAAAAAGGTTTTGATAAAAGAAAAAATATTAAAATCAATTGATGGGAATGACCACTGGTATAAAATATATAAATCTCCTGTATATGATGAACAAAAGGGTATAAGTGGAATAATGACTCTTGTTCAAAATATCGATGAAGATAAAAAATTGGAAGTTCAGAAAGAACTTTTTCTCGCAACAATGACACATGATTTGAAAAACTTATTACATGCTCAAATTAGTAGTTTGCAATTGCTTTCAAAAGGAAAATTTGGAACTGTTTCAGAAAAACAAAAAGAAATATTAGATATGATAAATGAATCATCATCTTTTATGAGAGAGATGATTTATTCAATTTTATCTACATATAAATATGAAAATGGTATGGTTAAATTAAATAAAGTTAATTTTAATATAGATGAGTTGATTCAAACATGTATTGAAGAAGCTCAATTTTTGGCACAGGAAAAAAATATAGTTATAGAATATAAAAAAGAATCTGATATAACTATTGTTAATGCAGATGAAAGTCAAATAAGAAGAGTTATTTCAAATATTTTAAATAATGGCATAAATTATGCATATAAAAATACAAAAATAATTATTACTTTTATTCAACAAGATGAAATAACTTCAATAAAGATAAAAAATAATAGTGAACCAATTCCAGAAAGTATGAAACATCGTATTTTTGATAAATATGTTGCAGGAAACAGTTCAAGTTTTACGCGCGGGATTGGACTGGGACTTTATTTTTGTAAAAAAGTAATCGATGCGCATAATGGAAAAATATTTTTAAATGCAAATAATACAGAAAATGAATTTATTATAGAATTACCCAAGATGGATAAAGAGCATTTGGTTGTTGATTTTATGTAATTAACCTTAAATACATTTAATAATAATGAGTTGCAAGCATATTTTGTTTATGTTATAAAAAAATTACTGCAAGAATTTAATATTTTTGCTAGTTCAATGAATGGAAGTTTAGAACACTGAAAAAACAAATAAGATTGGCTCAATGTGCCGGATTCTGTTACGGAGTTAAAAGAGCAGTCGAAACAACTAAAAAAGTCAAGATAGAAAATGCAGCTAAAAAGGTATGGGTACTTGGTGAACTCATACATAATTCGCATGTTATAAAAGAGCTTGAAGAATTGGGCATAATGACAGTTGATGTTTTGCCTGAAAATGAAAGTGGAATATGTATTGTCAGAAGTCATGGAATGGCGCCTCAAAAAATCAAAGAGGTGGAGGAAAAAGGTTTTGAAGTTGTTGATTTAACTTGTTTAGATGTTAAAAAAGTTCAGCAGAAAGCTATTCAGTTAGCACAAGAAGGTTTCCTCGTGTTGATATTAGGTAAGCCTGAACATCCTGAAGTTGTTGCTATAAAAGCAAATGCAGATATGTTTTCTGAAAATGTTTTTGTAATACCGGATATGGCTTCTTTGGAAAAATTATCAGCAAAAATTAAATCAATAAAAAGAATTGGAGTTGTAATTCAAACAACACAAAAAATTGACTTTTTACAAGAAGTAGTAAATTATTTGATACCAATTGCGAATGAATTAAAAGTTTTCAATACTATTTGTCAATCAACGGCAAAACGTCAACAAGAGGCAAAGGAACTTGCTAAAACTTCTGATTTGATGATTGTAGTTGGCGGAAAAAATAGTGCAAATACAACTCATTTGGCAGAAATACTAAATGAAATTACAACAACTATTCATATAGAAACCCAAGAAGATTTGGATGAATATAAATCAATAATAGAAAAATCAGAAAATATAGGAGTAACAGCTGGTGCATCTACTCCTGAAAATATAATAAAAAATGTAATTAATAAATTAAATGAAATATAGGAAAGGGTAAAATAAAATGACAAACACAATTGAACAACAAGACGAATTCGTCAGATTATTGGAAGAAAGCTACAATTATAAATTTTCTGTAGCAGATGTAGTAAAAGGTATAGTAATTAAACAAGAAAATGATGGTTTCTTGGTTGATATCGGTGCTAAAACTGAAGCATTCTTACCAAACAGAGAAATTACAAATAATCAGGTTGATGACAGAGATTATTCTGAATATTTAACAATTAATGATGTAAAAGAATTTTATATCCTAAAAGAAGAAGGCGATGATGAAAATGGCAGAATCATTCTTTCTTTGAAAAAATTATCTTGTGCAAAAGCATGGCAAGAACTTCAAAATGCTAAATATAACAATGAAACAATTCTTGCAAAAGTTGTTCTTATTGTTAGAGGTGGTGTAATCGTTGAAGTATCTGATTTAAGAGGATTTGTTCCTGCTTCTCAATTAAGAACAGGTGCTCCTTTTGATGGTTTAATCGGTCAAGATATCGAAGTTAAAGTCTTAGAAGCAGATGCAAAGAAAAATAAATTGATTTTATCTCAAAGACAAGCAGTTGCAGAACAAAGAGAACAAGTTGTTGATGAAATAATTTCTAAATTAGAAGTTGGTTCTGTTGTAAAAGGAGAAGTTGTTAGAATTGCTGATTTTGGCGGTTTTATTGATATAAACGGTGTTGATGGTTTATTACCAATCTCTGAAATTTCTTGGCAAAGAATTAAACATCCTTCAGATGTTATTTCTTTAGGTCAAGAATTAGAAGTTAAAATCTTGAAAATAGATATGGATATGAAACGTATAAGCTTAAGCTTAAAGAGAATGGGAGATAATCCTTGGGAATCTATTGAAAATGAATTCCAAGAAGGTCAAGTAATAAAAGGAACTGTTAATAAAGTAACTTCTTTTGGTGCTTTTATTAATATTTATCCAGGTGTAGAAGCATTGTTACCTTCTGCAGAAATGGAACCTGCTAATGCAAATCCGTTTAACTTGTACAATGTTGGTGATGAAGTTGAAGTATTAATTAAAAAGTTCACACCTCAAGAACATAGAATAGCATTGAGCGTAAAAGATATCCAAAAATAATTTCCCAGATTTTAAAAGAGGAAGTTTTAAAACTTCCTCTTTTTAAGTAACAAAAATTAATATAATGCTTTCATATGGCAATTTTAAAAATTTATAAGTTTTCAGGGAAATATGGAAGTAGCGTAAGGAAATAATAATGAATGTATCTTTAGTTAATGCAACTACATCTACTCAAAAAGGTAAAAAAATAGGCACTATTGCAGGTTTTGGTGTTGGTGGTGTGTATGTTGCAAAAAATGGAAAAGATATTTTCCAATCAGGTATAAATGCTTTAAAAACAGCAGATTCCGTTAATGTAAAAAAAGCTAAAGCTATTGCTTTGGGAGTTTGTGCTGTTGTCGTTGGCGGTCTAGCGCTTGTTGGGAGAATAACCGGTGGTTTTATTGGTAAAGTTATCGACAAGAATAATGAAAAAAAGATGCAAAATCAAGATTTATTAACTGCTGCAATTCAAAAAAAAATAGATGATGGAAGTTTTAAAACAAATTCGATTAGTGAATTAAAAGCAAAGTTAGAAAAATAAAAATGAAAATAATTATTATAATTAAAAAAGGACAGGTTATTTAACTTGTCCTTTTTATTTAAGCATCTTTTTTAAATAGATTCCTGTGTATGATTCTTTGCATTTTGCAATTTCTTCAGGCGTACCTTCTGCTATAATCATCCCGCCTTCATCTCCACCTTGTGGCCCTAAATCTATAATATGGTCAACGGTTTTTATTAAATCGAGGTTATGTTCTATTATTAGAATTGTATTGCCTGCATCTGCAAGTTTATTTATTATTTTAATAAGCTTATCTAAATCATACCAATGAAGTCCAACTGTTGGTTCATCAAGCAAGTATAGTGTTTTACCTGTGGAGCGTTTGTTTAATTCGCTGGCTAATTTAATTCTTTGAGCTTCACCACCTGAAAGAGTTGTCGCACTTTGCCCAAGCTTCATATATCCTAAACCGACATCATTCAATGTTTGGAGTCTTGTTTTTATTTTGGGGATATTTTCAAAAAATCCCAATGCTTCAGATATACTCATTTCAAGGACTTCTGATATATTTTTGCCTTTGTATTTTACTTCAAGTGTTTCTCTGTTGTATCTTTGTCCTTTGCAAACATTACATTTTATATATACATCAGAGAGAAAATTCATTTCAATTTTTGTAAGCCCGTCGCCTTTACAAGCCTCGCAACGTCCGCCTTTTACATTAAAACTAAATCTTCCTGCTTTATAACCTCTCATTTTTGCTTCGGTTGTTTGAGCATATAATTCTCTTATATATGTAAATACGTCTGTATATGTAGCAGGATTTGAACGAGGTGTTCTCCCTATTGGCGATTGGTCAATACAAATAACTTTATCTATATTTTCAAAACCTTCAATTTTATCTATTCCTTGTGGTTTGGGTTTATTTTTGTTTAGTTTATGTATTGCATATTGATATATTAAATCATTCATCAATGTAGATTTTCCGCTGCCAGAAACGCCTGTTAATGCTACAACTTTTCCGAGCGGAATTTTTACGTTTATATTCTTTAGATTGTTCTTGTGTGCATTGATTACTTCCAGATATTTCCCGTTTCCTTCTCTTCTATTATGAGGAATTGGAATTTTTCTTTCTCCGCTTAGGTATTGTCCTGTTAGAGATTTTTTTGAAGCAATAATATCATCTAAGGTACCTTGTGCTATTACTTTACCGCCGTTTATTCCTGCATAAACACCAATATCTACAATATGGTCTGCGCTTCTTATTGTATCTTCATCGTGTTCTACGACAATTAATGTATTGCCTAAATTACGGAGTCTTATAAGTGTTTTTATTAGCATATCGTTATTGTATTGATGTAAGCCTATTGAAGGTTCATCAAGTACATATAAAACACCTGACAGTCCACTCCCTATTTGTGTGGCAAGTCTTATTCTTTGTGCTTCTCCGCCTGATAGCGTGCCTGCCATTCTTGCTAAATTTAAATAACTTAGCCCTACGTCAAGCATAAATTTAAGACGTGCTCTTATTTCTTCCAATATTTGTTTCGCTATTGTCAGCTTGTAATCATCTAATTCCAGATATAAATCTGAGAAAAATTTATATGCATCTTTAATCGACATTAAGCATACATCATATATGTTTTTGCCCATTATTGTTACGGCAAGTGAAAATGGTTTTAATCTTGCTCCTTTACAGTCACTACATGGAATTTGCGACATATATTCTTGTATGTAATCTCTTACTTCTTCAGAATTTGATTCATTATATTTATTCATAAAGTATGGAATTACACCTGAAAATGGGCGTTTTTGTGTTACATATCTTGTTCCGCCAAATTCTTTAAACCTTAGTTTTACACATTCTCTGCCACTACCGTATAGTATAATTTTTTGATGTTCTTCCGGTAAGTCATTAAACGGAGTATTCATATCTATTCCGAAATGTTCCGCTACTGAAGATAAAACATCCTGATAATACTGGTTCCCTGTTTTTGCCCAAGGATATATTGCGCCTTGTGCTAGTGATTTCGTTCTGTCCGGAATTAACAAATTTTCATCCATTTCAAAATGTGCACCAAGTCCGGAACAAGTAGGACAGGCTCCATATGGACTGTTAAAACTGAATATTCTTGGCGCCAGTTCTTCAAAGCTCAAATTACAATTCGGGCACGCAAGTTTTTCTGAAAAAATCATCTCTTTATCACCGATAACATCGACAATTAAAAGTCCGTTTGATTTCTCTAAAGCAATTTGTGCACTGTCTGTCAATCTTGATTTAGCACTTTCTTTTATTACCAGTCTGTCAACAACTACATCTATCGTATGTTTTTGTGTTTTGTTCAGTTCAATTTCATCTTCATCAAGATTATATATTTTACCGTCAATTCTGACTCTTATGAAACCTTCTTGTTTTAGTTCTTCTATAAGATTTGCAAATTCACCTTTTTTGCCACGGATAATAGGTGCAATAAGTTGTATTTTTGTTCCTTCTTGTAAAGAAAAAATTTTATCTATAATTTCATCTATTGATTGAGGTGCAATTTCACTTCCGCATTCGGGGCAATGTGGTGTTCCTATTCTTGCAAATAATAATCTTAAATAATCATATATTTCTGTAACTGTGCCTACCGTAGAACGAGGATTGTTACTTGTTGATTTTTGATCTATAGAAATCGCAGGAGATAATCCGTCTATACTTTCTACATCTGGTTTATCCAATTGTCCTAAGAACTGTCTTGCATAATTAGAAAGACTTTCAACATATCTTCTTTGACCTTCTGCAAAAATGGTGTCAAACGCTAACGAGCTTTTACCGGAACCTGATATGCCCGTAAAAACTATAAGTTCATTTTTAGGCAGTTCTAAACTTACATTTTTTAAATTATGTTGGTTAGCTTTTCTGATTATTATTTTGTCATTCATACAAATATTATTGCATGAATAAAGTTTTTAGAATATTTTGATGTTTTTATCGTTTTGTTAATATTTAAATTTTGAATTTTTATGAAAAAATTTTATAGAATATTTAAAAATTCATATCTATCTCAATGTAGCTGGAAAATGTTTTATGAGGAGATTTAAATAGCAAGATTATTATGTATAATCACTCCTAAATCCTTTTGATGTAGAAATCTTGCGTCCGATTTTTTTTATTTGTTCTGAAATATCATTTATACAATTGTTTGAGGATTTTTTATTTGGATATATTTCATATTCTTTTTTATATTCAGAAGTTGTAAAGTTAGGCATTATTACATTTGCGCCTGATTGTAAAGCAATAATTTGTCCATTTTCTCGCAGTGTTTCCATTGCTGTAGTTGCAGGGATATTTATATCCGGTAATAACAATCTTGTGATAGCCATAACCCTTAAAGACAAATCAAAGTTATCTTTTTGTTCATTTGACAGTGGAGTATTGGGGTGTGGTATAAATGGACCGATTCCAACCATATCTGCGTTGAGTTCTTTGAAAAACAATATATCATCGGCTAAAGATGATATTGTTTGATTTGGAAGTCCGACAAGACATCCAGTGCCTGTTTCAAAACCCAGTTCTTTTAGGTCTTTTAAACATCTTAATCTGTTTTCAAAACTCATATTAGGATGAAGTTTTCTATACAAAGTTTTATCTGTAGTTTCGATTCTAAGTAAAAATCTGTCAGCTCCGGCATCTTTAAATGCTTTATATTCATCTTTAGGACGCTCGCCTATGCTTAAAGTTAATGCAACATCATATTCTTTTATCTTTTTTATTAAATTACAAAACTTATCTTTGGACCAAAACATATCTTCTCCACCTTGAAGAACTATTGTTTTATAATCGGCTTTCATAGCATTATCCACGGATAAAAGAATCTGATCTTCTGTTAGTCTGTATCTTTTTATCTTATGGTTGTCATACCTTAAACCGCAGTAGTAACAATTACAACGACAGAAATTTGTAAATTCAATCAATGCACGTAAATGAATACCGTTGCCTTTTGTCTTTTCTCTTATTTTGTTTGCGGTTTCGAAGAGTGATTGGTCTTTTGATAATAAAAGTTCTATGATTTGTTTTTTTGAAAGAGAACTATGCTCTTTTGCTGCTTCTAAAATTTTATAGAACAATGATAGCGTCTCTTCTTAATTTTACTTCATTTTTTCTAAGAGATTCAAAAACATCTTTTGATTTTCCATCAAAATGCCCTGCTAGTAATTTTTTATGCAAAGAATTCATTTTCTTCTCTGCAATTAAGGCTTTATATAGTCTTACCGCTTCTGCATCTCTTTTATCACCTATTCTTTGTATTATTGGATCAGGCTTTGGTTTTTCTGATAAAAAGTTATGTATTTTACTATAAGTATTCTTTACTATTTTAATAGGATCTTTACCTTGGCTTTTTAGAATATTAAAACCAATTGCGGCAGAACCAATAATTGCAAGTCCAGTTAGTCCTGCTTTTAATAATTTCTCATTTTGATAAATAGAATCAATTATACAAGGTTCTTTATCATTTTGTTTTTTTGATTGAATAAAGTTTCCATTTTTTTGAACAGTATTGATTGCACTAATTTTCATCTTGACTTATCCCTACATTCCTTCAAATCCAAATTTTAGGAGTGACTAATTATATCATATATAGAAAAGTTTGTAAATAAGACAATAAAAAAATCAAAATATGTTCTT
>DVJT01000043.1 GCA_018716565.1 Candidatus Avigastranaerophilus faecigallinarum | reverse complement strand
TGTATATAAATTTTTATTTACAATCAGATTTGCTTTGAAAGAGATATTATTCATAATATTTATTCAAAATGTAAACATAAAATGTTTTGCCATTTATATACTTATTACTCTTAAATTTTTTTATTTATTAGGTTTTTAATACCTGATATCTTATTGATATATTGTGTAAAAGAGTAATATATTATAAAATAATACTATATTTATTTACTGGCATGTATTAATAACAAAAGAAAAGGGTGTTTTATGAAGATTACGGCTTTGGGACGACCATTTTACCATTATCCTAAGAGTAATGCATTCATAAGCAAAGTTTCAATGTCCGCACCAAAATCTCAAGGTGCGGATATTTTTTGCTTTAAAGGTGCATCAACTCTTTCTGATAAGGCAAGTATTATTCCATCATCAAATCCAACTGATTTAGAATATCAAGTTGAAAAGAATACAGGAATTGTGCCTGTAGATACTGTTGTAAAAAAGTTCAAAAATGGAGAGACATACGTTAATATAGCTGGCAATATAAGGGGAAAAGATGTTTATATTATGCCTGCAACCGGAAATAATGTGAATGATAACCTAATGGAAACATATTTAAAAGCAGATGCTGCAAAAAGAGCAGGTGCCGATAAAGTAATTGCTGTTCTTCCTAGTTTTGATTATGCTCGTCAAGAAAAAAGGACAGAAAAAGGTGAACCTATTGCAGCTCGTTTAAATATGGATTTATTAAAGACATCAGGTGTAGATGAAATAATCACAACAGATTTACACACTCCTGCAATTGAAGGATTTGCACCAAATTCTATGAAAGTAACACATATAGAATCTATGCAATTGATGGCATCATATATTAAATCCAGAGGAATTAGTGATTTAGTTGTTGTAAGTCCTGATTTGGGCGGAACAAAAAGAGCTGATAAATTAGCAAAATCGCTTGGTTGCGATAAAGCAATAGTATATAAACATCGTCAGGCACATAATGAAGCCACAGCAGAAGAATTAATCGGTGATGTTAACGGCAAAAATTGTATAATATTTGATGATATTATTGATACTGCAGGAACGATAGCTGAAGCATCAAAACTGTTAAAGAAAAAAGGAGCTAAAGATATCTATGTATGTGCTGCTCATGGTTTATTTAACGGTGAGGCAATGAAAAGATTAAATGATGCTCCCGTTAAAGAAGTTATAGTAACAAATAGTGTACCTAAAAAGCCTGATTCTATTGATAAAATCAAACAAGTAGATTTGTCATATCAGATTGCGGATGCAATGAAATTGATATCGGCTACCAATTAACAAAAATTAATAAACATATGAGAAAATAGCATTTTACTTTTTTACAGGATTTTAAATCTTTGTAAGTTATAAGTGCTATTTGGTTTATTATGAAAATAAATAATTATATTCAAACATCTGGAATATGTAGTAAGCAATCAAAGATTAGTAACAAATTGATAACTCTCCCTGATAAACATATAGAGAAAAAAGATAAGCGAGATTTATTATTAACATCAAATGCGTATTATAATATGCAAAATTGTATACTTTCATTTGGTCTTTCTAAAATGTATAATGCAATGAATATTTCTAAACAGGATAGATTTAAGGGGTGTTTATTAGGAGGGGCAATTGGAGATGCTTTTGGTGCAAAAATTGAATGGTTTTCAATTGATAGAATAAAAAATAGGTATGGAGCTTCAGGACTGCAATATATTCCAAAAACACAAGGTGTATATAGAGTTTCTGATGATACTCAAATGACTCTTTTTACTTGTGAAGGTTTATTGAAGTCTTTCCAAAATAAAGGAACAATTGATGAAGAACCTGATTATAATTCAATATATTCTTCTTATAAGAATTGGTATAATACCCAAACAAAAGAGAAAAATGATCAGGGAGAAAAATCTTTATTGATGAAAGAAACTTCTTTATATGTAAAAAGAGGTCCTGGTAATACTTGTATGACTTCTTTAAAAAGAGGCATACCAGGAAGTGTTGATAAACCTATTAATGATTCAATGGGTAATGGTGGAATTATGAAAACAGCGCCAATTGGACTTATGTATAATAAAAATCCGAAGTTGGCATTTGAAATTGGTGTTAATATTGCTGCTTTAACTCATGGACATCCTAATGCATATTTGCCTGCAGGGTTTTTATCTTCTCTAATTGCAGATTTGGTTAATGATGTTCCATTAGAAAAAGCAATAGAAAATTCAATCGAAATATTAAAAACATATAAAGGACATGAATCAACGCTTTCTTGTGTTAAAAAAGCAATAGAATGTTCTGTGTCTAATATAAATGATGTTGATGCAATAGAAAGTATAGGATATGGAGGTAGAGGTGATGAAGCATTAGGAATAGCTTTATATTCTGTTCTTAAATATCCAAATAGTTTTAAAAAGGCTATAACAACAGCAGTAAATCATAGTGGTGATAGTGATTCAACAGGAGCTATAGCTGGAAATATACTTGGTGCAAGTATGGGAATTGGGGCTATACCGCCAGCTTGGGCTGAAAAAGTTGAGCATGCTGATTTGTTGACAATAATGTCTTTAGGTTTAGATATTTCTGGCAAGAAAGAAGAAAATATTGAAAATGAACAAGAGTATAATTCAATATCTGAAAGAACAGATGAAGATGTTGTTGTTCCTGTATATAAATAATATTTAATCTTAATTGTTCATACTAATTATTTCGGCGTTTATATTCCATCTGCCATTTAAAAATTCTATGTCTTTGATTCTTACTTTAGAACCTCTTTGTATAAGATATTCCAATTCTTTACAACTCCAATTTTCTTTTCCAAAAGCATCAATAAAAATTCCGGATACACAGCCTTTTGTTTGGAATTTCCACGCAATTTCACGGCTTTCGCGACCACAAGAATCGGAAGCGGTATTTGTCAAACTTGTTGATAAAAAACCAGGGAAAATGAATTCTTTTCCTTTGAGCATCTGCTTTATTGAATTTGTATCTACTTGTTCGCCTTTATTTATTCTCTTTTCAACTTCTTCTAGAATTTCTGATAGAATTTCTCCTTTATGTATTCCTTCTTCAATTATAGTTTGACTAAATACACTATAATGATCGGTTCTGTATAATGGAGTATTATCGGTTGCTCGAGGGCAGTTATTTATAAATTCTGTTAATTCTGCTATATCTTTTTTGACTCTAAAAATATTTTCTTGTGATATAGGAAAATTTTTGTCTCTTAGACGTCCATTGATTTGTTTGTACATGGATGCTTTTTTGTAGTCTTGCAATGCTCTTATTAATGCACTTTCTCCAGATTCATCAAATATTTGAGAACTTATAACCGCATAACAAATTAACCTTATATGTTCTTCATCAATTGTTCCTCCAATATATTCTGGTAAAATTGAATCAGATAAGTTGTTATTTAGAGAAAATGTCTTTATATATCTTAAAATATCAGGAATATCTGTATTTTGAATACTGTTGTATATTGAATCAGGTGGTAATTTTTGTATTCTGTCTAAATTGAAAATTGATTCAATTATGATATTTTTTATTCTTTCAATTTCATATTTTCCGTCAGGTCTTTTTGTTACGTAGTATGTATACGTTCCTGAATCAAGAACGTAATTCCCTCTTGAATTTATTATACGATTGAATATTTTTCTATTTTTTCTATTTAAACCAAGAAGTTTGATTATATCTTGTTCATCGTCTATAATGTCAATTTGGGTTTCTAATGCAGAACCGGCAAAGAATTTTTCATCATTTGATTTTCTTCTTATATTGGGGAGTTCTAGTTTTTTAATAGTGCCGCCATCTATAGAAATTCCGAGTGCTTTTACATCATCATAAGATAATTCTATTGTTTTAGAAGTATCAATAGGGCTGGTTAATTTAACGGTTTTTTTAGCTGAATCAATATCTTTTATTGTGAAATAGTGTCTTTGTGAGCCTATTGGACTAATAGCGCCATCTGTATCAACTAATGTTCCTAATGAAAGAACAGTATTACTTTTGTTTGTTGCTAAAGTATCAAGAAGTTCATCAGTAATTGATTCATTTGCTATATGTACAGGATTTAGTCCGAATTGTTTTGCAACAACTTCTGCAAAACCGCCATCTATATCACCTGTTAATTGTTTGTATGCTTGTTCAAAAATTCTTATGCCTGTTTTATCGGATAACATATCATCAGAGAGTGAAGATTTTGCTACTTTTACAATTTTGTCTCCAATTTTTACGTTGTAGTCTCCATTTATGGTTTTTGTTATAGATTTTTTAAATGTTTTAGCGGTATTGGGGTTGTTCATCATTCCATCAATAGTAGATAGAAGTGCGCAGTCGCCTGTTTGTCCTTGTTTGAATTTTGTATTTATTCCATCAGGAAGAACTATTTTTGTAGTTATTTTATTGTTTAATGCTTTACCTGCATTGCCAGCAACTCTGAAACCACCGCCAATTACAGGGGCCATAATCGCGCCGCCTATAGCACCTTGAATACCTGCTTCGATAACATTCTCACCATTTAATCCTGCTCTTAACATATTGTCAGAAGCTCCGCCTAAAGCCCCGTCAATTGCCATCCCAGCACCAAGTGCTAATGCTCTTTTACCTATTGTTCCTTCTGCAACATCTATAGTTTGATTTAGAACAATATTTTTTGCCGTTTGTTTAATACCAAGTTTAATTCCTTGTTCAGCTGCTTCTTCCGCACCTTCTTGAATTATCTTTAACCCGAGTTTTTTCCCGATAGTTTTTGTTACTGTATTTCCAAGTCCATTTGTAATTGGAGCTAATACACCATTAATTCCACCTGTTAATGTATCATAAAGTAAATCTTTTCCTTTATATTCTTTACCTGTGGCTAATGCATCACCTGCTTTAATTCCTACTTTGACTCCTGCTCCAACTGCTGTTGCTATGCCTAAACCTACAGCTAAAGATGCACCACCTGTTGGGACAGCTAGAGCAAAGGCTCCTACTGCTAATATTCCGGAAGCTAAATCTGCAACAACATCTATGCAGGTTTTTTGTCCTTCTTTATATTTATTTAAAGCTTCTTTTGCTTCTTCTTGTGAAATTTCTCCACGTTCAGCTTGTTTGATAACCTTCTCAACATGTTTAGAACCGGATTTTGCACCGAATATATTTTTAATACCATCCCAAGCTTTTCCAATTATACCTTGTTGTTTTTCTGTTTCTTCGAATTCTTTTCTTAAATTTGATTTGTTCTCATATGTAAATTTATCGTAAGAGTTTTTTTGAGAACTGCTTAATGGATGATTTCTATTATTAGCATTTTCTGTTTTTGAAATTTTGCTGGTGTATAAATATGGATTCTTATTTATTTCCAATTTTATCATATTTAATATCTTTTCCCTCTATAAATATATAAAGTATATATTCTATAATAAAATTTACATTTTTTTTCTTTTTGTTAAGAACTATTCTTAAAGGTTAGTATAATTGTTGTAAGACCATTTTCGTTTTAGTGTATAATATCAATATTGGGGATTTAAATTAGAGGATAAATAATGAAAAGATTTATACTTGTTATAGCTTTTGTTTTTATTGGCTTAGTTTGTAATGCTGCTGATTATTCAACTTTTAAACTTGATAATGGACATAGCGTTGTAATACAAGAGGTGCATGATAATCCCATTGTAATAATAGATACTTGGATTAAAACCGGTTCAATTAATGAAACTGATGAAAATAATGGAGTTGCACATTTCCTTGAACATTTGTTCTTTAAAGGAACTTCAAAACATCCTGCTAAAGAATTTGATCAAATTTTAGAGTCAAAAGGTGCTATTACTAATGCTGCTACGAGTAAAGACTATACTCATTATTATATTTTAATACCATCACAATATTTTGAACTGGCATTAGATTTACATTCAGATATGCTATTAAATCCTTTAATTCCAAGAAAAGAATTGGAAAAAGAAAGAAAAGTTGTAATAGAAGAAATTTCAAAAAATAATGATAAGCCGATTACAGTATTATATAAAAATATGGTTCAAGGGTTCTATAAACTTCATCCGTATAAAAGAGATGTTATTGGAACAAAGCAAGTAATTGAAACTATTAGCAGAGAACAAATTTTAGATTTCTATAATACTTGGTATACACCGCAAAATATGACTACTGTTGTAATTGGAGATGTTGATACACAAAAGGCTTTAGACTTAATTAAAACAAAGTTTAATAAACCTGCAAATATTACAGAGAAAAAATCTACTTTAAAATATAAACTTGATAAAAAACCATCTTCTCAAATTGAATCAAAAGAAGAGATGAATGTTGAAACAGGATATATCTTAATTGGTTTCAAAGGCTGTCATCCAATGTCTAATAAGGATTCTTATGCATTAGATGTTCTTGCTACAATACTTGGTGAAGGTAAATCTTCGCGATTATATAAAAATATAAAAGAGCAAAAGCAATTAGTTCATTCTATTTCTGCATCTCATTCTTCAATGCGTGATGATTCTATTTTTTATGTTTCTGCAAACTATGTAACGGAAGATATTGAACGATTGAAAAATGCTATTTTTTCGGAAATAGAAAAACTTCAGAAAAATGAGATAACAAATGATGAAATACAAAAGGCAAAAAATATTATTGAACGTGATACTTTCTATTCTAGAGAATCTGTTTCAAATATTGCTTCTGCAATTGGTTATACAGTAACGCTAACTAATGATACGTCATACTACAAAAATTATTTGGATAATATAAATAAGGTTACAGCAGAAGATTTAAGAAGAGTATCTAAAGAATATTTGGATATTGATTCTGCAGTAATATCTGTTATTTTACCTGCAAAAGACGGTAAACCAGAAGTCCAGAAAAAGTCTGTAAAAGATTATAATGCCAAAATATTGAGTCAAGATAAAGATACGATAAAATATGAACTTGAAAACGGTGCAGTATTAATTATTACTCAAAATACATCAAATGATATTGTGGCAATGGAAATGTCGTCAAAAGGTGGTAATAATCTGGAAAAAATCCCTGGTATTGCAACAATAACCGCTGAAACAATGTTAAAAGGAACAAAAAAATATAAAAGTCAAGAATTATCGTTGTTATTAGAAGAAAATGGTATAAGGATTGCTCCTTCTGCTCGTGGAGATTCTTTTGGGATAGCTGCTAAATTTACAAAGAATGAGAAAAATTTGGCATTAGATATTTTTGAAGAAATTGCAACAAAAGCTTCTTTGGACTCATATGATATAGAAAGAGTAAAAGCGGATAAAATGCATTCAATTAAGAATAAAAATAATACACCTGATTCATTGGCTTTTGATGAGTTTCGAACTGCTTTGTGGGATGGAACTCCATATGGTAATACTGGTAAAATATTACAAAAGACAATTCCTTATATTCAGACAGAGGATATTGTAGAGTTTTATAATAATCTTTTCCCTGCAGAGAATGTAGTTATAACAATAAATGGTAATGTTGATAGTCAAGAGTATATTAATTATTTTTCAAAACTGTTAAGAAAAACTAATAAACCTAAAATATCGCTTTCAGACTATAAAAATAAGTTTAAACCATTACTAAAAAACAAAATTGTTAAAGTAAATAAAGACTCTCAAGCGGTTTGGCTTTTATTAGGTTGGTTAACTGATGGGGTTGAAAATCAGAAAGATTGGGCTACACTGCAGGTTATTGATTCTATGTTAGGTTCAGGCATGAGTTCAAGATTGTTTACTCAATTAAGAGATGAACAGGGTTTAGCATATCAGGTTGGTTCGAGTTTTTCAGCTAATGTAAATAAAGGTGTTTTTGCGCTTTATATTGCAACAAATCCTAAAAATGTTCAAGTTGCTAAAGCCGGATTGTTTAATGAAATAGAAAAATTAAAGAAAGAATTTGTTACAGAAAAAGAACTCTCAGAGGCAAAAGATAAGCTATTGGGTAACTATGTTTTATCAATGGAAACAAATATGGATAAGGCATCAATAGTAAATTCTATTGAAATTAGTGGACGGGATTTTACATTTTTAAATAAATATCCTCAGCTGATAAATGAAATAACAGTCCAAGATGTAATTAAAACCGCAAATAAATATTTTTCAAAACCATATGTATTTACTATGGTGGGTCCAATTAAATCTATTGAAAAATTATAGATTATAATCTAAAGTAATATTTAGAGACTGAAATATGAGAAACGAAATAACTAAAAATAAAGAATTATATATTATTTCACGTAGTATTGATAATGCAGAGAAGTGCATTGTTACTGAAGTATGTGAGGATTGCTTTGATATTAAGCTTAAAACTAAAAGGAAATATGAAATTGACGAGTCTGTAGAATTGTTTACAATGACAAATAATGGTCAATTATATTTTGAAACTATAGTAAAAGATATAAAGGATGATATTATATCTATATGGTTCCCTATTTCATATAAATATCTGCAAAGAAGACAATATTCAAGAACTCAATTGCAAAAAGAAATTGTGCTTAATTATAAAGATGAAAGAATATTTGCAAGAATTATTGATATAAGTGCAGGTGGACTTAAAATTGAAACAAAAGAACAACTTCAACTTCTTAATGAGTATTTAATTTCATTGGAAATTGAAAATAATAAATTAAATATGGTTTTTGAACCTATAAGAATTGAAGTTGGGAATGGTGTTTTTATTTCATCAGGTAGATTTAAAGGTATAAGCAGTTATGATAGAATTTCTCTTGTTCAGTATTGTTTTAGTAAACAGATAGAGAATAGTATTAAATAAACTTGTAAAACACCAGAAAATATTGTTAAATATTCATAGTAAATATTTTAAAGAACAGGTATATAGTTGTGAGTAAGGGCAGTCTGAAAAAGAAAAAGAATATAAAACCAAAATTTGATTTTTCATTAAGACTTAAGTCGACAATAATGTCAAATATTATGGTTGTTATGTTAGTTACGATTATAGTTGTTACATTAGCATTGACAGTAACTTCATATGCAACAATAAAAAATATGCAAGATAAGTTACCTGCTGATTTTATCTCCAGTTTAGATGTTTTTGATAATCAGAAGCAAACATCTCAAGAATTTGAGGCACGATTACCAGAATTGCAACAAAGAATAAATAACAGTGTATTAAAAAATTATAATGTACAAGATATTTTGGTTGCATATCATAACGGTGCTAAAGTATTTACAACACTTGATAATCCTGATCGCGATCGTAATTCAGTAAAGTATACATATGTTCCTGATGAAACAAATTTATATACTTTTCATTTGAAACAATCAGATAAATATTCTGTATCAAAAAATAGAGTAATATCATTTAAATTACCTTTTTATAAAAGAGGACTAAATGGGATAATTCAAAGGGATTCTTCCGGAAATTTGGTATTGGACAAGTTGTATGATATTTATTTGGTTATGCCACCTGCAACTACAGATGATATAAATAAATTTGTTGAGTATGCAAAAAATATTTTTTGTGTAGTATTGATAGCTTGTTTTATAGTGGTTTTTATACTTGCAAGAAGTATATCCTTACCACTTTCAGTGATGGAAAAGACAGTTGCACAGGTTGCGAAGGGCGATTTGTCCGGAAGATTGGAATATACAAAGTATGATGAGATTAATAAGCTTGTTCAATCATATAATATGATGACTAATGCGCTTCAACGTTTATATTCGTCTTTAGAAGCTCAAGTTCAGGACAGAACAAAGGAATTAAAAAATGCTTATGCAGAGTTACAAAGTACTCAAGCAATGATGGTACATTCAGAGAAGATGAAATCATTAGGCGAACTTGTTGCCGGAATTATGCATGAAATCAATAATCCAATTAACTTTATATATGGAAATATGACACATTTAAGTAATTATTCAAATGATTTGATTCAAATAATTGAAGAATATGCAAAATATAGTGATTCTTTAAAACCTGAACAAAAAGAGGAAATAGAAAACTTGAAGCAGGAAATTGATTATGAGTTTTTAAAATCAGATCTTCCTGATTTAATTAAGAGTTGTAAAGAAGGTGCTGATAGAGCAAAAAATATTATTCAGGATTTAAAGAGTTTTTCAAGAATGGAAGAAGCTTCAATTACAGATGTTGATGTACCTCATGAAATAGATACAACTTTAAATATCTTGCATAATAAGATAAAAAATAAAGCTGAAATTCATAAAGAATATATGGAAAATCCTCCAAAAATAGAAGCATTTGGGGGACAACTAAACCAAGTATTTATGAATATTCTTGATAACGCAGTTGGCGCAATAAAAGAGAGAGGCGATATTTGGATTAGGATAAATGAAGATAAATCAAAGAATAATTTGATAATAGAAATAGAAGATAATGGAATAGGAATGGATGAAGAGACAGCAAGAAAAGTTTTCAATCCTTTCTTTACGACAAAGCCTGTAGGACAAGGTACAGGACTGGGCCTTTCTATAACATATAAAATAATTAAAAATCATCAGGGTGATATAAGAGTTGAATCTCAACCGAATTTGGGTACTAAATTTATTATAACCCTTCCGATAAATATAGATAGAGAAAATTTGAATGCAGGAATAGCCACCGGAGAAGCAGATGGATAAATATAAAATATTAATTGTAGATGATGAACCAGATAATTTAGCTTTATTATATCGTACATTAAGAGGGAAATATGATATAGCGAAATCAACATCGCCGTTAATGGCATTAGAAATGTTGAAACAAGAACATTTTCATTGTATATTATCCGATCATAAAATGCCGGAGATGGATGGTGTTGAGTTCCTAAAAAGAAGTTGTGAAATATCACCTGACACAATGAGACTTTTGGTAACAGCATATACTGATGCTGGTATATTAATTGATGCTATCAACTATGCGAAGATATATCGATATATTAAAAAACCATATAATCCTGACGAATTGTTATTAATTGTAGAAAATGCACTTGAATATTGGCAATTAAAGTATGATAATGGTGCACTGGTAAATGATTTAAAAGAATTATTTGCTGGAACTATTACTGCAATTGTAGAAGCATTAGATGCAAAAGATTCTTATACACTTGGTAGAAGCAGGCGTGTTACGTTCTATGCTGTAAAAATTGCAAAGGCTCTTCATTTAAGTGAAACTACAACAGGAAAAATAGAACTTGCAGGTTTATTGCATGATATAGGAATGATTGGTGTTTCTGATGATATTCTTTCTAAAGTGGAAAAATTATCAAATGAAGAATATGCGGAAATAAAGAAACATGTTGTACATAGTGTTCGTATTCTCGATGATATAAAACAATTATCGGATGTTGTTGAAATAATAAAATATCATCATGAATTTTATGATGGTAATGGTTATCCATATGGTAAGAGCGGTGAAGATATTCCAATAGGTTCTAGAATAATTGCGGTTGCAGATGCTTTTGACAGTATGGTTACACCTAAAGTATATCGTAATCAAGTTCTACCAATAGAAGCAATTCAAAAAATAAAGGCATTGTCTGGTAAACAATTTGATCCTGTTGTTGTTGAAACATTTGAACAAATTTTACCTGAAACGCTTCGTGAAATAAAAGAATTGGAACGTTCCGTAAGATAAATAAGAAAAATAGGAATATTTTTCTTTGACATATTTTGTTATTTATACGCATAATGATATCTCGTATAAATTTTGTGCTAATATAGAAAAAGAAAAGACAGATAGAGGTTAATTTTATATGAGAATGTCAAAACTTTTTGTGCAAACTTTAAGAGAATTTCCTGCAGATGCAGAAGTAATTAGTCATAAATTATTAGTTCGAGCAGGCTATATAAGAAAACTGACAAATGGCGTATATAATTTTCTTCCATTAATGTGGAGAGTATTGAAGAAAGTTGAAAATATCGTACGTGAAGAAATGGATGCGGCAGGTGCACAAGAACTTTTGATGCCATTTGTACAACCGTCTGAATTATGGCAAGAATCAGGCAGATGGGATGTATACGGTAAAGAATTGATGAGACTTAAAGATAGACATGGGAGAGAAATGTGTCTTGGACCTACTCATGAAGAAGTTATTACTTCAATAGCAAGAGAAGGTATTCGATCATATAAACAATTGCCTGTTAATCTGTATCAAATTCAATCAAAATTCAGAGATGAAATAAGACCACGTTTTGGTTTGTTAAGAGGTCGTGAATTCATAATGAAAGATGCTTATAGCTTTGATGTTGACGAAGAAGGTCTTGATAAATCATATGAAATTATGGCACAAGCATATAGAAATATATTTGAAAGATGTGGACTGGAAACCAAAATGGTTCAATCTGATTCGGGTGCAATCGGTGGTAGTGTTTCACATGAATTTATGGTTTTAGTTAACGAAGAAGCTGAAAATAATGCAGGTGAAAATGATGTATTTTATTGCACAAAATGTGGATATAGTGCAAACTCAAATCATGCTGTATCTATATTGAATGAAGTTGAAACAGATGGAAAATTCTCAAAGGCAGAAATAATTGATACTCCAAATACACATTCGATAGAAGAACTTTCTGCATTTTTAAATATTCCTTCAACAGTTATATGTAAAGCTTTAATCTATGTTGTTGATGGGAAATATGTTCTAGCTCTAATAAGAGGTGATAGAACTGTAGAAGAAACAAAGCTAATGAATGTATTTGCAGGAAATGATATTAGAATCGCCAGAAATGATGAAATAGAAGAAATAATGAATGCAAGCGGATTTGATGCTGTAGCTGGTTTTATAGGTCCAAAAGGTCTAAAAAACATAGAAATAGTTGCAGATGAAACAGTAAAAGATTTAAAGAACTTTGTTATTGGTTGTAATCAAAATGATAAACATTTAGTAGGTGCTAACTGGGGTATAGATGTTGAATTACCTCAAAAGATTGCAGATATAAGACTTGTTGAAGAAAATGATAAATGTGTTGACTGTGGTGCTGAATTAAAAGTTACAAAGGGAATAGAGGTTGGTAATATCTTTAAACTCGGAACTAAATATTCAAAAACAATGAATGCAACATTTACTGATAAAGATGGAAAAGAAAAACCATTTATAATGGGTTGTTATGGTATTGGAATATCAAGAACAGCAGCAGCTGCAGTAGAAAGACACCATGATGAATATGGTATAAAATGGCCTTTGGCAATTGCTCCTTATACAGTTATTGTCGTTCCTGTAAGTGATCAGGATGAAACACAAATGAAAGTAGCAGAAGAAATTTATAACAAACTTTTAGCAGAAAATGTTGAAGTTTTAATTGATGACAGATCTGAAAGAGCCGGTGTAAAACTCAAAGATGCTGATCTAATTGGTATACCATATAGGATTACCGTTGGTAAGACAATAAAAGATAATCTTGTTGAATTTAAAACTCGCGCAAATAATAATGTAGAAACTATTACACCCGATGAAGCAATTGCAAAAATTTTAAGTTTATAAAATAAATTAAAACGGTCATTTTCGAAATATTTCTTCATAGATGACCGTTTTTTATCAAAAATAGGATATGTTTTCTTTTTAATAGACAGACAAAGGAATAATATTTTGATTTCAGTGTTATCATATCCCTCGTGTAAAAAATATAATATATCAAATAATAAGTTTGTTCGAAGTTTTTCCGGTAATGATATTACCGATATACTTGCTCAAGGTGATAAAGCTCTTAATGAGAATAATTATTCAGAGGCGCTTAAGGCTTATCAGCAGGCGAATATACTGAATCCTGATGAAAATATAGTATATAAAAAACTTGCGAAGGCGCAATTTCATCTGGCAGATTATTCATCATCAGAAAGGAACTATGAGTTATATCTTGAAAAAGTACCTGATGATATAGATGCTTGGATAGAACTTGGTGAAACTCAACGACAAGCGGGATTGTATCAAAAAGCCTTGAAAAGTTTTGAAAATGCATTATCATTAGAACCATCAAATGATTTAGCCAATAGAAGTATATTGGAAACAAAAAATAATATTTTGAGTATATACTCTCCTCAAAAAGCACAAAATGAAAAAGCAGTGCAAGCGGAAAAAAATTTGAGAGCCGCATTGGAAATGACAGTTAATTATATGACACCTGAATATATGCAAGGATTAAAGGATGTCAAAGTCACTTTTGGTGAAACAGCTTCAATGGGGGGAACATCAAATATTGCACAATATGAAAATCATAAAAATACAATAACTATTTCAAATTCATATATTTATGCCGCACCTCAAGTAATTGCAGCATATTTATCCCATGAATCAGTTCATGCTCATGATAATGATCCATATACTTCGATAAGAGAAGAACAAGATGCATATCAAATAGCTGCAAAATTCTGGATAAAAAATTCAAATGGTGTAAAAGATCCTGAAATGGATTACGCTGTTTCTTTATATAAACAATCACCTTCGAAATTAAATGATAGGGTAGCAGAAATATATAAACTTAGAGATCCTGATATAGCTGAAACATCCCCAAATCATCCGCCAAAGAAATTATTTCATTTTAATATTTCTAAACAAAAAGTAGCAAGTCAATTGCTTAAATCGTACAATGTTATTGCTTAAGCAAATTCATTATGGTTTGGAAAGTATAATTTAGGATCTATTTCTGTTTCGGGTAGTTTGACTTGACCTTTTGACGCTTCAAAAATTGTTTGTGTTGCATATGCAACGTAATGTTTGTATTTCTTTTTTGATATCTTTTTTGTTTTTATTAAATCATTAACTTTTTCAAAATAGTCTTGCAGATATTTAAGTCTGTTTGATTTATCTTCATTTAACCATTGTAAGAATGGTTTATTTCCTTTTTGTGAATTACAAGCACTATGCATTGATAAGTAATTACTTATATCATCATGGTTGCTTTCTATATCATAAGCAATTATATGATCCGTATTTGCAATAGAAGATGATAGAAATCTCAATGCAATATCGTAAGATGCCCAATCTTCATTTTGTTTATTTTTACCGGAGTATTTGACAATCCAAGCAGAGTTCATGTCAGATGAAGTCGGAAAACTTTTTGCTAAACTTTGTAGTTTTTCATATTTTTTTTGATTTCTAATACTTACTTTACTGATTCTGTCAATCATTATTTTACGTCTAAAAGGAGCAGTTGTATTATTTTTCTTAACAACCTGCTGTAAACCTTGGATTTTATTTAACAATACGGATCTTTCATCTTCAGGCAGTGATTTTGCAAGAGCACGCATTTTTTTTATAAGCCGCATTTGTGTATCTTGTAATATTGGTAGTTTTCTATTTCGTAGACTAACAAGAAGCGTTCTAATATCTTTACTATTACCTTCTTTTTGTGATAATTTATAGAGTTCGTTATAAACGCTTTCTTCAACTGGTCTCATATATTCCGTATATTTGCCGAGACAATCCAAATATTGATCTGGAGTAAGAAAAGCAAGTTCTTCTGCAATTTGGTTAAATTTAGATTGATTTAGCATTTTTTTTCCACAAGCAGGACAAGGTATATCTGCTATTTTAGGAATTATAAAATCACCAGATTTTTCGGCAAGTTCTTTTTTATCTGTAGAATATGTTCTTCTTTTTAGAGAAGTAAAGTTTATAGGAAAATAATAAAAATTATTTAATTTATTTATATTGCTAGTTTCTTTCTTATTCAAGTTTGCAAAGTTTTCGGAAGGTTTATTTAACCCTTTTGAATAAATATTTCTATAAGATGTAACCGGCTGTATTTTCATGTTAATCAAATAATATTTCCAATTACATGAAAACCAAAAATTAATATTTTTGTCAAATTGAGTTACAAAATGTAAACTTGAAATTTTATCAATGAATTTTCGTAGTTTTTGATCAAATAATGTATATTTTTGCAAAATTGAAGTGAATTTTTTGCTGAATTGGGAATAAAAAACCGAAAAATGTCAAGTTTTTAATATAAAAATAAATTTAACATTATTCTAATAACGCAAACAAATTTGTTTTTGTATTTTAACTTGATATGATTGCTAAGGTCGAACATGTTAAAAGGTAAGTAAAAAGTGAAAATTTCCGCAGTAGATAGATATAACAATACAGAAAGACAAAAAAATAAAATACAAAATAATGTGAGAGGTTGTAATACATTCTCGCGCAATAATAAGTTGCAAAATTTTAGAGGAAGTATATCAGATACTGCGTTTAATTTGTTAGATAAAAGTTTTAGTATATTAGATAAAAATGCAATGATACAAGTATCTTTTGTAGACACTGTTTCAACAAATATTCCACGCACATTGGTTGATTTAAAAACTGGGCTTGCAGCTGCGTTGGAAACTTGTAGACGTGAATTTTCAGGTCTTTTTGTTAATTGCTTGATGCCTGGTTTAGTTGTTAAAGCGTTAGCAGGTATTTTGCCAAAAGATAATCAATTGAAAGGTACTAATGTAGTTGGTTCTTGGGCAAACGGTGATTCTATTGAAAAATTGAAAGGTGCTTATAAGAATGCTCAAGCATCAGGTGCGGCTGATAAGACTAGAGCATATGTTGAAACAGTTTTGGGTTCTTTAGAAGGATTAGATGGAAAAAATTGGGTTAAGTATGCAGATAAAGCTTCCGAACCGATATATCAAGAAGCTGTTTCAAATATAACTCAAGCAATTTCATCTTCAGGTACAGAAAGAAAAAAATTGTTAAAACAGGCACAATCAAAGTTAGCTGGATTAACAAAAGCTGAAAGTATATTAAGATTGAATGGAACAGCTCAATCAAATTTAGAAGAAACATTAAGGGATGTTGTAGATTTAGGTAGTAAATTTGAGAGTGTTAAAAATAAAACATTGTCGTCTATAGGTGCAACTGCTGATGATATTGTTAAACCTGAAATATCTTCAAAAGTTCTAAATGCAGTAGATAAATATAGTTCATCTTTAAAGAACTTTGTTAATAAAAAAAGTTTAATAGGTATGGGTATAGTTATTGGTATTGCTGCTAGTATACAGACAATAAACAGAGCGATAACAAGAAAGCAATTTAAAGCAGAGGGTGCACCTATATATAAAGATTTTGGTAAGAAAGATACAACACAAAAAATGGATGATAAGCAAAAGAAAGTATTCTTTGCTAAAAAATTAGCAGCTGCTATAGGGATGTATTCCTTGGCTGCTGTCTCAATGATGAAAAAACCATCTCTTGGAATGTTCCAGTTTTCAGGTATTTTCCCAACAATGGATCAATGTCGTTGGATTGCAGCATCTACATTTGCAAGTAGAATGCTTGGTGCAGAAGATGAA
The DNA here is from genome assembly GCA_018716565.1 of Candidatus Avigastranaerophilus faecigallinarum. Classification (GTDB taxonomy): domain Bacteria; phylum Cyanobacteriota; class Vampirovibrionia; order Gastranaerophilales; family Gastranaerophilaceae; genus Avigastranaerophilus; species Avigastranaerophilus faecigallinarum. Next base: position 16,168 of record DVJT01000043.1, on the reverse strand, counting down.
AATGAATTAAGAGAAACAACAATTAGAGATATTGCTTCATTCTCAGGGCTATATTTTCTTGGTGATTATGTAAAGAAAGGTGCGGCTTCTGCTATAGAAGCAATTTCTAAAACCGGAAAAGGTAAACAGTTTTTTGGCGAGAATATAGTTCTACTAAACCGTAAGAACGAAATTGCAAAACCTGTCCTTGATAAGAGTGCTTCTTTTGGAAAACAATTGATATCTCAAGCCGGATATAGAGCAAAACAACTTGGGAATTGGATAAAAAATACAGAATTAAAATCAGCAGCGGAAGTAGCAAACACAAAAACTCGTAATTTAAGAAATATATGTCGTGTTGCTGATATTGCTTTTTCTGTTGTTATGCTTGGTATATTACTTCCAAAATATAACCGTTCAGTTACGGAAAAGAAAGTTGCTGCAGCAAAAAAACAAGAAGAACTACAAAAGAAAGCAATGTTGGATTTTTCTGTAGTACAAAAAGAAGATACCCCACAAATTTTTAAAAATTTAATATAAGTAACAATTTTTTACAAGATTCGCAAAAAAAAATAAGTTTGTGTTTTGTACTAATGTTGAGTTGTTAAAAACTCAAAAATAATGTATAATGAATCAGATTCCCGAAGATGTAAAGGAGAGAAGTAAGTGGTTGACAATAGGTCAGCTGGTGCGCTCGGGATTGGTGGCGGCATAAACTTCAAGAGTGGAGATATATCAGGTACTGCGGCTAAAACATCTGATGATCGCGCCAGTCAAGGAACCGAATATTTTATGCAAGAAGGTGAAGAACAGCAAAATTCTCGACAAGAGCCTTTTGTGGATAGAAGCATGCAACTTAGAGCTTCTCTAAATTCTCTTGCACTTTTGAATGTTGTTTCTGTTCTTCAAAATAAGAGAAAGAATCTTTTATTGGATGATGAAGATTATGCGGAAAAGATAAAATCTAAAAAAGTTCAAAAAATTGATAAAGATAAAGATGAAGAAACAAAAAAATAGAACCGAGATTTATATCTCGGTTCTATTTTTATCTAATTACATAGTCCATTCAGTGCTATGAATTTTTCTTGCGTAATATTCTTCCGGAGTTTCTCTGTCTTGCGGAGTTTCTTTGGGGGTATATTTAGGAGTTTCTTGTCGAATTGTTCTTATTTCACCTGCAGTGATAGGATAAGCATAATTAGCCCCCCAAGTACCATAAGAAACGACTGTATCATCCGGTGTATTTTTGTCAATACGAATCAACGGTTTCATTTCTTGTTTCTTTTCACCAAAATTAACTGACTTTTTCATATAGTTTGCAGACATAAAAATAGGTGATACTTTCATTTTTTCTCCTTCTCTCTTAATTAAAATAATAAACACACACTTCTAATAAAACACAAAAAATATATTTTTGCTACTAAAATAAAAAATTTTCTAAAATAAAATATTCTGATAAAATGTTAGATAGGAAATAGAATATGAAAAAAAATCTGATAAGAATATTATTATTTTTTCTTTTAATATTGCCTACAAAGTCATATGCAATAGATTTTGCAGATATAGATCATGGTTTTTGGGCATATAAAGAGATAGATCTTTTGACAGATGAAGGAATAATTTCAGGCTATCCTAATAATGTCTATTTGCCTAAAAAACTAGTGACAAGAGCAGAATATGCCGCAATGGTTATAAAAACAATCGGACAGGAAAATATTCCTATTCAAACTATGTATACATTTGAGGATTTAGATAATCAGCATTGGGCTTGGCCTTATATATTAAGAGCAGTAAATCTTGATATATTGAAACCTGCTTCTGACAGCTATTTTTATCCTAATGATTATGTTACAAGAAGTGAGGTAATAACATTTCTTGTGAATATATTAAAATCAGAAGATATAGGTAAGAAGGAAGCAATTATTGCACTTCAGAATTCATTTGATGATTTTGATGATATTCCTGACTGGTTTAAAGTAACAGCAGGTAAAGCAGAAATTCTTAATGTTATAGCGAAAGAGCCGCCACGTGAGCGTTATCTAGATTATGATAAATATGTCAATAGAGCTCAAATTGCAGTTTTTCTAGCCAGGTTAAAGCAAATAACTGATGGTTATATACAAGAAAGAATTAAAGCAGAAAAATCTCCAAAAATAGGAGAGGGGATAGTTGTTGAGAATGTTCAAAGAATTGATGATGTAGTTACTTTACCTGCAAAGACTATACTTCCGATAATGATAATTGGACAATTAAGTTCCGAAGATGCAGAGCCAGGACAAATGTTTCAGGCAAGATTTGCAAATAATATTGTTGATTACGAGCATCATATACTTTTATCCAAAGATATAATTCTTGTTGGAAAAGTTTTGGATACAACAAAGGCCGTCAATTTCGTGAGAAATGGAGAAATGGTATTTGAATTGTCTGCAACTAATAATAAGAAGAAGTTCACAAGAATATTAGGTGTTGCAGAATACGAAGCTTCAGTTGTTGAGTCAAATAAAGTAAAAAAAGTTGCAAAAAACATTATAAAAGGCAAAGATTTTATTGCAAAAGATGGTCAGATTCTCTATATTAAGCTTTTTAAGCCAATGAGAGTAAATATTGTAACAGGAGAAGTATTGGATTAATTAATACTTTCCTTTTTGTAAATACCCATTTCTTCTAATGCCTTTAAAAAGTTTTGAGCAGTTGCTTTTTGAACATCTGGAGGAACAACTCTTAAAAGTTCAACGGTTCTTGAAATTATTGGATCTTTGTCATACCAACGGTTACATACCTTTGGTCTTACCATCTCATAAAATTTATCAATAGCCTCTTTTGAGACTTTCTTTTCAATTTCCTGCAAGAAAATTTCTGCTTGAGACTTCAATTCAGTTTGATAATTTTGAAGAAGATTAATTACTTCTAGCAAAACAGGATCATGATCATACCATCTTTTATAATTGTGATTCACTTAAATTTCCTTTATTTTGTTTGACAATAGCAGAATCGTCATCATTGTATCTTTGAATATCTGCTCCTATCATTCTAAACTTATTTTCAAGAAGTTCGTAACCTCTATCTATATGATATATATTATCAATTGTGCTTTCACCTTCTGCCATAAGTGCTGCAATAACTAAAGAAGCACCTGCTCTTAAATCAGAAGCTCTGAGGTTAGCACTTGTTAAATTTTTTACGCCTTTAACCAAAGCATGATTTCTTTCTTGATGAATATCAGCACCCATTTTACGAAGTTCAGGAACTTGCATAAATCTGTTTTCGTAAAGACTTTCCGTTATAATGCTAACGCCATTAGCAACAGTTGCAAGAACCATTGCCATAGATTGTAAATCTGTAGGAAATCCAGGATAAGGTTGTGTTATTACATTTATAGCTTCCAGTTTCCTTTTGCAGCTTACTTCAATTGATGTTGGGTCTATTAGTTTAATATCAGCACCCATTTTAGTAAGTTTTGCTGTATAAAAAGTTAAGTGATTTGGAAATATATTTCTTATTATTCCTTTACCTTTTGTTGCGATAAAAGCAGCCATATATGTTCCTGCTTCAATTCTATCAGGAATAGTTGTGTATTCTATAGGCTTTAGATTTTCTTGTTTTACGCCATTAATAACTATTTCTGAAGTTCCTGCTCCAACAATGTCTGCGCCCATCGCATTTAAGAAATTAGCCAAATCAACTATTTCCGGTTCTTGAGCTGCATTTTGTATCCTTGTTGAACCTTCTGCTAAAACAGCTGCAAGCATTATATTTTCAGTAGCACCGACAGATGGAATATCAAGATATATATCTGTTCCTGTTAATTTTTTTGCTTTTGCGTGAACATATCCATTTTCTATTTTTATATTTGTTCCAAGTGCTTCTAAACCTCTAATATGGAAATCTACTTTCCTTTCTCCTATTGCGCATCCGCCAGGTAGGGCAACAACAGCTTCCTTGCATCTTCCGACTAATGCGCCAAGAACAACAAAAGAAGCTCTCATTCTGCTTACAAGTTCATAGCTTGCTCTAACACTTGTTATATCAGTAGCATCTATAGTTATAGATTTTTCGATTTTATCATATTTGGTTTTAGCTCCAAGTTGTTCAAGAACGTTTAACATAATTATAACATCTGTCAGTTCAGGAACGTTATAAATTTTGCTTTCACCTTTTGCTAAAAGTGCAGCTGCCATAAGCTTCAATACTGCGTTTTTAGCGCCACTTATCGAAACCTCACCTTTTAATTGTTTGCCGCCAAATATCCTAATCTTTTCTGTCATGTTCCTCCAGATGACATATGATATTCCAAGTCACTATAATTAAATATACACTATATTATATAATAATATAACTTCTGTCTTTTATGGTAAATAGATTAACTATTGTAAACACTTAATATTATATCATTCAAATGCACTATATTATTCATTCTGATTTGCATATAGAATATATTGAAAAGAGGATTTTATATGATATCGAATGAAGAACTGATGTTAGAAGCAAGGAAGGTTTCAGATAGAGCATATTGTCCGTATTCTGAATTTCCTGTTGGTGCGTGTGCTTTATTTGAAAGTGGTAAATATTATATTGGATGTAATATTGAAAATTCCAGTTACGGGTTAGCTCTATGCGCTGAAAGAAATGCGATATCAAATGCTATAGCTAGCGGTGAAAAAACACGATTAATAAAAATAGCTATTTATTCACCAAAATCTTCTCAATGTTTTCCTTGTGGTGCTTGTAGGCAATGGATTCAAGAGTTTGCACAAGGTTATAATGCAGAAATTATACTTGAAGATGATAAACAAGGTATTGATACATATTGTATTGATGATATTTTACCGTATTCGTTTAAGCTGGTATAATTGGGTTGTATAAGGTAATTGATAAATAAGTATTGAAAAAGAGGGTAAGTCATTGGCTGATTATTCAATTAATTATGAAGAAATATCTGAATGGTTAAAGTTATATAAGTCTGCTGAAGATGAAAAACAGAAGAAGCATTTGCAAAATGTTATAGCATTAGCAGCGATGCCTTTGGTTAAGAAAATTGCAAGGGGTTTAGCGAGAAGAAATACAGACCCTGTTGAAGATATTATGCAAGTTGGTAGTGTTGGACTTGTTAAAGCAATACAATTGTATAATCCCAAAGTAAGTGAGAATTTCAAAACATATGCAACATATTTGATTACAGGTGAAATTAGGCATTATTTGAGAGATAAAGTTTCAATGATTAAGGCACCGAGAGAAATATATGAGCTTGCATATCGTGTGAATAAATTAATGCAGAAATTGAAAGATGAACAGGGAAGTGAACCATCTGAAACTGTTTTAGCAGAAGAACTTGGTACTTCTGTTGGTAAAATTAAAGAAGTTATTGATGTTGAACGAAGAAAACAGACTATTTCTCTCGATCAGGTAATTTCTACAGGTGCAGATGAGTCTTTGTCATTATTTGATAAAATTGCTGATGATAACCATTATAATTTAGAGTCTTTTCAAGAAGATAAAATTCTTATAAATGATGCTATAAAAAAATTGGATGTGAAATTACAGGAAGTTATTGTTTTGAATTATTTTGAAGATATGAGTCAAACTCAAATTGCTTTAAAACTTGGAATCTCACAAATGCAAGTATCCAGAAGATTGAAAAAAGCATTAAGTATGCTTTTAAATATATTGTCAGAAAAAGAGAGAAAGTAGAAGTAAAAGATTATGATAGATGAATTATTGCTAATTTGCTTTTTTGTATTAATAACTGGTGCGTGTATAGGTAGTTTTTTAAATGTAGTTGCACTAAGAGCTATATCAAAGGAATCAATAGTATTTCCTTCTTCAAAATGTCCTTTGTGTAATGAACCAATAAAATGGTATGATAATATACCTGTTATATCATATTTTTTTACATTTAAAGGGAAATGCAGAAACTGTGGAGAAAAAGTAAGTATACAGTATCCAATAGTGGAAGCGCTCACTGCAATACTATTCTTGGCAGTATTTTTAACTTATGGTTTGACTTTAAAAACTTTGTTCTTATTGATTCTATTATCAATATCAATTGTAATAATGATTACTGATATAAAAAAAGAATATGTTTTTGATATACATAGTTGGATTCTAATTGTCTTTGCGATTATAACATCTCTTGTTATTAATGGATTGGATAATTATGCTGCTACAGCAATTGGATTGATTGTTGGTGTATTTGTCATGGAAATAATAGCAAGGTTATCATATTATCTTGTAAGAAAAAAGCAAGATAATTCACAAACGCAGGAAGCTTCTGAAAATCAAGAAAAAAATGAAGAAACAAGTAATCAAGACGAAGATAAGAAAGCGAAAGAAGCATTAGTTGCTGAAGAATCTCAATCTAATGAAGAAGAAAATGTTGATATAAATGATTATGTAAATAAGAACAAACGCGCTTTTGGTGAAGGAGATACTTATCTGGCAGCAGCCGCAGGTGCTCTTCTCGGATGGAAGTATTTCTTGGTTGCAGTCGCTTTTGCAATTATCATACAAGCAGTTTGTATATTGCCTCAATTTTTATTTGGATTATATAAAAAAGAAGAATATAAGTTGTTGACTTCTTTGACTTCTTTTATTGTATTGGCGATTATGTACTGGATTTTATCTAATCTTATAACTTTGCCATTATTAGTTGTATTTGCTTTTGTAATTGCTCTGATTTTCTTTGCTATAGATTCAATTACAAGATTAAAGAAAACCGTTAATGAACAAGGATTTGTTGCAATTCCTTTTGGTCCTGCGCTTTTATGTTCAATGTTTATAGTATTTTTCTGGGGTACATATATTGTACAATTCTTAAAAAAATATATTTTTATGATTTCCGGTTAATTGAGTTTTTATATAAAAAAGAAGTCTTAAAAAAGACTTCTCTTTTTATTCCAAGATTTTTGTTACAAGATTTTTATTCTTTAGATTTTAAAGCTTCTCTTACTTTTTCTTCTATTTCAGCTTCTAAAGCAGGATTTTCAGCAAATACTTCTTTTACTTTATCTCTGCCTTGACCTAATTTTTCATCATTATAGCTAAACCATGCTCCCGCTTTTTTAACTATGTCTAAAGATACTGCCATATCAAGAATACAACCTGATTTACTGATGCCTTTGCCGTATATAATATCAAATTCGGCAGTTCTAAATGGAGGTGCAACTTTATTTTTTACAACTTTAACTTTTACTCTGTTGCCTATTTCCTTGTCATCTTTTTTCAGTGTTTCTGTTTTTCTGATATCAAGTCTTATACTTGCGTAATATTTAAGTGCATTACCGCCTGTTGTGGTTTCAGGGCTTCCATACATAACACCTATTTTTTGTCTTAATTGATTTATAAAGATAACAGTTGTATTTGTTTTGCTTACTATACCTGTAAGTTTTCTTAATGCTTTTGACATTAATCTTGCTTGAAGACCCATTTGTTTGTCTTCCATTGCTCCTTCAATTTCGTCTTTTGGAACTAATGCTGCAACAGAGTCAACAACAACAATATCTACAGCTGCACTTCTTACAAGTTCTTCTGTTATCTCTAAAGCTTGTTCGCCTGTATCAGGTTGTGAAATGAGTAGTTCGTCAACATTAACACCTAGATTTCTTGCATATTCAGGGTCAAGAGCATGTTCTGCATCAACAAATGCTGCAATTCCACCTTTTTTTTGACATTCTGCTACAATATGTTGAGCTAATGTTGTTTTACCGCTGGCTTCAGGTCCGTATACTTCTATTATTCTTCCTCTTGGAACGCCTCCTATACCTAATGCAACGTCAAGAGATAATGCACCTGTAGGTATAGTTTCTACAGCTACGGCCGGTTTATCTCCCAATCTCATTATTGAGCCTTTTCCAAAATCTTTTTCTATCTTATCTATCGCAACTTTAAGCGCTTTTTTTCTTTCTTCTGAAATATTTACAACTTCTGTTTCTTTTTCTTTTGTTACCATTTTTCTAATCCTTCTGTCTACAGAAACATTATACCATCCGTATATAGATAACTGTACAATTTTACTTTTTGCAACATTACGTATTATTTTATGTTAGGAGTAAGTTTTTTTGTTAAAATTGTTACAGGATTTATCAGTATACAGGGGATATTTATGAAAAATAAAATAATTATGTTCTGGGCGATAGTAATCTTAACTATCATTTCAATTGTAGTAATCAAGGTTAAACCTATTCCTTTGGGACTTGATTTGGTTGGTGGTTCAAGAATTGTTCTTGAAGCTCAAACAACGGGAAATATTGCGAAGATTACGCAAGATATGATGGATGGTTTGAAATCGGCTCTGGAAAACAGAATTAATGCCTTAGGTGTTTCTGAAACTATGGTTCAACAAATGGGTGAAAAACGTTTGTTAATTGAAATTCCAAACGTATCAGATCCTAAACTTGCAAGAGAATTCTTAGGCGAAACAGCTGAATTGGAATTTAAAAAACCAATAATAAATGAAGATGGTGATGCAATAGGTTGGGAAGCTTCAGGGCTTTCAGGTGAAGATTTGAATAAAGCTGCTGTTGGTACTGATACTTCGGGAAGATGGATGATTACTTTGGATTTTAATGCTAAGGGTGCTGCTAAGTTTGAAAAACTAACAAGAGAATTTAAAGGCTATCCGATTGCTATATATTTTAACGGTGATAGCATATCTGAACCTGTTGTTCAACAAGAAATTTCCGGGGGTAAAGCTCAAATTACAGGTGATTTCACTATTGAACAAGCTAAAAAAATTGTTAATTTATTAAATGCGGGTGCATTACCGGTTCCGGCAAAAATAATTGAAGAAAATACTGTTGGTCCTACATTAGGCGCTGATAGTCTTGAAAAGAGTAAAATTGCAGGTATTATTGGTCTTGGGGCTGTTATGCTGTTCATGCTATTTTGGTATAGAGTTCCTGGATTTATCGCAAATATTGCACTTGTAATTTATTCGTTAATAGTATTTGCAATATTTAAGCTTGTTCCTGTAACGTTAACTCTTGCTGGTATAGCCGGATTCATATTAAGTATTGGTATGGCAGTTGATGCTAATATACTTATCTTTGAAAGAACAAAGGAAGAATTAAAAGCTGGTAGAACCTTATTTACAGCTATTAATTCCGGGTTTGATAGAGCGTTTACAAGTATTTTTGACTCTAATATGTCTACTATAATTACTTGTGCTATTTTATATTTCTTAGGCTCAAATATTGTAAAAGGTTTCGCTTTGACACTTGCAATCGGTGTTATTGTAAGTATGTTCTCTGCGATTACCGTTACAAAGAACTTTATGCATTTAATGTTTGGTACAGGTCAATTGAAACATCCTGCTTTGTTTGGTTTGAGAGAAGAAGATATAAACGAAGCTTATGAAGTTGCTGAGACTAAACGTGAAAAAGCTAAATTCGGTGTTTTAGATTAATTTTAAGGAGTATAGAAAATGTCATACAGTGTTTTAAACACAAAAAAGATTATAGATGTTATTAAATACAGATGGGTATGGTTAGTATTATCTTTCGTATTGTTGTTTCCTGGTATTATAGCTATGTTATATTCTATGAAGGTTTATCCTACTCATACGCCATTATTAGTAGGTATCGATTTCACAGGTGGTACTATAATTCAATATTCTGTAAATGAATCGATTTCTACAGATAAAATTGGTGAAATAAGAACAAAGTTGATAAACGGTAATATTGAAAATCCTGTTATACAAGTTCTAAAGCCAGTTGCTGGTGAAAATGATTCATCTATAAAAAATATATTATCTATTAGAACTCAATTCTCTGATAATGGTCAAAATGAAGCTATAGATACTGTAACTTCAATTGTGACTGCTGATTATCCTGATGCTCAAATTGTACAAACAAGTTCGGTTGGTCCTTTACTTGGTAAACAGTTATTTGTTAATTCTATGATTGCTGTTGTTTTGGCTCTTTTAGCCATTGTTATTTATTTGACTTTGAGATTCCATTTTGAATTCGCAATAGTGGCCTTTTTTGCTCTATTCCATGATGTTATTTTTGTAATCGGTGTCTTTTCAATACTTGGGCTTCTTTATGGTGTTCATATTGATAGCTTATTTGTTACTGCAATTTTAACAGTTCTTGGATTCAGCGTTCATGATACTATCGTTGTTTTTGACAGAATCAGAGAAAATTTGAAATTTTATTCTAAAAAAGCTACATATGATGAAATTGTTAATGCTTCCGTAAACCAAACTCTTGCAAGAAGTATAAATACATCTTTGACAACGTTGATTACTTTAGGTGCTTTATATTTCTTTGGCGGAGTTACAACAAAGGATTTTGTTCTTGTTATGATTTTAGGTATAGCAATTGGTACTTATTCTAGTATATTCTTTGCAAGTACATTGATTGCTCTTTGGAATGATATAGAACAAGCTAAAAAGTCAAAAGTTGGAGTATAATGTCTGAACTAAAATCATTAGCAGAATTTATTAGAGAAACTCGTGAAAAAGCGGGTTTCTCTGTACATGGGCTTTCTAAAAAATCAGGTTTGACAGTTGAACAAATTGAAGATATTGAATCAGGCAAAGATTTGTTTCTTCCTGCTACAATCCGTCAAAAACTTGCTAAAGGACTTAAGATTAATCCATCTGATATTAAAGAATATGAAAGAATTCTATTAGTTTCATATGATTCTGTTACAGAAAAATATATAAATAGTGTTAAAAAAGCTATTTTAGAAGGTGAAACCGAAAATTTAAGATGTCCTATTTGTTCTGCAAAACTTATTACTAAGGTTGTTAGACTTCTTGATTTAGAAAATAATATTGCGCTTCATCCTAAAGCTCAATGTAGTAAATGTTCTTTTCAAATCAAATAACAAAAACAGATATTTTCTATCTGTTTTTGTTATTGATTTTATTTCTTAATTTTTATTTATCTGGCTATCCCGTTTCTTTGAATACAATGTTATTGAAATATTTATTAATAAATAATCTGTGTTTGATGTGAATGCTGTAACGTTTAAATTTGAAATATATGTTAAATATTTGAAATTATTATTCATGTCATATAAAAATGTTTGTAACTGGGCATATGAACCAACGAAGAAAAATTTAAGTTCACATACATTATAAGATTCAGGACTTTCAATATAAATAGGATCTGTAGCAGGTCTCATATCATATTCGATTGATCTGATTAATAGTCCGTTCTTTTGTGCTTTTTTTATAATTTCTTCAAACATATTTCCGAAAACTCCAAGATTTTCTGTTGAAGATTCTAGGTTTGATTCATATATTGGTTTCAGTGATTTCAACTTTATATTTTCTGCTTCTTTTTCAGCATCAATTTTTTTAATTTTTTCTTCTAATGTTTCTCTTTCCAGATTATTCTTATCAGCTCTTAGTTTTATCTCATTAAATTCTTCATATTTTGGTTTAATAACAATGAATGTTATTAAAAAGAATAATAATATTGCTAATGCAAAACATATTGGAACGATTTGTTTATTTTTCTTATTCATATATTGCCTTTATTCCTTATATTATTGGTGATGGTGGTGGTGTCATTATTGCTGAACCACGTCTTGTTCTGTTTTGAATTTGATTCTGATTTTGTGTTGGCATATTCTGCGTTATTGTGTTCAAAAAATCCTCATCTGCTAATGAAACATCTATTTTTGAGGTCTTTATTTCAAAAGTAAAACCATTTGGAAGTTTTGCAGGAACAGGATCTTCTTTAGAATTTATAGATAATTTAGACAACATTAAATCACTATTTTTCTCTCTTAGACCTTTTACAAAATCCTGAACAGATTCACTTGTAGGTGCTTCGCCTAATATTCCAATTCCTCCATCTGCATTTGTTACGAATTTTTTTATGTATATAGATTCCGGTATATCAGTTGATAAAGCACTATATACATCATAAACAGTTTTATTTGTTTCAAGTATCTTTGTTAAGATTGGCAATACATCTTTCTTTTGTTCTTTTTCATTTGTAGATATTGTTCGTCTAAATACATCTATTTCTTTTTCAGCAGAGTAATTTTCTCCTTCAATATTATTTATTTTGCTTGAAAATAATAATGAGACACCCAAACATACAAATATCGCAAGTAATATCGACGTAACTAGCAATACTATAATAAATCTATATAAATCAACTTCGTATTCTCCTACTTCTATAAGGTTTTCATTTATACGTTCAGGCGGTAGGAAATTTATGTTAAGAGGGTAATCATCATAATCGGCAACTGCTGCACCTACTGCTTCTATTGTCATATAAGATATCATATTTGAATCAATATCTGTTCCAACTCCAGAAATGTCAATAAATTGTTCATTAGAGTTTATACTTTTATTTATACAATCTATCTCACCTTGGAATTCAAGTCTTTGTGCCAATAGTTCGGAATTAACTTCATCAGTTTCACTTATAATTAAGAATGATTGCGGACTATTTTTCGAAATAGTATTTGTTGCAATTTTTGATATTGTTGAATATACCTCTTCTGTTGAAAAAGATTTTACGGCTAGAGGTTCTTCTACGCAATCTATTAATACTGGTCCATTTAAGTAGAATGAACAACAGCTGTTTGGAGTGATTAATAATATTGCTGTTTTTTCTTCCTTTTGTACATATTTATTAAATCTGTCACAGAATTGAATTGCTTTTAACATAGATGAATACGATGAATCAATTCTTACAAGATCAATTTCTAAGTTATCAAATATTTCTATAAGCTTAACTATAACTTTTGTTTGTATTGCACTGTAAACAATATTCTTTTTATCACGTCCAGTTGCACTATCTAAGATCGAATAAGAAATGATAGGTTCGTTTCTTTTAAAAATATATAAATCTTCTATTTCTGACTGCAAATTTTCAATAATAAAAGGTGTTTCAGATACATTGTCCAAAGATGTTATGCCAAAATGTACATTTGGTAAATTTAATGTGACACTGCATTCTCTTGGGTTTAAACCTGCATCTTCAAATAATCCTTCAAGTACTTCTGAAAATTCATCAAAATCTATTATTTCTCTGATTGCATTATTGTATTTAATATTACCTGAAGAATATTTAACAACAGACTTTGAATCTTTATCGATGCAAACAAGCTCTATAAAATTATTTGCTGAAAGTGAAATACCAACATGTGTTCTCTTTTTAAATCCCAGTTTTTCTAACATATCTTTAAATTAACCCATATTCCAATACAATATATTAATATTATACCTATAATATTTTATATTTTCATTTTTGACAAGAAACTTAATGAATGATTTTCTTTTTTTTACTATACCATTTAATGTATAATAGTGGAAGTTCGTAATATAGTTTTATGGTGGGCCTATGGAAGATTTTATTTTTGGTAGAAATAACGTGCTTGAATTATTACAAAATGGCAAACGAAATGTAAGTAAAATTCTTCTGATGCAAAATTGTAAAGAAAATTCTAAATTGTCGCAAATTGTTGAAATGGCAAGGAATAGAGGGATTGTTTTTCAGTTTATTCCTAAAGAAAAATTTATTAAATATAAAGACTATGCACATCAAGGTGTAATCGCATATGTGTCTCCTGTTAATTATACTTCGTTTGATGATTTTTTATTAATAAATAAAGCTAATAAAAAAGTAATCGTTACAGACGGTATAGAAGATCCGCATAATATGGGTTCAATTATAAGAACTGCTGTATGTGCGGGATTTGATGCTGTTATTTTTCCATCAAGAAGAAATGCTGTTATAAATGCAACGGTTGAAAAATCTTCAGCCGGAGCAATTAACCATATTGATTTAATTATGGTTAATAGTCTATCTTCTACAATTGATAAATTAAAGGATAACGACTTTTGGATAATTGCAACTGATATTAATGCAAAAGATAATTATTATGACATTGATTATTGTAATATGAATTTTGCAATAATTATGGGCTCCGAAAAAGATGGTGTTTCGACAACTATTTTAAAGAAATCTGATTATAAAATAAAAATACCAATGTTAAGAAAATTTGATTCTCTAAATGTTGCAAATGCTGCAAGTATTGTGATTTATGAAGCGGTTAAGCAAATAATACAAAAATCGGGGAATATTGTATAATAGGTTATCAAATGGAGGCATAATGGCTGAAGAGCAAGAAGATTTTTTATTAAAAGATGAAGAGTATAACGAATCTAAATATAATGTTTCACTTGAAGATGAAGATATAATTTCTGCTGTTGAAGAACCCAAAGTTCCTGAAACACAAAGTAGTGCTGCTGCTGATGATTCGGTAAAAATATATTTGCAACAAATTGGTAAAATAAAATTGCTAAGTAGTGAGGAAGAACTTGAAGTTGCTAAGAAAATAAAAGAAGAGAATTCAGAGCAAGCAAAAAAGGTTCTTGTTAATGCTAATTTAAGACTTGTTGTAAGTATTGCAAAGAAATATATAGGTAGAGGACTTTCTTTTCTTGATCTTATTCAAGAAGGCAACATGGGGCTGATGCGTGCAGCAGAAAAATTTGATTATTCAAAGGGGTATAAGTTTTCCACTTATGCAACTTGGTGGATTCAACAGGCAATCACGCGCGCTATAGCTGATAAATCAAGACTTATTAGGCTTCCTGTTCATATGATTGAAACATTGGGAAAAATTAAGAAAATTTCTACTGATTTGACTATTGAAAATGGAGCGGCTCCAACAAAAGAAGAAATTGCTTATAAAATTGGTATGCCGGTTCAAAAACTTACTGCGTTAATTGAGTCTGCTCAGGGAACTATCAGTATTGAATCACCGGCAAATCAGAAAGATGAGAATACTAAGCTTTCTGATTTTATTGTTGATGAGACAACGCTTTCTCCTGATACAAAAGTAACACAAGATAATTTATTTTGTGATATTAAGAAAATGTTAAATCATTTAAGTGAAAAAGAGCGTAATGTTTTAATTATGCGTTATGGTTTGGATGATAATGGTGAAAAGAAAACACTTGAAGAAATCGGAACATATTATGGTGTTTCTCGTGAACGTATCAGACAAATTGAAAATAGAGCTATGAGTAAGCTGAAAAAACTTTGTCGTAACAATAATGTAAACAAGAACCTTAAGAATTATATATAGATATTCTTATGTTTGCAAAATATATGTTATAATTCTTCCATAGTATATATGGAGTTTTCTAATGAAAGATATTTCGTCTGATAAGTTTGCAAGTGTTATAGCTCGTATTTTGGATGATAAGCAAGCAAAAGATATTAAAATCCTTAATATTTCAAATATATCTGTTTTGGCAGATTATTTTGTAATTTGTTCTTCTGATTCACCAACTCACGTAAAAGCTTTAACAGGTTATGTTCGTGAAAAAATTAAAGATTACTTTGATAGAATTCCTATCGGAGAAGAAAATGATACAAAAAACAGATGGAATTTGCTTGATTATGGTGACGTAATTGTTCATGTTCTTCATAGAGAAGAACGTGAAACTTATGCACTTGAAAGATTTTGGAATCATGCTTTTTGTATGGATGAAAATGAATGGAAAGAAAAATCTAAAGAATATTCTGATTATGAATAATATGAAAGAGGTTAAGATGAAAAAAACAACTTTATTTTTAGGAATTATTGCTCTTTTGGCTTCTTCTGTTTCTGTTTTTGCTGAAGGTTTTGATTCTTTGGAAAATATTACTTCAGCTCAAAAGCAAAAACTTACTCAAATTCAATATAATTATAAGCAAGAAAATAATTCTTTGGAAATGAGAATAATGGATTATAATAATAAGATTGCGCAAGTAAAGAATGATAAAGACAAGACTCCTGAACAAGTTTCATTACTTACAAGCGCATACGAGAGAAATCTTTCAACTTTAAAAACTCAACAAAAGATTTTGGAACAAAAAACTGATGCTATGTATAAGTCGGTTTTAACACCAGAACAGTATAATCAATATAAAGCTCAACAGCTTAATGTACAGGATTCTTTTAATAATTTCTTACAGAAATAAGGAGGTATAATTTGAAAAATAAATTTTTAAAAATTTTCTTTTTGATTTTTTCTTTATTTGCTTTTGTTTTAAATGCTAGTGCTATTGTATCTTCAGAAGCGGATATAAATAGAAAAATTGTTCAGTTAAAAAAGCTTTCACAGTATGATTATAATTCTATAGTAAATAAAAATGAACTTATTGGCTACAGATTAAATAATTTTAACATGGCGACTGCTCAGTATAAAAACTCAGCAAATCTTGTTGTT
>DVJT01000042.1 GCA_018716565.1 Candidatus Avigastranaerophilus faecigallinarum | reverse complement strand
AAAATTATAACTTGTTAGATATTGATCTCGCATAAAGAACTACTTTTTAAGATATTTTTTAAAAGTACTATTTTTTATTATATATAAATTTCCTCTTGTTCTGGTTAAAGCCACGTACAGTTGATTTATTGTTATTTGCGAAATGTTTTTACAAGAGAAATCATTATTACATAATTTTTCAAACTTATCTGTCAAAATTACACAAACATTGTCAAAAGTATCACCTTTTGAATATGACCAATTCATGGCTCGAAATTTATATTTAGTTGCATTTTTATATACAAGTTTCATAATATTATTGTCATTTAAAACATTTTCCATATTCTTTTCATCTAATAAAATAACATTTCCTATATTTTCATTATCATGCGTAAATGATATATTCAACTTATTTTGCACAAATTTGCATATATTTTCAGGGCATCTTCTAGATGCTTGCAAAGTAGTTTCATCAATAATAAATCCCAAATTCAAGACTATATTTTTAAAATCTTCATATGAAACATTGGCTCCACTTTTTTTAAATGGTTTTCCTGAATTATTTGTTCCTGAAACGGAATGTTGATAATAATCTCCAACAAGAGTAATGTTGTCTATCTCTTTTGCTAATGCAGTAATTAAATCATAATCATATTCTCTAAAGTCTTGAAATTCATCTATTAAAATTTCGTTATAAAATTTATTTAAATTATTTGCAATTCTTTTGATTAAACTCTTTCTTCCATTTTTTACATACATAATAAGTTCTGTTAAATTATCACAATAATAGAACCCACTTTTCGTAATATAATGCCCAATTTTATCTTTTTTTATATATTTAGGATTAGGACTATTATTAACAATTTGTGGTTCGGGTTTTTGTAAGGTAATACCTTTAGTTTTTAAAGTTTCTTTTTGAAAGAACTTTAATATGCTTGATTCATATGGCAAAATTAAATATCGATACACAAATGCATCAAATGTAATAATAGTTGTTAACTCTGGAATAGATCCAAATGCGTTAATAAGTTCTTTTTTTATATTTTTAATATTTTCATGAGTATATGCCAATATAAGATTTTTCTTATCTCTATCTATATTATGACATATATGATAAGTTTTCCCTGCTCCAGCAGCTGCTAATATTACTCGTTTAGCCATTTAATTGCATCCTGTATATATTGAGGAATTAAAAATTGAATCTCTGAATTTAACATTGAATAAGCTGTCTCAACTTTATTATTAAGCATTTTACCTAAAACTTTGCCATAATCTTTTTCATGGAATAAATAATTGGCAGTTTTATCAATTTCAATTAAATTATCCAACGTATCTTGATTTAAAGCATAAAAACATTTTTCCCAAGTCCAATTATTAATATTATTATCCATAAATATATGTTGACTTTGATGTTCATCATTATAATTTATAGATTCTTCTATTTTCTTGTTATTCTTGTCATTATCAGTTAAAACTGCAATTTTCTTATTTGTATCTTTGATAACACTCAAGTATCTAGAATAAGATATTCCATTACAAGATATTATACTAATTTCATCATCTTCTATAGACTTTCCCGTAATTTGTTGATAGATTTTAGGAAACAATAAAAACTCTGTTGCTCCTTCAACTAAAATAGCTTTTTTAGACAATAACAGTTGTAAAAAATTATTATTGTCTGTTTTTATAAAAAAATTTGCATCTGATTCGGCAATATTATTTAATGATTTGGCTTTATTCATAGTTATCCAAATAACATTTTTTAAATTTAACCTGCTTGCAATAAGGTTATTATGCGTGGTAATGATGATTTGTGAATTTGACTGTTGCTTTTCTATTTCTGCCAACATTTTTTGCAATGTAGTATGACATAAATGAGTTTCTGGTTCTTCAATTAAAACTACATCTAAATTGTTTTTGGATTTATCAAGAGCAATTTGAGTTTTTATTAAACTGCTCATTCCACTACCCTTATTCTCTAATGCAATTGAATCTTCATATACCGCTAATACAGATTCTAAAATGACCTTTTTATCATTTATCCCAAATTTTCTGTGCTCATCAATATCATCAAGTTTTATTGTTTTAAACATTTTACTTAGTTCATTGCGGAATTTATTTTTTGATGCAATCCTTTCTTCCTCGTTGTACCGACTATAGAATAAAGATCTATTAAAATAATTAAAAGAATTATATGTATCACTTTCAGAAGTGTCGATAGCTATAAAATTTAAAGGACGTTTTATTAAATAATATTGTTGCTTTGAATATGTTTTCCAGGATAAATTATAATATTCGTAAGGAATTTCACCACTATTAATAACATCAATTAAATTAGCACCAATGTCTTCATTAAATGAGCATTCAAATTTTATTCCAAAAATTGCTTTTGCATTTCTACTATTTTCTCCAAAAAAATATTCAGTATTTTTTTCTGTTGGATCCAGTTCTAAATCTAGCTCAATTTCAATTTTGGGTAATGTTTCTAGAGAAGGATTGCCATTAAAAATATCCATTTGAGTTTTATTAAATAAATCTTTTAAAATGGATTTATCAGCATTTTTGTACATTTGGTTTAGTACAATTTTGATAGCCTCTAAAATAGTACTCTTACCAGCTTCATTTTCTCCCACAAGAATATTCATATGTTCATTAAAATGAACTGTAATTTCATCAAATTTCTTAAAGCCTTTTATGTATAAAGATTTTATATATCTCATTTTAAATCCTTTATTTCAACCATATTAATTTGATTGCTTTAAATCATCATATGATATTTGTCCACTAAGATATTTATAAAATTTACTCATCCCACCATCACCACGAGGGAAAATACCTTTTGAAGAATCAAAATCTTCATCTAATATCTCAAATTTCTTAAATAAATTTTCAAATTCTTCAACGGAAGGTATCCCTTTATTTTCTTTTGAAACTAGTTCTGGATATTTGTCTCGTAAAAATCGAATAAGTGCTCTAAAACAATTATTTTTAGGCAACAATGAATTCTCAACATCATCCCACGCATTTGGCCATTTTTTCTTTATTGCTGAATAATAGTTCCATATTATATCAAGCATTTCTCCATCTTTTTCTTGTTCAAAGAAATCTCTAAAAATAAATTTTGCTTTCTCACTATTTGAATATATCTCAATCTCGCCTTTTTTAAAAAGTCTTTGTCTGTTTAATATATCACGATCTTTTTCAGGATTTTTTGAAATCAAAGATATCAATGCCTCGACAAAAGTTGCTTGTGTCAATGGTTCAATATAATTTCGACCTTCTGTTTTACATCCTAACATCTTTATTCTTTCATAAAATGGTGATTGCATAGATTGGTCAAGCAATTTAGCAATATTGTGACAAACTCTTTGAGGACTTCTAGATTTGGAATATTCTTCAAGATTATAAACCAAACTTTTATTCACTTTGGTCTGAGCGAGATTTACTATTCCAAATAACTTTGCCTGTTCATGAATATCATAACCAATAAATATTGAAACATTTAATTCAAAATTTTCTAGTCTTTCTAATAATTCCTTATTATTTTCATCATCAAATAATGTTAATTGATTACCTTGTAAAGAATTAATGGCATATGCTAAGCCAGCTAAACGATGCTGACCATCTAAAATTTTTGCAATTCCACCCTTTAAATAATTATCTTTATAGGAGTTATTAATTATTTGGTTATCAATTTTTAATTTAATATCATCATCAGAGAAATCTTTTAATTTTAAATGTAAACCAGTTTCATCTTTTATAATTTCGGCACAGTCTTCCGTAACAGCAAGAAGTATTGAAGTTGGAAAAGCTGAATCTCTGTTTTTAACATATTCGGCAATTTTTTTTACCCTAGATTCATCTAATCTCCTTTGTATTCCTAAGTAACTAGCCCGACAGTCTCCTTCTTTTTCCATTCGCATTCTATCAACAGAAGATATTTCCAATAAGTCTTTAGTCTTTATGCTTGCAATATAATAAGAACCAACCCGTTGCCTTATTTCAATAATATCAAGCAATAATTCAAAATTACTCATTATTATGTTCCTCCTGTTGTATGTTTTTTGAATATTTTTTCATAGATTCCTGCTCTTTTATATCTATATAAAATACATCTCCTAAATTTTTCTTTTCATCTCTATAAGTTCCATAAAACAATAAAAAAGATGAAAATATAAATAAACTTACAACTATAATAAAGGCAGAAGTATAGATTCCATTTTGAATTAATGGACATTCAAATATTATAGATATAACAAACAATACTAAAACTATTATGGAAATAATTAAATGAAAACCTTTATGTAGCATTTTATATTCTTGCTCTTTAATAATCCCTATTAATCCCGGAATTATTAAAGAATATATAAATGACATCCCCAATGCAAATGTAATACCTGTAAAATAACTTTCATTTCTTATTAAGTTACATAAAAAAACGATTAGTAATGGTAACAAAGAGAGAAAAATTGAAATAAGAGTTATAAATAGTGCTTTATAACAAATTTTACAACTTTTCAAATATTCAATCAATTTTAAAAATTGCAACTTCATTTGAAAATTCTAGCATAAAAGTTTTATATAAGGATTCTTTGTAAATTAATGTTTATAAATCAGTACACAATATCATCTTTAGAATATAATTAACTCATGCAAAAGGTCTATGAAAAGGATGATATAACTTTATTTCAAGGTGATTGTATTGAAATTCTAAACAAAGCAGCTCCAGAATCTATTGATATGATTTTTGCCGATCCCCCGTATATGTTATCTAACGGTGGAATTACTTGTCATGCAGGAAAGGTCGTTTCAGTTAATAAAGGAAAGTGGGATGAGAGTAAAGGGATTAATGAGGATTTTGAATTCCACAACAAATGGATACAAGCCTGCAAAAGAGTTTTGAAATCTAACGGAACAATATGGATTTCAGGAACTTATCATTCTATTTATGCTTGTGGTTTTGCCTTACAAAAAAATGGATTTAAAATTCTAAATGATATTTGTTGGTTTAAACCAAACGCTTCGCCGAATATGTCTTGCAGGTATTTTACAGCAAGCCATGAAACACTTTTGTGGGCAAAAATCGATAATAAGGAAAAGCATACATTCAATTATGAACTTATGAAAAATGGCGATTGGGGTGAAGATTTTATTAAAAAGCCAGAAAAACAAATGCGTTCAGTTTGGGCAATAGGAACTCCGAAAAACTATGAAAAAGAATTTGGGAAGCATCCAACACAAAAACCTTTAGAATTGTTAAGGCGTATAATCCTTGCATCAACGAATGTTGGAGATTTGATTCTCGATCCTTTTACAGGAAGCTCAACAACTGGTATAATGGCTTTAGAATTAGATAGGAAATTTATTGGTATAGACTTGGAAAAAGAATATTTAGACCTTTCAATCAAAAGGTTCGAAAAAGTATTTTCAAAGAAAGAAAAAGTATGGCAGTAGTTTTAGAACAATTGAAAAGTGAAACATATCCGATTGTTAAATGGGTTGGTGGGAAACGTCAGCTTATGTATGAACTGCTTAAAAATATGCCAAAGTCTTACAACAGATATTTTGAACCATTTATAGGTGGAGGAGCGCTGTTTTTTGAGTTGCAACCACAAAATGGCTATATTTCAGATATGAACGAAGAGTTGATAAATTTATATTTAACTGTTCGAGATAATGTTTATGAATTAATTGCAGATCTAAATAAGCAT
>DVJT01000041.1 GCA_018716565.1 Candidatus Avigastranaerophilus faecigallinarum | reverse complement strand
TAAAAATGCAAAGAATATAATGTGTTATTATCCTTTAAAATATGAGGTTCAGATACAGGCATGTTTATGTGATAACTCTAAAAATTGGTTTTTACCAAGAGTAAAAGATGATAAGATTGAAGTTTGTCCATATTGTGAATCTGAATTGAAAAAAGGACATTTTGGTATATTTGAACCTTGTGGAAAACAAATAGATTCTTGTGACAATTTAGATTTAATTATAATGCCTGCTGTTGCTGCAGATATAAAAGGGTATAGGATTGGATATGGTAAAGGATTTTATGATAGATTTCTTTTCTCCATAAAAACTTCTGCAAAAAAAATTATACCTTTGTATTCTGAATTAATATATCCAAATACGTTTCCGGAAGAACATGATATTAAAGCAGATATAGTTGTTACAGAGAAACAAATATTAAAAATATATTGTTAAAAAGCCCTTAATAAATTTGTTTCATTTGATTTTTGGGGTAAAATTATAATATGTTATTATAAATTGGGGATATAGAATGGAATTTTTTAGAAGAAATCGAAGAGCTATATTATTAGTATTATTAGTATGTTTAGTTGCTTGGTTTTTTGGTGCTGGATTAATTTTCTTGTTGTTTTAATTGTTGATGGGCGAAAATGCATATAAGTAAGCGTGTTTTAGTTTCTATATTTTTAGCTTTTGTGACATTCATATATGTCTCGGATTGTTCTTATGCAGATAATGCTCAGCAAATAAAAAGAGTAGAACAAAAAAGAATTGAAATAAAAAATAAAATAAGATCATTAGCCAGACTAGAAAGACAAGAGGCAAATAAACTAAGTAGGAACCAACAAAAATTAGAAAAAAATCAAAAAGAGTTAAAACAATCAAAAGAAGAATATAGTGAAAAACAAACAACAATTTCTAATCTTCAGGATGAATTAAATTCATATCTTGCTCAATATAATAAAAGACAAAATGCTTCAGCTGAAAGAATTAGATGTATATACAAAACAAAACATACTCTTATATTGGATTTGTTAATATCTACAAATAGTATAAGTCAGTTCTTAGATAGAATATATTATCAAAATCTTATAATTCAATCTGATAAGAAAAAAATGCAACAATTACGTTCTGAAGCAAAAAAGATAGCATTGTTAAAACAGCGTTTAGAGTTAGAAAGAAGACAACTTTCAAGAATTATACGTGATATTGATAGAGAAAATTCAAATATCAAAGTTACTATCCGTCAAAATAAGTCAATGATTGAAAAAATTCAAAAAGATAAAAGAGCTTATGAACGTTCTGAACGTGAATTGATGAGACAATCTGCAAGCTTGACTTCAATGATTTCAAAAACAACAAAAAATAGTGGTGTAAATGTTTCAAGTGGTTTTATTCTTCCTGTTGCAGGTCGCATTACTTCTCCTTTTGGTTGGAGAACTCATCCTATTTTTAAATCTAGAATTTTCCATACGGGTATAGATTATGGTGTTCCATATGGAACTCCAATTAAGGCTTCGAATTCCGGAAAAGTTATATATTCTGGCTGGTATGGTGGGTATGGTAAGGTTGTAATTCTTGACCATGGTTCATGTACCGGCGCGCCGACGACAACGCTATATGCTCATATGTCTCAGCAAAAAGTTAGCGTAGGGCAAAATGTTGTCAGAGGTCAAACAATTGGTCTTGTAGGAACAACCGGTTATTCGACAGGTCCTCATTTGCATTTTGAAGTTCGTATAAATGGTAAACCTCAAAATCCAAATAACTATTTATAAGGTAATAAAAAGTGAACAAAAAGTATTTTCTTCTAATATTAATAATATTTTCATTTACGGTAAATTCTGCGTTATCAGCAGATTACTATCCTGAGTTGGGTTTGGATCCTTTTTATTCATCTTTAAATCCTACTTATATTGATGAAGAGGAGATGCCCGAAAATCAAGAATCTATTGTGAATATCATTAAAAATAAAAGGCAAGAAAGAAAAGAAAGAAAATTACAAAAAAAGATTGAAAAAGAGAAAAAAGATACAAGTTCTTTAAAAGAACTATCGGTTGACAACGCTGATAAAATAAATGAACTTCCGGCGGTTAATGATAAAATTGATAGAGAAAAACAAGAGCAAAATATAATTGAAGCTGCTGAAGATACATTTATTTCGAAACAAAAAACAGGATTAACAAAGGCTGAGCTAGAAAAGGAATTAAGGGAAGAAGAACGTCAAAAACAAAAGGAACTAGAAAAATTAAATCAAAAAGAAGAAAAAGTATCTCTAAAAGATAGGTTATTCTTATTTAATAAAAAGAAAAAAGAGAAAAAAGAAGAAGAGCAAAAAGTTGATCCAAGCATTGAATTAACTGCTGATTATATGGAATATTTTCCTGATCGTTATGAAGTAGAGGCAGTTGGTAATTCTCAAGTTATTTTTAAATCTCAAAATCTAAAATTAACGGCAAATAAAATAGTTTTTAATTATGATAGAAATATATTAAAAGCAAGTGAAAATGTTGTTTTGACTACTCCTGAATCCACTACAGAAGGTGATTTTGTAAGAATAGATTTAAGTAAGCCAAGTGGTTTTGTTGAAAATCCTGTAACAAGCATGGAAGATATACAATTATCTGCAAAAGAAGCATTTTTATATTCTGATAGAATTGAAGAAAATGATGGCGTTGCCAAAATCCTCAAAGATGAAGTTTTAAGTTTGGGTGCAAGGTCTTTTGCTTCATATGTTGATCAGGGGCGAGTATTTCAGCAAAAGCCAAGTTTAATGAGTAATGAAGCTAAAGGTGTGTATAAATTAAAAGCAAATACAATAATTATCGATTCAAAAGATGATCATGAAGTAATTACTATTAAGAATGCTGATTTATATTTAAAAAATCATAAAATCGCAAAAGTGCCATCTGTAAAAATAATCACAAATAAAACTCATACCAGTGTAGAAAGTAATTTCCCTGAAATTGGTTCACAAAGTATGTTGGGATCACATATTGGTCCTGCTGTGGTGTTAAATGTACCAGGTGGTTCTACTTTAAAACTTGCTCCAATTTTAACATATAAAGATGATAAACTTGGATTTGGTGGTATAGCTAGATTTAGAAATCAATATAATATGACAGAGGTTGCTTATGGGACTTCTAAAGACGAACTTGTTATTAGGGGGCGTCATAAATTAGCACCAGGTCTATTGTTGAACTATTCAAGATATGCTAATCAAAATGAATGGTTTTTAGGATATAGAATGCCTAAGTATGGCGGGCAACTTTCATACTCAAGAACTGATTATGTAAAAGATTTAAAACTTCGTTTCTCTCAAATGTATTCAGCTGGTGTTTTTGTTGATAAAAGAAAAAATGTTGATTGGGGCGATGCAGAAGGTCGTTTCAGGTGGATGACTCAGACTTTTAAGTCATTATATCAATATAAAAATGATGAAGGTAATATAAGTCTTAATGTTGGTTTAGTTGCTCAAACTGCTGCTAGCGTTTATACATCAGGTGATACAGCTGGTTTGTTTAGAATCGGTCCTGCTTTGAATACAAAAGTTGGTCCTTGGACTCAGGCTTTAATGTATTATCAAACGGCTACTGCAGGTAGTACACCTTTTGATTTTGACAGATATAGATATGGTCGCTCGAATGTTGTCTTGATTGAAAGTTTAAAAGTATGTAAGTATTTGACGCTTGGATATATGGCTTCTTTGGCTATGAACAGTGATTATAAAAACGATGATTTGTTTCAAGAAAACAGAATACTTGTAAGTATTGGTCCTGAGTATGCAAGATTGACTGTTGGATATGATTCAATGAGAAGAAATACAATGTTTATTCTGTCTATGTTAGTTGGAACCAAAGATTCTGATATCAAGTTTAAGAAAGCAGTTTTAAAAAATCCTGATAAGTTTGGTAAAGAAAAGTCAAAACAGAAAAAGTCAAAGAAAAAATCGTATAAAAAATATCTTAAAGAAACGGTTTAATTTTTTATTATACAGCCTATATCTTCAGAATCAATCTTATCATCAAAATTATTATCTATGCCATCGTAGCACGAACCAATTGATTGAAAAGATTCTGCTCTTGGGTCTAAAAATTCATATTTATTCGGGATTTTATTCCAAACGTGCATAAAAGTTCTTTTGAAATAGTTCCCAATCTCTTCATCATATATAATTAAAACATTTTCATCATTTTTGTTATTTGCACTTTTTGTAAAATTCATTGAGCCAATTATGCTGATTCTGTCATCAACAAACATTGCTTTCATATGCATTTTTCCTGCATAATTTTCTGTTTTTACTTTTATACCAGATTCTCTTAATTGTTTATGAATTGTATATCTTGAATGTGCATTAGTTGCATCATTTATAATCTTTATTTCTATGCCTCTTTTTTGTGCTGATATAAGTGTATCTTTTATTCCTTTATGTGTAATAAAGAATATGGGTATATATATGCTTTTTTTAGCTTCTTTTATTATAGGGATAATTTCGTTGTCTATAATTTTATCCTGTGGCGAAAAAAGAACTTTTATTTTTGTATTACTATCCAGAACTACTATGTCTTTATTTTTGTTTTGTTTATCTGTATGAAAAAATCCATTGTACATTTGTTCAAATTCATTTTTGTATATCTGAGCTATTTTTTTAGATGTAATTAATATTGAATAGTTTGCATTGAACCCTGTCAAATCTGTACTAGTTATATTAGAAGAGCCTGTCCATACTTTTTTATTATCAAATATAAAAAATTTATTATGCATAATTGCAGGTGTATTTGATTTATCATAGTTTTCATCTGTAGTATATAAATTTATTTTATTCTTTAGAAAATCTATGTCAGGATAGTATTTATTATTTCTTTTATCAAAGTCACATACCCATCTTATTTTAACCCCCCTATTTTGTGCTTTAATAAGTGCGTTTATGATTTCAGGTTGATTATTTACGCCATAAACAGCAAAGTCTATTGAGTATTTGCTATTTTCTATTTCATTTTTTAATGTTCTGCAATAATCCGTATGACATTTATTATTTGGAGTGTATATTGTATTCAAATCGTGAAAGAATATTTTTATATTGTTTTTTATAAATGTATTACTTAATTTGTTTTGTTTTGTATCAATTTTCTTTTTTGTATTATTAGTTAGTTCTTTTTGAATTTCTGAAACATGTATAAGTTTATGGTATTTTGGATTGAATTCGGTTATTGAATCCAGTTTGTAATATTTATTATTTTTTCTGTAAAAAATGAAATATTCATTTAAATTATATGTTTTTATGTTTTTTATTAATTCTTTCTGGGTATTTTCATTTTTATTAAATACA
>DVJT01000040.1 GCA_018716565.1 Candidatus Avigastranaerophilus faecigallinarum | reverse complement strand
GCTATTACATTATTTCTTTGTTCTTTAGTAATCTCATTGTTAATTATCATAACTGTTTCATATTTATTCATAAATAGATCCTTCCTTTCATATTAGGCTACATCTTTAAAAAGATATTTTTTATTGTATTCTCTGTTTTTTTCTTTCATAATCCTTTGAGAAAAATAGTATTCTTCCAAAAACTCATCTTTGTATTTTTCTATTTTTCTTTGATGTTTAGATAATTTAAACATATTGGTATATCTTCTTAAATCTCGCCTTTTCATTGATATTCTTTTATTATTTTTTATTGAAACTACAATAAAAGTACCAAAAATAATTGAGCCTTGATAAATTCTATTAAACTCATCATTTTACGCATCTTGATTTGCATAAATTATTGTATTTTCATTAACTTTTATTTTTAATAAATTTTCTCCTATAAAAGCTTTAATAAATTTTAAACTTGCTGGAATTTTTAATTTTTGCACTTCTTTTCCAGGCATTACTAATAAACATTTTATTTTCATATATTTCCCTCCAATAATTTAATTTAAGACTATGCAGCAACCTGCATAGCCTCACTTGACTTATAATCTGATATAGTTAAATCTTTTCCTTTTTCAACTCTAGCAATAAGAATTTGTGTGCCATTTGAATAATCTTCAATAAAGTTATAATCAGCACAGCTCTCACTATCATCAATAAATAAAGGAAAATTTGTTTTTGCAACTATATTTAGCATATTGCATAATTCTAAAGAAGTGGCAATAGTTTCAGAACGAGATATACTTTTTAGTTCATTGCCATTATATAAAATAATAAAATCCTCTTTAATAACTCCATCCTCTTTTGAAACCTTGTAATATTTGATGCTGACATTTTTTAGATGTTTAGTTGCAAATTTCATTTTTTCTTCAATATAGTTAATATATAACTTTTGTGCTACATCTTTTGTCTCTTTAATATTTTCTAGTAACTTTGAGCATTCCATAATTTGACTACTAAAAAGAGAAATATCATTTTCTGCACCATCTATAGTGTGTTTTTGTGATAAAATAGAACTATTAAATCTTTCGATTTCTAGTTGCTCTTGTTCTAGTTCTTGAATTTGAGACCTTAATTCTTCTATATGTTTTTCTCTTTCCAAGTTCGACTTGCTTTCTAGTGCGTGAAGTTTACACCTTTCCGTTGCATGTTTGCTTTTTAAATCCATAAGCTCTATATCTAGCTTTTGTTTTGATTCAAATGCTATTTCCAATTCTGTTCTCATATTATTAATTGTAATCAGTTTACCTTCTGGATTTAGCACTTGTTTACAAGTAGGGCAATATGAAACAGGCTCAGCTTTTAGTTGTAAATATTTTTGCTTTCCAGCTTTCATATTCGTTGTTAGATCTTGTATTTGGCTTTCTTTATTTACTATTTGGTTATTAAGGTCATTTACAATATTCTCTTGTCTAGTTTTAGTAAATGTGTTTTCTGCTTCTAAACTTGATAATTCCATTCTAGCAAATTTTAATTCTTCAGCTTTTTCAAATGTTTTTTCTTCTTCAATTACGGTAGAATTAATAATATTTTGTGCATATTCAATTTTACCTTGTAAATTTCCTATCTTTGTCTCCGTTATTCTTTTGTTTTCATTTAATTCAGAAATAAATTCTAAAATATTTTTGGGACAACTTTCTAAAAGAGCTTTTTCAGTATTATCTAATTTGTCATAAACAATACTTATATCTATCTCTGGTAAATACTTGTCTAATAGTTCTTTTTGTTCAGCAGGTTTTTTTGATATGAAATAGTTTGGATTTAATATTGATAAAAATAATTTTTTATCACCATAAAAACTTTGAATGTCTTTTTGAGTAGCTGTTTTACCATCTAACATAATAAAATTTTTAGAGTTGTCATATTTGTTTTTATACCTTACTAAAATATGAGGGATATTAAAATTATCTGTAAAATGTAGTTCTACTAAGCAGTCATCAGAGTTTTTATTTCCAAGCCATTCTTTTTCATCTCCAGTTAAATTAGTTCCAAGAAATCCCCATATAATTGCATATAAAATATTGGTTTTTCCTTTTGTATTACCACCAGTAATAGAAGTAATGTCATACAAGTTTGTCTCAAATGTTTCTTTATTTTTTCTAAAGCCTATTGTTTTTATATAATTAATTTTCATTGCTATTACTCTCCTTTAAATTTTCTTAAACATTCTTCTTCGAGCCAGTCTTCTGTGCCATCTTCAAACCTTACATTATAATCCAGAAAAAATGGATCTCTGTTAATGACAATAGCTGTTTGATTTATATATTCCTTTTCATTGCACTTGCCAATACCATTTACAATAACTTTGTCTTTTGCCTTAAATTTACTAAACATTGTATTTCCAAACCTTAGAGTATTCTTTTAGAATATCTGTATTGATTAAACAAGTATCAATGGTTTGTGGGTTATTTGTATATAAGGTATCCGCAACAAAAGAATTACATGGCCTACTAAATAGCACTTCATCAACAACTTTTAGTTTTTTCAAAAATTTCGTCATATGAGAATTTTCAGAATAGTTTTTAATAGTAGTAATATGTTCACTATAAGCACTATAAATATCATAAACGGTACAAGTTGCAATAGGTCCATCCTCTAAATTTTCAATAGAAATGGCCATTGCTTTATTATCAGCTGCATAACTCCCCACTCTAAAATAACAATTTTCATAATCTTTATATGTAAAAGTTTTCATATTTTTAATCTCCTTTCAAATTTTTCTTGCTTCAGCATTGTTTTTTATTAAAACATTGCGTATAATAAATATAGATGATTTACTTAAACATTTTTGTAGTGGCATATTTTCTTATGCTGCTACATTTTTTGGGCACTTTTGAACGAATTTAATATCATTTGCAATAATTAATTTTCCAGCTGTTTTTAAATCTAAAATTACAGTAGTACCTGTATCACATTGTGAAAATTCTTCTATAAATTGAGGTGCTATTACTGCATCTATAGTCTTGTTATACTGGTCTACAAAAGTTGCAAATTGATATTTGGTTGGTCTACCATCTTTTTGTAATTCCTTTTCATAACTCTCGACTAAAACATAGTAGTTTTTAAATGGATCTTCAGCATTATTTTGTGAATTAGTAACTGGTGTTGTATTAGGTTTTTGCGTATTTTTGTTTTCTATAGCAGATGATTTAACATTTGGGGTAGTTTTTTTATCTGCTTTATCAGTATTATTAGTTGCTTTATTTGCTTTAGCAGAAA
Organism: Candidatus Avigastranaerophilus faecigallinarum; assembly: GCA_018716565.1. Taxonomy (GTDB): domain Bacteria; phylum Cyanobacteriota; class Vampirovibrionia; order Gastranaerophilales; family Gastranaerophilaceae; genus Avigastranaerophilus; species Avigastranaerophilus faecigallinarum. The sequence continues at coordinate 739 of DVJT01000040.1, read as the reverse complement.
TATTTTCACTTTGCTTTGGAGTTTGAATAGGATTATCCACATTATTTGAAACATTTGTGGAAACTTGTTCTTGTTTTTTTGTAGAATTGTTTGAATCAAATTCTTCTTTTCTAATAATATCGAGAATAAAATTTTCAAAAGTTTTACCGTCTTTATTTGTTTGAGTTTCTTTTTTTAAGAATAAATAATAGTCTCCAATTATAGGATGACCTAGATATTTTTGAAATTCAATATATTCTTTTAACCTAAAAATTGAAGTATAGCCAGTAATTTTCATAGTCCAAATTCTATCCTGGCTAATGTCTGGAAGTAAAAACTTTAAATTTCCCTCATAAGAGCATGCTGGTCTTTTTCCTTCTTCAGCAATTCTGTATTGACATTGAGCAGAACATTCTACAGGTGTCCATTTTCCTTCAACTTTTTGTTTCCCTTTATTTTGGTCATAGTTACAATAACATACTAAACCACTTTGGTTATATCTAGCATTACGAATTGATAATGGATCCTCTGTAAAAAACTTTATATGTAGCATTTGGCTCTGTGGATATTTTTCATTAAATCTATTTCGTAAAAAAGAAAGTGTTTCATCCTTTACTTTGGCAATGAAATATCCATAATCTATGACTTTTTGTTTCCTTCCATTCATTTGTTTTTCTCCGGTGTTGTATTCTGCCGGCAAGTGGTAAATTAAAATTTCTTGTTTGTTCCATATTTTTTCTTCCTTTCATTATAAAATTTA
>DVJT01000039.1 GCA_018716565.1 Candidatus Avigastranaerophilus faecigallinarum | reverse complement strand
TTTTTTTATATTTTTGTAACTTTACTTAAAGAAATAAAAAAAATAAATATGATATAATTTCTAATATCTTGTCTAGGTAGCTATTTAAAATGAAAAAACTGGAACAATATAAAAATAATATAAAATTATTTATATGCGATTTTGATGGAATATTTACTGATGGGAAGCTCACAGTATACTCTGACGGAAAAACTTCCAAAGTTGTTGATTATAAAGATATAATGGCGATTGCAAATCTTTTGAAAAAAGATATTAAGTTTGCAATTATTTCCGGAGAAAAATCTGCAGCAATAGATATTTTGAAAGATAAATTTCCTACAATTCAAACTTTTCAAAATGAAAGAAATAAAATAAAAGTTTTAAAAAGCCTACTTGAAGAACATAACTTATCTCCTGAAAATATTCTTTATATGGGAGATGATATAAATGATATAGAGTGTTTAAAATATGTTTCATTCCCAGTTACAGTTAGAAATGCTCACTCACAAGTAAAAAATATACCAAATATATTTATAACTTCAAATGAAGGAGGTTGCGGAGCTGTAAGAGAGGTTGCTGACTATATATTATGAAAAAGTTTTTTCAACAAATATATAATAAAATTATCAAATTTGATGAATACACCAATCAATATCAGAAAATCACAAATAATATAGAAATACCTTCCTTGGCATATACGAATTGGGGCATTCATTTAGCAAATTTAAAAGATTTCAAGAGTGCAATAGAAAAACTTGAAACAGCAGTATTAATGTCGAACCAAAATCCAAAACCTTGTATAAATTTGGGAATCATATATGCAAAATTAAAAGAGTATCAAAAAGCTGAAAATATATTGCAAGAAGCATTAAAGAGAGATTCACAGAATGCCCTTTCGTATTCTATCTTAAGTAGCATATATATTGCAGAGGATAAATTCGACGAAGCAGAAGATGTAATAAAAAAAGCTTTAAAATTATCTCCATCAGACGCAGAAATATATTTAAACTATGGTGTTCTTTGCGCAAAAATGCAAAAAAAACATAAAGCAATTGAAATGTTGAAAAAATCAAAATTTCTTAATCCATCTAATATTCATGTATATTTTATATTGGGTGTTATGCTTTTTGAAACAAACAAAATTACCGATGCATTCAATGAATTCAAAAAGTTAGAAGATATAAATCCAAATTACAAGAACTTAGATTATTATCTTGCTCTTTGTTACAAGAAAGAAAAAAACTATATTGCTGTACTTGAATACGCAAATAGGGCTTTAAGTAAAGACAATCTTAATCCAGCAATATACATATTACTTGCACAAACATATATAAATTTAGATAAAAAGGAGGAAGCTTTACGAATTTTTACAAAGGGTGAAGAACTTGGAATTAAAGACTTTGAATTTTATCTTTTTTGGGGAATATCATTACTAAGAATAAATAATACAGAACTAGCAAAAGAAAAATTACAAAGATCTCTAGAAATAAAAGAAAATAATTCCATCGCTTTATATAGACTTGGTTGCTGTTTTTATAAAGAAAAAAATTACCTTAAAGCAAAAGAATTATATAAACAAGCAATTGATGCTGATTATTCAAATTCTAATGCTTATGCCGATTTAGGAATAATTTATTATGAGGATAAAGACTATAACAATGCAATACAAACTTTCTTTAAAGCAATAGAAATTTCAAGTAAAAAAGCATATTTATATTTTTACATAGCTAATTGTTATTATAAATTAGGTCGATTCAAAAAGGCTATTGATTATTATGAAAAAACAATAGAATACTATCCATTACACATAGAAGCACTTATTAATTGTACTGTCTGTCTTTTAGGATTAAATAATGATAAGGAAGCCTTAAGAAAAATAAGAAATGCATATCAAATAAATAGAAACTCAGAGAAGGTAACGCTTTTATATGCATTAGTTGACTTGAGATTAGGGATATACAGTGATGCTATTGAGAAAACCGATATATTGTTAAATAAAAATCCTAATTGTAAAGAAGCAAAATTAATAAAAGCACATACGCTAATAAATTTAATTAAACCACAAGAAGCCCTAAATGTTTTATATTCAATGTCTGAGGACGATAAAAGTTCAGAAATTTGTATATATCTATACTCTTTAGCATATAAAATACTTGTAGAAGAAAACCCATCGAATTATAATAAAAACATGTTAGATTTTTATTTAGATAAAATGAATAATATTAATTTGGATTCTTTCAAAAAAAATGAAATTAATGCATATCTTGGAAAAACACTGAACATTAATAAAGGATAAAAAAGTGGGAATAATTGTTCAAAAATTTGGAGGCACATCAGTTGCTGATCCTCAGAAAATTCACAACGTAGCCAAAGCAGTTATAAGAGAAAAAAATAATGGAAATGATGTTGTTGTAGTTGTTTCTGCAATGGGACATACAACCGATCATTTAATTAAGCTTGCAAAAGAAGTAACAAATACACCTGATTCAAGAGAAATGGATATGCTTTTATCAACCGGCGAACAAGTTTCTATAGCTTTACTTGCTATGGCTATCCAATCTCAAGGATATAAAGCAGTTAGTATGAATGGACAACAAGTAGGAATTGTTACAGAATGCATACATACAAAAGCAAGAATTGTTGATATAAAAACAGAAAAATTACAAAAGAAATTGAGTGAAGGAAATATTATTGTAGTTGCAGGATTTCAAGGGGTTACTCCTGATGGAGAAATTACAACATTAGGCCGCGGGGGTTCTGATACTTCTGCTGTAGCCATTGCAGCTGCTCTAAAAGCAGACAGATGTGATATATATACTGACGTTGAAGGTGTATATGCTACTGATCCAAGAATTGTTCCTAACATACAAAGAACAGATATTATTTCATATGAAGAAATGTTAGAACTGGCAAGAGTTGGTGCCAACGTATTGCATCCTCGCTCTGTTGAAACTGCTAAACAATTTAATGTTCCTTTAAGAGTTCGCAGTTCTTTTAAATTAGATAACCTTGGTACTTTAATTATAGGAGTTGAAAATATGGAAATATATAAACCGGTCGCCGGTGTAGCAGCAGATTCTTCTCAGGTAAGAATTTTGTTATCAAATCTTCCTGACATTCCAGGCACTGCAGCTAAGCTTTTTGGAGCTCTTGCAAAAAATAACATCAGTGTTGATATGATTATTCAGTCTTTAGCTAATAATGGAACAAACTCTATTGCTTTTACTATAAATGAAGACGATTTAGATGAAGCTATGCAAACATTAAAGTCAGAAAAAGACACTGTTCAAGCAGCTGAGATATTAATTGATAAAGATATTGCAAAAGTTTCTATTGTAGGTGCAGGTATGGTAGACAGACCAGGTATTGCGGCTGATATGTTCAGAGCTTTA
>DVJT01000038.1 GCA_018716565.1 Candidatus Avigastranaerophilus faecigallinarum | reverse complement strand
TCGTAGGTTGGGTTTTAACCCAACATTTTTCCACCATTTTTTATTGCATTCTTCTCTATTTTGATTTTCTTCTTGTTTATTTTCTATATTCTTATTCTCGTCACTCATCGTATAAACCTTATTAAATGTCTTAAAACGCAAAATGCTGATATGGTCTTTACCACACCAGCTCTATCTTCTTTTTAAAAAGCAAAATATCTCTTCAACTTCCCTCACTTATTTTAAAAATTAAAATCTTTTTCATCTTAATTCTTAAAATTTTTGTTATACTCCATATTACAATTTTTTTTCATTATTGTATATAAAGAACTTGGTTTTGGTACAAAAAAAGAGACCATAGTCGGTCTCTTCCTTATAAATTTGGGCAGTACTGGACTCGAACCAGCGACCTCCACAATGTCAATGTGATGCGCTACCAACTGCGCTAACCGCCCAAACCATATGTTAATTATAAATGAATAATTCTGTTTTTACAATATTTTAATTATCACTATGCATATGATTATGATGGTTATGATCATGCTGTATCCTCACTTTATGTATAATTGGCTTTATGCTTCTAAAATAACCTATAGATAATATTAAACAAGCACTTACCCAAGCTATGGGGCCTGCATAAAACATACCAACATAACCAAATTTAATAGCCCAATATACAGCTGCAAAAGTACGCATTAGAAGCTCCGCAATACTTGCACATAAAGGAAAAACAATTTCTCCCATACCTTGAAGTGCATTTCTGTATACAAAAATTTGAGAAAGAAAAATATAAAAAAATGTACTAATTAAAAGATACTCATGAGCAATATCTATAATTTCTACTGTTGCACTTCCTATAAATTCTTTTATAATTTCAGTCCCCCAAAATCGCATTATAAGTGCCATTAGAATACTTAAACCAATATTTAGCAGAGAAATCTTAACAACACCAATGCGTATTCTTCTAAACTTTCTTGCACCAAAGTTCTGAGCAACAAATGTAGCAAGTGCTACGCCAAAAGAAATCATAGGTAAAGTTGCTATTTGTTCTATTCGAAGCGCAGCCGTTAAAGCCGCAATAATATTTGAACCAAAAGAATTACATACACTTTGTATTACTATTACACTAAGTCCAATTATAGAAAACTGTATAGACATTGGTACGCCTACACGTAAATGTTCAATTACAGATTTTAAAAATTTATCATTATATTTTATTAACCAATCTTGTTTTTTCAAATGTAAAATTGGAAATTTCTTTTTAACATATATAAGACATAGAAGAACAGAAATCCCTTGAGAAAGTACAACAGCAAAAGCAGAACCTGCAACTCCCCAGTTTAAAACTTCTATAAAATATAAAGCTAAAATTATATTAGCGATAGACGCTAAAATTAAAAAATACAAAGGTGTTTTACTATCACCTAAAGCTCTTATTATACTTGCAAGTAAATTATACAATGATGCAGCAATAAGCCCCAATACAATAACTTCAATGTACCAAAATGCATTGTGATATATATTTTGAGGAACATTTAACAACCTTAAAACAGGATGCATTAACAAAGAACAAAAGACAGTAAAAAAGATAGTCGCTGATATACTCAAAATTGTAGAAATAACAACAGAGTCCTTAACTCCATCTAAATCTTTAGCACCAAATCTTTGTCCTGTAATAACTGCAAAACCATTAGTTAATCCAACAATAATAAAGGTTATAAGGAAGAATAAAGGTGCGACTGCACCAACTGCAGCAAAAGCTTCAACGCCAAGCAATCTACCAACTATAACTAAGTCTGCAATATTATACAACTGCTGAAAAACATTACCTATTAATAATGGAACCGAAAACAATAAAATAAGCTTTAACGGTTCACCTTTTGTTAAATCCTTAATCATAAGTATAATCCATACATTGTAATGCAGAAAAATACATAACTAATCACACCACCAAATAAATTTATGATTTTTATGGCAGTTTTTATTATGTTTTTCACACTTTGGTTTTGGTTTATGTTTTGGCTTTTTATGATGGCATTTATGATGATTACATTCAACTTTTTCAGGATGAGAACTAAAAACAATTTCAGTATTATCTTTTTTAAACCCAAACCAAGTAAAAGAACTATCTGCCTTTGCAACTGAATAATAAGAAGAAATTATTATACAAAACAATACTACAATAAACTTCTTTGACATATAAGAATCCTCTTGAACAACAAACCAAGATATAAAAAACTCCTCAGGTGGGACTCGAACCTACAACCCTTCGGTTAACAGCCGAATGCTCTGCCATTGAGCTACTGAGGAATATTTATATTTTTATATTATCAAAAAAATTTTCATTGTAAATAACTTTTTTAGTCAATTCAAATTATAAGAAAATTATGTATTTTATTGTAAAAGGTTAAAATTACATTTATAATAAAGTAAGAATGGAGATAAGATTATGCTATTAGGAGTTAATATAGATCACGTTGCTACATTACGAAATGCAAGAGGCGAATTTGAACCATCAGTTATTGAAGCTGCAAAAATATGTATTGATGCAGGTGTAAATGGAATAACTGCTCACTTAAGAGAAGACAGAAGACATATTGTCGATTTTGATGTTTTTTCTTTAAAAAATGATTTAAAATGCCGATTAAATTTAGAAATGGCAGCAACATATGAAATGCAAAAAATTGCTCTAGATTTATTGCCTGATGCTTGTTGTATCGTCCCAGAAAAAAGAGAGGAAGTAACAACCGAAGGCGGTTTAGATGTTGCTGCAAATCCTGAAAAAATCAAAAAATTTATTGAACCGTTAATAGATGCAGGTATCCAAGTAAGCTTATTTATTGATCCAGATAGAAAACAAGTGAGTGCAGCATCAGATGTTGGTGCTCCTTTTATTGAACTCCATACAGGAGCATATTCCAGAGCTTTTGGAAAAAGTAATGAAAATGAAGAATTTGCAAAATTAAAACAAGCAACTTCACTCGCACATTTATTAGGCTTACAAGTAAATGCAGGACACGGACTAAATTATAGGAATGTCCATAGAATGCATGAAATAAAAGGAATACATGAATTGAATATCGGTCATAGTATCATTTCCAAAGCTATTTTTATTGGTTTGGATTCAGCAGTTAAAGAAATGATAGATTTAGTTAATAAAAATTAATATAACATCAAAAATAGTCAAAAAATATATTTCAAGTGTTTTAATGAGTTAGAAATTAATAAGTGGGGTAAATATGTCAGATATTTTTAGCAATATGCCAATACCATATTCAACACCAACACAAGCAAAAGAAACTACCGCAACACAGACAACACAACCAGTAGTTGTTAAAGATGCAATTCCTTCATCAAACGTAAAAGAGCAACAAACCGATTCTGTTCAAATTTCTTCAAAAAAAGCAGAAAAAAAAGGTCCTATAAAATCAATTAAAGGATTTATTGCTAATATTAAAAAGTTCTTCGCAACTACAACGGAATATGCAAAAGGTACAGTAAAAGGTTTAACTTCCGGAGTTGTAGCTGGTTCTGTAGTCTATACGGCAGGTTCTGTTATTAATTTTGCAAAGCAAAAAGCGGCAAATTCTGCAGCAAAGAAAGCTGGAGATGAAACGGTAAAAGTAGTTAGAAAGATTCCTAATAAAGCTTTAGCTGTTATAGTAGCTGGTATTGCCTTAGCAGCAAATATTTGGACCGCATCATTAAATGCAACAGAAAAAAGTTCTAATATTGATCATAGATGGACAGGCCATAAGCAATAATTGCTGTTTTAGAACAAAGACAGGCTTGAAATAAGCCTGTCTTTGTTTATTCGTTGTGTTATAATATCAAACGTTAAAGTATTTTAATTGGAGAAATAATTGAATCCACTTAAAACCAAAAGTACAATAAAATACAAACTTTTATCATTTCAAGAACTTGTAATAAACTTGGACAGATTATCCAGATTTAAGTTACCAGATGAAACATTTAGTAGAGTGTTCCATAATATAATTTACACAAAGCTCATTTACCCTAAGTATTCAAAACTTGATATTGACACAATCGATCCTAAAATAATAAAAAATATCGTAGAAGAAATATGGAATAACTCAGTAGAAAAACTATTTCCTTCGCAGAATATAAATAAAGCACCGAATATTGCTTTAAAAAATACTATTTACAAAACGTTTAAAAATATTAATGAAAGAACTAAAATTTATATAAAAGCAAAATTAAACTTTTCCAGTATATTAGAAAACATAGATTACGAAACATCACCAATTAATCTTAAATTTTTGATAAAAGTAAATAAAGAATTTTCAACCAAAAGAAAAATTAATATTGATGATTTAAAATTTTTAAGAAATAAATATTCTCTTTTATTCCCTATTAATAAGCTAATAATTGTAGAGGGAATAACTGAAGAAATATTATTGCCTGCATTTGCAAATAAAATGAAGTCTAATTTTAATAAAAATGGAATATTCATTCTAGGTGCCGGAGGAAAAAGTAAAAGTCCATCCTTATACATTAAAATAAAAAATCAAATAAAAATACCAATTGTATTTTTGTTTGATTACGATGCAAAAGAAATATGTTCATATCTAACAAATAACATAGAAAAAAAAGATAAAACAATTTTAATTGAAAAAGGTGAATTTGAAGATATTCTATCCATAAACCTACTAAAAAGAGCTTTAAACGATGAATATAAACCAGCAACACCAATTTTGAAAGAAGAATTACATCTTTACAATAAAATGTGTGAAAATATTGAAAATTTTTACAAGACAAGACATCTTGGTGAATTTAAGAAAGCAAAACTATCTAAAATAATTGCTAAAAACATAAAGTACGATACCGACTTAACTGATGAAATAAAAAAAATTATATATAACATCATTTAGTATTGTACAAATATAATCCAAAATGTTATTATTCATATTGGTTAGTAAAGGAGATATTATGAAAAAGAAATTTATTCTTCTATTTTTATTTATATCAAGTTTTCTTTCTTGTGATTATGCATTCTCTATTGATAC
>DVJT01000037.1 GCA_018716565.1 Candidatus Avigastranaerophilus faecigallinarum | reverse complement strand
AGAAAATTATAGAATACAACCTTTTTCCTTATATTCTACTTCCTTAGTGTAAACCACTGATTATATAATATCTTAAACATATTTTTTTTCAAACATATATTTACAAAACTCAAAATTATTACGAAATATTTGAATAATACTACATTCAAACTATTCATAACAATTCAATTAAATTCTATAATTATTATCGGTATATATAATAAGGAGCTTTTCATGTCTATTAGTATTAGAGCAGCCGTAAAAAACGTAGCTTCAGAAAGCTATAATAAGAAAAATTTATTTTATTTTATCATTTTAATCTTTATTTCAGGAATTTGTGGAATATTCTTTCCTACTGGAAATATTTCTCAAATTAATAACATAAATATAATTGCAATTATAATTTATTGTTTAGCTTGTTTTTTAAGCGGAGGATTATTTGTCTTAAGTATTAATAATGCAATTAATAACAAAATAGGTATTATTCCTAATTTATTTGCAGAAATAAAGCAAATTTCAGAAAAAGGTTTTTACAATTTTGCAGGATGCTTTATTATTAGCTTTATTATGACCCTTTTGATTACTATTCCGTTTTTCCTTCTTATTATGATTCAACCATTACTTGGGCTTATAATAATTCCTTTTGTATTCATCTTTGGGTTATATTTCTTAGGACTTTATTTTAATTTTATTAAGTCTTTAAATTTTAAAGATTGGTTTGATATAAAAAAAGCACATGAATTTATTAAAGAATCAGGAAGTAAACTTCTTGGACTTTATGTTTCAAAATATATCATTATAAACTTATTAGCACTCATAATTTCATTCATATTCATTATTCCAATTGCATTAATTTTAGGCTTACAATCAGTTTTCTCTTCCATACCCGGAGAAACATTGAAAATAACGGCTTCATCTATTAGCTCCTTAATTGCATCCGTAGTTGTAGGAATTTGTAATATATACAACATAGACTTAACAAAGCAATATCTAAAAGAAATAGAAACAAAATCACAACAAGAAATAACAGAAAACGAAAACTAAGATAATTGAAAAGGGGGAGAATAAATCTCCCCTTTTCAATTAAAATTCATACTGCATATATATGCTGTTGACCAACAGTTTTGAAGATTGAATCCACCTGTAAATCCATCTATATTTAATACTTCTCCTATAAAATACAAACCGTTCAATATTTTTGACTCCATTGTTTTAGAATTAACCTCATCTAAATCAACACCACCAGCGGTAACAATTTCTGAATCTTTTATTCGTCCAATAACATGTAACTTTAATGAAGTTATGGAATGTATCAATATTTCTTTTTCTGTCTTTTTCAACTGTGCCGCTTGTTTATTTGAATCTATATTATTTTTTTCTAATACAACTGATATAAAATTTTCCGGTACAAAGGAAGAAAATACATTTTTTACTGTCTTTTTAGAATTTTCTTTAATTATATTTTCTATTTCTTCATCTGTTAAAGAAGACATCCTCATCTCAATTACCAAAGGATTATTTAAAGATATCTCTTCATATGCGGTTAGAGAAGATATTTTAAATATACATGGCCCTGATATAGACTTATGAGTAAAGAGAACATCTCCACTACAATTATATTTCTTTTTACCCATTTTAAATGAAGCATCAACATTTTTAAAACTCATTCCCGATAATTTATAAAAATCTTTTTCTTCTATATCGAGTGCGGTTAATGATGGTTTAGGATCTATTATTCTATGTCCTAAATTCTTTGCCAACCAGAATCCATTACCCTTACCACCAGTTGCAATAACGAGATAATCAAAATTATATGAGCTTTTTTCTGTTTGAATAACAAACTCATTTAGATTATCTGATACACTTATAACTTTTTCTTTAATATGTTTAAAATTATCTGTATCAAGGTGTTTTTTTAAATCCGATATTATTTTTGCAGAACTATCTGAAACAGGAAAAACTCTTTTGTCTCTTTGAACATAAGTTTTAATTCCTAAATCTTTAAATAATTCTCTTGTTTTTCTTTGTCCTATTTTAGATAAAACAGACATTAAAAATTTTTCACCACGAGGATAGTTCTTTACAAACTCTTTTAAATCATCTTCATCAAAAGTCAAATTACATCTACCGCCACCTGTTGGTAAAAGAGTTACAAAGGGTTCTTTCAGGTCAAACGCTGTTACTTTATTATAAGGATTCTTACACAACAGAACTGATAAAAATCCTCCTGCTGCGCCACATCCAACTATAGCTATATTTTTATATATCGACTCTTGTACCATATAAAAATACATCATCCAATGCTTCTAATTCTTCATGCAGTTGTAAAAGAGATTTTTTATACTTTGGATGCTCATAATCAGGAATTAATTCTAGCAAAGGAACAAGTGCAAATGCTCTTTCGTGCAGATGTTCATGTGGAATTTTCAAATCAGGTTCATCAACAATCAAATCACCATAAAACAAAATATCAATGTCTATAATTCTGGCTTCGTATTTATCTGATTTAACCGTTTTTCTTCCCATTTGAATTTCTGTATTTTTACATAAATCAAGCAGTTCCCTTGGCGATAATTTTGTTTTTACCTCGATAACAGCATTAACAAACCAATCTAAATCTTTATTTCCCCAAGGTTCCGTTTCATATAAAGCAGAAGATCGTACAACAGTCACCATTCCTGTTGCTGTAAGCATTTTTACAGCTTGTTGAACATAACCTACTTTATCTCCTATATTAGAACCCAAACACAAATATGCTATAGCCATTAGAACTCCTTATTTTAGCTGTTTTTCAAGCACTTATATCAATATTGTATTATGTTTTTTTCAACTTTACAACAATATTAAATTTATAATTAAAAATTGTAATAATAATTATAAGTATAATCATTTAAGGTATTCTTTTATGATAAACTTTCTTTATGTTTACAGGATTAATTGAAGAACAAGGCAAAATAAAAAGCTGCTGTATTTCATCTAACGGAATGGAAATTACAGTAACTTGTAATAGAATATTATCAGACATAAAAGAAGGTGCCAGTGTTGCAATAAATGGAGCCTGTCAAACTGTTGTAAAATATGGAAAAGACTACATAACCGTACAAGCATCCAACGAAACACTAAAAGTTACTAACTATAAAAATCTAAAGGTTAATGATTCCGTTAATTTAGAAAGAGCTTTGACTCTAAGCAAAAGAATAGACGGGCATATTGTTTCAGGACATATTGATTGCTTAGCTGAATTTTTATATGCAAAACAAGATGGTTTTTCCAAAGAGTTCTATTTTAAAATACAAAAAGATTTTTCAAAATATTTAATTTATAAAGGATCAATCGCAATAAACGGAGTCAGCTTAACAATTGCGTCAGTAAATAATGAATTTTTTTCGGTTGAACTTATCCCGACAACATTAGAAGAAGTAAATCTTTCACAACTTAAAGAAGGTGATTTTGTAAACATTGAGACAGATTTATTCGCCAAATATGTTGAAAAAATTTTAACTTCAAAAGATAATACAAGTAAGATTAGCTATAGTTTTTTAGCCGAGAATGGATTTATATAAATGAGTGAAATTAAGTTTGATACAATAGAAGAAGCCATTGAAGACTTTAAAAATGGTAAACCTGTTATAGTTGCAGATGATGAAGACAGAGAAAATGAAGGCGATGTTATTGTTCCTGCGCAGTTTGCAACACCGCAAATTATTAATTTCCTTATTTCACAATGCAAAGGAGTTTTATGTCTTGCTTTAACTAGAGAAAAAGCAGAAAAACTCGGATTATCTGAAATGGTAAGCCATAGTACAGATCCAAAGGGTACAGCTTTTACACAAAGCATTGACGCCGTAAAGAAATACGGTGTTACAACAGGTGTAAGTGCTTTTGATAGAGCAAAAACTATAGAAGTTGCCGTTGCAAATGATTCTGTTGCTTCCGATTTATCACGTCCCGGACATGTTTTTCCTTTAATTGCAAGAAAAGGTGGTGTTTTAGAGCGTGTCGGTCATACTGAAGCTTCTGTTGATTTAGCTCTTTTAGCAGGTTTAACTCCGGCTGCCGTAATATGCGAAATTGTTAATGAAGACGGTACAATGGCAAGAAGAGATAATCTTGTTGAATTTTCAAAAAAACATAATTTAAAATTCATAACTGTAGCACAATTAATTGAATACAGATTACAAAAAGAAATGTTTATGCAAAGAGATGCCGTAGCGAATCTTCCTTCTGATTTCGGAGATTTTAAAGTATATGGCTATACTAATAAACTCGGTGGGGTTGATCAAGTTGCAATCGTTAAAGATGACGGTTCTGATAAAATCCCAATGGTAAGAGTACACTCTGAATGTTTAACAGGTGATATCTTTCATTCAAAAAGATGTGATTGTCAAAATCAACTTGAAGCAGCTTTAAGATTGATTGAAAATTATGGAAAAGGTGCCTTGGTATATATTAGAGGTCACGAAGGCAGAGGTATCGGTCTTGTAAATAAAATAAAAGCTTATGCGCTTCAAGAAAAAGGAGAAGATACTGTTCAAGCGAATATTTCTTTAGGCTTCCAACCTGATTTAAGAAATTATGGAATTGGTGCTCAAATTTTAAGAGATTTGGGTTATACTAAGTTTAAATTAATAACAAATAATCCTACAAAAATTGTAGCACTAAATGGTTACGGTCTTGAAATTGTTGAAAGAATTGCACTTAAAACTCCTCTTAATAAATATAATGAAAGATATATTCACACAAAAGTTGATAAGATGGAACATTTAATTGATTTATAAAGAGAATAACAATGGCTAATATAACTATATACAAAGTAGAATCATATAATTCAAAATATTTCAGAATTTTTTCAGGTGTTTATAATGACTTTAAAACAAACGCAGCTACTGACTACAATTTTGAACTAGAACCGCTTACTTATCCTAATTTTATAAAAAGCATTGAAGATGGACTTTTAAACTGCCTTATTCTTTTTGAAGATGATATTCCTACAGGTTTTTTGGTTTACACTACTTTAATTTCTGAATCCCTAGAATTAAATATCATTCATTGTATAGGGAATGAAAACTTAAACGTAAAAAGAAAACTTCTTCTTGAAAAGTTCATTGAAGTAAATAAACATATAATGAGAGAAAAAATCGTAACATATCCTATGCTTGGTAAACAAGCAGCTTTTGTTAACGATATTGAAGGTTTTGGATTTAGATTTGTAAATACTTCAGTAATGGGCTTCAATCTTTCAGATGTAAATGCTATAAATAAAACAAAAGAAAT
>DVJT01000036.1 GCA_018716565.1 Candidatus Avigastranaerophilus faecigallinarum | reverse complement strand
ATTTTTTATCATATCTTTTATTAATGGAAGAACTTTATAAACTTTTGTGTTTTCAAGTACATCTTTATCTCTTGGGGCTTCACAATATATACAGTTTGAATTACAAGGTACCCAAGGTGTTAGTAAAAGGTAATCTATATAGTCATCATCATCCCAGTTTTTATAAGCTGTATTTACACAATCTTTACATAGTTCAGGACAAGATTTTTCTCTGTATTTTTTGCGTAGTTCTCTTTTTATATCAAAAAATTCTTTCCAGTCGATTTTTTGTCCAAAATAATTTTCGTAGATGATTGGTCTACCGCCATGCCTTGGATTAAAATTATTACAAGAACGAATTCTGTTACAATGATCTAAAACCATTCCATGTTCTATATAACTACAACTTTCAAAACCTTCCAATTTTATATCCTTATATTAATTTATATTCTGTTACTAAATATCTGAAATTATTATATTCAACTAAGTTTAAGTTAAGCTCTTTTGCTCGTTGAATTATATAATTGCATAATTCTATCAAATATTGAGGCTTTTCCTCATTTATTTCTCTTAATTCTTTACAGTAATCGTTCTCAATATCTATTACGATAGATTTTATTCCCGATTTTACTGTTAAATCCATCCATTTATCTATTTCATCTTTATTTGTATTTATTCCTGGAATTAATATATATTTAGTTTCCACATATATTTTGTTTTCAATTTTTTCTTGAGCTTTTGCATATTTTTTCGCATTTTGCCAAAATTTGTCAAATTTATCTACTCTTTTTACCGTTTTATACATTTCTTTTGTGCCTGAATCGGCTGATAAACATACAGAAAGGATTCCTTCTTTGATGCCTTTTTCAATTGCTTTTGAATACTTTATTCCTGATGAATGAACTGTAATACGTTTTGCTCCATTTTTTATTAGAAATGTTACTAATTCCTCAAACTCATTTAGTATTGTTGGTTCTCCTCCAGCGAAAGTTATTTCGCCGTCAGGTCTAAATAATTTTTTCTTAAATAATTCTCGTATCATCGGCATTACTTTGTAATGAGGACGTGTATTGAATGCCCTTTTATCCCATTTTGTATAACAATATATGCAATCGCTATTACAATGAGTCCAATGATTAAAATGTATATAATTAATGTACGGAGCTGTTTCTTCCCAACCGCGATGCACTAAGTTAAAGCATCCATCACATCTTGGATCTATAATCCCGTTTTTATTGTCATTAATGAACTTTTCTTTTAAATTAAATATTTCATCCCAATTCGCATTTTTTCCATTATAATTTTCTTTTATATAGAGCCTACCGCCACCTTTATGACAACATAAACAGCACATTTCTATGTGATCATTTTCAAAACTTAAACCATGTTGAAGCCAATGACAACTTGTATATTCTTCCATCATTATGCTCCTTTTTTTTCTTTTTTAAATTTCATCATATGTTCTGCTCGTTCATATAATTCATATTTCAAACCTAAATTTTCAGCTTTTTCTTTTGTATAATTGAAAAAGTCTATTATTTCATCAGGAACATTATCCCGTCTTGCATAAAACCATTTTGATTCTATTTCTTGTAAAACACAATTAATTCCGTTTTCTTTTGCTTTCTTTAACCATAGCTCAATTTCTTTTTTATCATCATTCAGTCCCGGAATTACAATATATTTTACCTTTACAGCTAATGGGTTTCTTTGATTTGATGCATATCTTTTTAAATTTTTCCATACTTTGTCATATGATTTAACTTGTTTTACTTTTTCGTGCATTTCTTTTGAACCTGCATCTATAGAAACAATTAAATCTACACGACCATTTTTTAGTCCTTTTTCTATTGCTCTTGAGTATTTTATGCAAGATGAATGAATTCTTGTTAGCGGGAATCCATAATCCATGAAGATATTCAAAAGCTTATCAAATTCTTTTAAAAGAGTTACTTCTCCGCCACCAAAACTTACGTGTCCATGTGGTCTCAATATATCTCTTTTTATCATATCCTTCAATATTGGAAGAAAGTTATAGTTTTTAAATTTATTATATGCTTCTTTATCATTCATTGTGTGGCAATATGAACATCTTGAATTACATTTTGTCCAATAATCAAGATTTATCATGCTTATTTTAGTATGATCATCAGGCCAGTCTCTTTCTTCGAGTAATATACAACCTTCACATTTTGGATAAATTTTGCCGCTTTTGTGTAAATCTTTTATTCTCTTTTTAAAATTAAAAAAATTATCCCAATCAATAGGTTCACCTTTGTAGTTATTTTTTACAATTGTATTTCCCCCACCTTTGGCACTATATAAACAGCATATTTTATATGTATCAATATCAAAATTTATGCCTGATTCTATCCAATAACAACTTTTATAACGCAAAATAAATCCCTCTTATAGTTATAATTTTATCATAAGCTATATAAAATGTGAAAGGCATTCTTATTGAATGCCTTTTCCATTTTCTTTTTTTATGTTTTCTGCAACGTGAAATTTAGTTGATCCGGTTTTTATTTCTCTATATTTGTATACGGCCTTTGGAATTAAATATCCTAGTATTATGCAAGATATACCTATGTTTGCCATTACTGATGCAACTTTTAAGCCTTTTGCCTTATTTAAGAATTTATTTACAGAGGTATTTGATGATTTGAAAAATTCATCTATTGTTGATAGATTTTTGGCTAAATTTTCAAATGATTGCATATCTATGTATTTTGATGTATCAACAAATGATTTACCTGTTTTATCTTTGACTGTTGAGATTATTTTTGATTTTTTTGCTGCCTGTACAAGTGTATTATCAGGATTCTCTATTATAAAATTTAGTTT
>DVJT01000035.1 GCA_018716565.1 Candidatus Avigastranaerophilus faecigallinarum | reverse complement strand
GGTTCCTCTGAAATCTTTTTCAATTTCCTCGTGTGTTAGTAAAGGTAGTAAGTAAGGTAAGTATGAATATAAATTTTATTAATTTTTTATTATTTTCTTTTGTATCATCTACATATATATAAAGTATATATAAAATAAATAATTGCTATTTTCTTTTATTATTTTACAAAACTTAACATTTGCTATTTTAATTGAAAAACTTAATTAAGCTGTTATCATGAAAGAAAAGGAGATTGATATGAAAATAGCAGTAACATATGAAAATGGTCAAGTTTTTCAACATTTTGGACATACAGAAGAATTTAAAGTTTACGATGTAGAAGATGGGAAAGTAATCAAAACAGAGATTGTATCTTCTAATGAACTTGGACATAGTGCTTTGGCATATTTATTGGAAGAAAATAAAATTAATGTATTAATATGCGGTGGTATTGGCGGATGTGCCATTGGCGCATTAAACGACTACGGTATTGAATTATTTGCCGGTATAAAAGGTGATGCTGATAAAGCAGTAGAAGATTATTTAGCAGGAAATCTTGTTCAAATGAGTGAAGCAAATTGCTCACACCATGAACATCACGGAGAAGAAGGTCATTCTTGCGGTCATTGCCACTAATTATAGTTCACGCAGTATATCTGCACGAGTTATAATACCCTCAACATTATTTCTTTGGTTTATAACAATTGCCCATTCGGTATTGTTATTGTGCAATCTATAATAACAAGTATATAAATTATCATATTTATATACTTGTGTTGGATTGGTATTCATTATTCGACCGACAGGAATAATCGAATTATTGTTATCAGTTAAAACATCTTCTATATCGGCTTTTGTAATTATACCTTGCAGTCTTTGTTTTTCATCAACAACAGGATATGCATTATGTTTTTCAACATTCATAATTTTTAAAATAGTATTAATATCATCGCTAAAAGCAAAAGATTTAACATCTTTCGTCATAAAATTTTCAACTAATTTAGAAGAAAGTTGAGGATTATTAGAACATTTTCTATAGCTTTCAAGTAACAATTTTGAATAAATAGGCTTTTGACCAAGTTTTTCAGCAGTCATATCACTAAGGGCAGACACAAGCATTATTGGCAATATAGATTCATAACCACCTGTCATTTCAAAAACCATAACAGTTGCAGTTATTGGAGTTCTTGCAACCGCCGATAAGAAAGCTGCCATACCGATAAAAGCCATTGTTGAAGGATTAATATCAAATCCGAAATTCAAAGCAATATAACCAACAACATATCCTAAAAAAGCACCCAACATTAGCATTGGTAAAAATATACCACCAGGTGCACCGGAACCAAAACATAATGGAGTCATTATAAATTTAACAAGAAAAATAATAAGAACAAGAACTATTGGAAACCCATCATTCAATAATACTTCGACCACAGTATTACCACCAGAGAGGACCTGAGGCAAATAAATTCCGACTATCCCTATTATTAATGAAGCAATTGCAGGTTTAATATAATTAGGTATTTTACTCAATTTTTCAAACAAATTATCAAAAAAGAAGATTGTTTTAGAGAATAGAACCCCAAAAATCCCTGAAACAATTGCAAGAAATACATATATAATAATACTCTCAGAGTTAAACACAGCAGGAACAAATTCACAAGCAAATATAGTCTTATTTCCCAATAAATATCTTGATACGGAAGATGCTGTTACAGTAGCAACAAGGCAAGGAAATAATATAGAAGAAGAAAAACGATTTAATAGCTCTTCCAAAACAAATATAGTACCTGCAATAGGAGCATTAAATGTAGCTGCAATAGCAGCACCTGCCCCTGATGCTATTAGTGTATCTTTATTTGAATTTTTCAATCTAAATAAATTACCCACTAAAGAACCAACACCTGCACCAAGCTGAACACTAGGTCCTTCTCGGCCTAACGACATACCTGTTCCTATAGCAGAGACACCAGCAATAAATTTTACAAAAATTGTTCTTATTCGGACAGTTTTACCACTTCTTTGCAAGCACATTTTTACAAAAGGTATTCCGCTGCCTTTTGTTTCCGGTGCCAGCTTAAAAACCAAAATCCCAGAAATTAAACCGCCCACTGATGCTACTAATGGCAAGAAAAATATATAATATTTTTTTGCTGAAATTTCAATAACAAAACTAAAAAGGGTTTCTATACAAACTCTAAAAGCAATAACAATAATTCCACAGAAAAAACCTACCAAAAGGGACTGCCATACAATTTTACTTCTTAATAAGCTTATTATAAAAAGACCTATCTTTTTGATAAAACTCTTAATCATAACAAACAACAACTTTATACAGCTGCTTCTTGTTGTTTTTTCTTATACATTTTTCTGCGTCGCATTAAGTCAACAAAAGCCTCAAGTCTGGTAATATAACCGGCTCTTCCGGTTTGTTCATCTAATATCAACGTCAAAATAGGTATCTCACAATTTTCTCTCATTGTCGGGAATATATTTTGTGACATAATTTCAGGCATACAAGTAAACGGACTAACGTGGATTATACCATCAACTCCTCGTTCATTAGCATAAGCAACATCACTGACTGATTCTAATGCGTCACCGCCAATATCACGCATTAAATATGGTCTTGCCATTCTATATGCACGTTCCAAATGTGTTTCACCCTTCTTAAATGCCTTTGGAATTATAGCATCTTTAATAAACCCGGAAACAGTGAGACTTCTTCTTGTTTGAACACCCATTCTGCCAAGTTCCTTTTCAATATTCTGGTTAGAAAAAGGTTCTTGAACCAAGAAAATTTCACCTGTTATATCAACAGTTAAAACGTCTCTATTAACATCTATCTCTGTTTTTTTTATTTCTTCGATTGCTTCTTTTTCAAAAGCTTTAAGTTCTTTTGTATTATTTGCCTCAATTATAAGAGACAAAGCCCTATTATAATGCTTTTCTGCCGTTCCAGTAACAATTTCTCTTGCTCTGTAATAAGAAAACAAATTTTCAATTCTGTCTAGAACAAAAACTTTTCTAACTGCAATATTTATCGCTTTTGCCAAAATCACAGGATTTTTAACACCTGAAAGCTGGGTAAGAAAAGTATACATACCTTTAAAACCATCATAAAGCTGAAGTTCCGTATATTTATCTTCATAGCCCAAATCTTTAAGTACATTCTTTATACTTTGACCATATTCACCTAATCGACATATTCCCGGAGAAGAAATCATTGCAACATAATCCGCACCTTTTTCAATAGCTTGAAGAAAATTTCCTAAAACCATTTTATAAGGCAGACAAATAGACTCAGGACTATATTTTGCCGCGACTTCCAAAGTTTTTTTACTTGTATGAGGCGGAATAAATGGTTCTATTCCAAGTTTTTTTAATGCAGCCGACCAAGCAATATAAACATTGCCCATATGTGGAAATGCGACTTTTATTGGTGTCTTGTTCTTCATATTTACCATTACACTTTCAACAAATAACCGCCATTATCTGCATTTTGAAGAATATCTTCATTAAGTTTACCTCTAAGATTTTTTATATATTTATATACATAATCTCTTGGCAAATCTAATATTTTAGCTAAGTCTTTAGCATATACAATTGTATTTTTATTTGCAAGGAAATGATCAAAAACCAATTGTTCTCTTGTTGTCAAAGCTTTTTTAAAAGAGAAATCCACAGTTTCCTCAATATTAACATTTTTGATTTCTTTAGTTTTTACAGATTCTTTTTTCTTTTCAGTTTTAACACTATCCGAACTTTCAAGACTATTTTGTGTATTCACGGTCTGTTTTTTTTCTTTTATTTCTTTTTCTTTATTAAAAGATTTAATTGCAATTGATTGAATTTTTTCGGCCTTTGGTGCGTATTTTTCAACTGACATAGAATTTAATGACCTGAACATTACGCTATCAACTAAACTATCATCATGTTTTTCTTCTTGAATAACCTTACCTAATCTTGCAGCATACTCTTCTAAAGTTATGCGTTCTAATGAGCTTCTCCACTTACGAATTTCTTCCTTGCTCAAGTACTCGGGCATACCTAACAATCTCCTTGACTCTGAATTATAAACTGTTATAGGGATTAATCACACCTTGCCAATAATATATACTTAACCGTCAAAGTATTTTATTTTAATCTCTTTTGTACAAATACAAATCTATCACAAATCACAAGTAAAATCTTAATTTTTTCCATAATTTAAATAAAGATTTACAAACTCAATTTGTACACTAATTCAAATATTGACAAAAGACCTCTAAACAAAATTTTCAAAACCAGAAATACTATTAAGAGAAGAAATGACCTCTTTTTGAGTTTAAAGTAATATTATCAAACGAATACAATCTGGCAGGTCGTTTAGAACCCATTTTAGTATATTCATTCAGTTCTTTTAGAACAGAACCTGTTAAAACTTTTTTTCTAAAATTACGCTTATCAAGTTTCATATCAAGAATTAATTCATATGATTTCTGTAATTCAGTAAGAGTGAATTTTTCTGGAAGCAATTGGAATGCTATCGGACAAAATTCCAAACGTTCTCTCATTCTTTTTAAAGAGTATTCTATAATTTCTTTATGGTCAAAAGCCAATGTCGGCAGATGATATACTTCATGCCACTGTACTTCGGTAATACTTTGAGTATTATCAAAGGATAATTTTATATCATCACTTCTTATCAAAGCAAAATATGCACAAGTTATAACCCTTGAACTCGGATAACGTAAAGGGTCACCAAAAGTATATAATTGTTCTAAATAAATATTATCAACATTTGTTTTTTCTTTTAAAATTCTCAAAGCAGCGTTATCAAGATTTTCAGACAAACGAATAAATCCACCAGGGATAGCCCATCTGCCTTTAAATGGTTCATTTGCACGTTTAACAAGAAGCACCTGAAGTTTATTATTTTTTATTGTAAATATCACAACGTCGGTCGTAATTTCATGTGTCTTTATCTCTTGAAACATGTCCCCTTACTTTCTAAATTCCCTGATTAGATAAGAAAGCTTTTAGAACTGCATCATGCTGAGCTCTAAAATCAGCCTCACTCATATCATTATTTATTTCTTTTATTCCATTTTTATATTGAGCTATAGCAGGATCAGGATTTACCTTCATACTATTATAACTATTCATTATTGAAGAAACAAAATTTCTTGTTTCTTTAAACGGAGGAATACCATTATATTTTTTTACATTCCCAGGACCTGCATTATATGCGGCAAGGGCTAATTCTGTAGACCCAAACATTTGGTACATTTTTTTATAATATGCTATACCACCTTTTATATTGTCATTAAGATGGTATGGATTATACCCCATCCTTTTAGCGGTATTTGGCATTAATTGAAAAACACCTATTGCACCATATCTGCTTTTTTTATTATGGCAAAATCCAGATTCCTTTTTAGCAATACTTAAAGCTAAAGCAGGATCCAAACCCATTTCCATAGAATGCTTAACTATTAACTGTTTTATTGTAAGATTAGAAACCGCCTCTGCTTTAACCTGCAGGGGGAAATTTATAATAGCAAAACATACTGCCAAAACATATATTACTACTTTTCGAGCCATGTAAATCCTCAAGTTTATTTATCACGCTTTAAAGTTCTTTTAATAAGATTTTATTACATAAAAAATAAATTTCAACTATGAGGGTGTATACTTGGCTATAAGCGTTATAATATGAAAGAAAAGTTGAATATTAATCCAAAAGTTGTTCTAAAAGTTCAGCGTTAGCAGCATTCTTTTTTATATCAAAAACAACATTTCTTTTCATGTAACTTCTCAGTGCTTCACGGATAAGTTCACTTCTTGTTCTTTGTTCATTTTCAGCAATTTCATCAATTTGACTTAAAAACTTATCAGGGATAGATAATAATACTTTTGCCATAACATTTCCTTACCACTTATTCACATATCTATATTATATACTATTTAGAGAAGATAGTCTATAATTGTATGAAGAAGGAGAAACGAAAATGGATAACATAAGAAAAAAACATAAACTAATTGACATATTTTGTACTTTAGCCCAAATACCATCACCATCGTTGAAAGAAGAAAAAGTCATAGAAAAAATTCTTTCCATATTCGAAGAAAATGGTATTGAAGCTCAAAAAGATGAATATGGCAATATAAAAGCAAAAATACCTGCAACAGATTCAACAAAGAAACCTTTGCTTTTAAGTTCCCATATGGATGTTGTAGGAGATGATTCACCTGTAAATATAAAACTAAACGGAAATATTATTGAAACAGATAAAACAAGAACATTAGGAGCAGACGATAAAGCTGGTGTTGCTGCTGCAATTATGCTTGCCATTGAACTTTCTCAAAATAAAGAGCTAAAACATGGCGGACTGGAAATTGTTTTCACACGTGATGAAGAACAAAATATGACAGGAATACATAATCTCAAAATGGAAGAACTTGAAGCAGAGCACGTTCTTGTAATGGATGCTGATAAATTAGGGCAAGTCCAAATTGCAGGGGCTGATTATACAAAACTGACATTATTTGTTGAAGGACTAAAAGGCGGACACTCTGGCATTGATATTGATGATACAACAAGACTAAATGCAGCTAAATTGGTAGCTGAACTTGTTAACGAAATTCCTCAAGGGGTATATAAAAAAGATGAATATGGCGTTGTTACATCCATAAATCTTGGAGTAATAATAGGTGGGGGTATTGAAACTGCAATAGATAATATTAAATGCTCTGATATAAAAAGCAATAAATATCAAAACGAAATATTAGAAAAAGCAATAACTAACGTTATTAATACCAAAGCAGGTGCAACATATTCAATAAGAAGTTCAAGCAGAAAATATGAGAATGAACTTATAAAGGAAATAGAGTCTATAGTTGATAATTTCAATAAAAAGTATTCTAAACTTGCTTCAGCAAAAATAGAAACAGCAGAACATTTACCGCCATTTGAAAAAAGTGACGATGAAACAATGATAAATGTTGCAAAAGAAGCAAGTAAGAACTTAAATATAGATATAGAAATTTCTTCATTCCATGCTGGTGCTGAAACACACATATATGCAAACAAAGAAAACAAATACGGAACAAAATTTAAGCCTGTATTAATAGGTGTTGCAGATATTTCAAACATGCACTCAGCCAATGAACAGATGGACTACACATCATATCTTAAAGGTTATAAACTTGTAAAAGAAATATTCAAGGTATATAACAAATAATATCACTTATTCAAAATCATAAATAATTTTTCTTATGGCGAATAGCAAGATTGAAATAATTCAAAATAATATAAAAAAATATAGAAATAAAAGAGGATTAACACAAGATAAGCTTTCAGAAATGGCTAGCATTTCTTGCGATTATTTATCAGAAATTGAACGAGGTAAAAAAATACCAAGTTTAAAAAGATTTATTGCAATTGCAGATGCACTTGATATTCCTTATGAAAAATTTTTTAAAGAAAAATAAAAAATATAACCTATTTTTAATAAAAATTAAACATGCTATTGAAATGTAATTTTCTTCATATTAATATAAAAAGCAAGACTTACCCACCGAACAAGTCATAAACAAAAAAAGGAAAGTAAATAATGGCAATTAATTTGAAAAACAAAGCAGAAATCGTTGAAAAATACGGTAAAAATGCACAAGATACAGGAAGCGTTGAAACTCAAATCGCTTTATTAACAGAAAAAATTACAGAATTAACAGAACACTTAAAATCTAATCCAAAAGATTTCCAAGGCAGACGTGGTCTTTTGATGATGGTAGGTAGAAGAAAAAGACTTCTTTCGTACTTAAAAGACAGAAATCTTGAAGATTACAGAAAGTTAATTAAAGCTTTAAATATAAGAGAATCAAAATAGTAAACTAAAAACAAACAAAAAAGACCGTTATAAACGGTCTTTTTTGTTGTCAATTTGACCTTAAATTCTGTTAAGAGTAGAATTAAAAAAAGATAGATTGGCAAGTAAAACAGGAAAGAGAAAAAGATGAGTTCAAAAAAATATTTATTCACATCTGAATCAGTAACAGAAGGACATCCTGATAAAGTATGTGACCAAATCTCAGATGCTATTTTGGACGAGTTTTTAACAAAAGACTCAAAATCCAGAGTTGCAGCAGAAACATCAGTAACAACAGGTATGGTGTTAGTATCAGGAGAAATAACTTCTTCTTGCTATGTAGATATTCCGCATGTTGTAAGAACAACTATTGAAAACATAGGTTACTCAGGAAAAGCCTCAGGCGGATTTGACAGTAAAACCTGCGCTGTACTTACAAGTATTGATGAACAATCTACCGATATAGCAGGCGGTGTAAATAAAGCATTTGAAACAAGAGATAATAATGCAGCTGTTTCAGTTGATGAAACAAATAATATCGGTGCAGGCGACCAAGGTATTATGTTTGGTTTTGCTTGTGACGAAACTCCGGAATTAATGCCGTTGCCAATAAGTTTAGCACATAAACTATCATATAGACTTGCGCAGGTAAGAAAACAAGGTTTAGTTAAATACCTTAGACCCGATGGCAAATCACAAGTTACTGTTGAATATGAAAATGATAAACCTGTAAGAATTGATACTGTTGTTATTTCTACTCAACACGATGATGAAATTGATGGTATTACAGACAATACACAAATTCAAGAAATCATAAGAAAAGATATGATTGAACATGTTATAAATTATGTGTTTAAAAATGAACCATTAAAACCGGATAGCACAACTAAATACTTAATAAATCCATCAGGAAGATTCGTAATAGGCGGACCTCAAGGTGATGCCGGTTTAACAGGAAGAAAAATAATAGTTGATACCTATGGCGGCTATTCAAGACACGGTGGCGGTGCTTTCTCCGGTAAAGACCCAACAAAGGTTGACAGAAGTGCTGCATATGCTGCAAGATATGTTGCAAAGAACATTGTTGCTGCAGGTCTTGCTTCAAAATGCGAAATAGAACTTGGTTATGCAATCGGGGTAGCTCAGCCTGTTTCTATCTATGTTGAAACATTCGGCACAGGTAAAATATCAGATGATGATATTATGAAACTTGTTGAAACTAACTTTGACTTAAGACCAAGAGCAATTATTAACCAATTTGATTTAAGAAATCTTCCTGCAAAAAATGGAGGTAAATTCTATCAAAAACTTGCTGCATACGGTCACTTAGGCAGAACTGATTTTGATGTTCCTTGGGAACATACAGACAAAGTTCAAGCTTTAAAAGAACAAGCTTCTAAGTTAACTTGCAGAGTATAAAAGCTGTAATATAAAGCATTAAAATAGGAGTAGCAAAACTACTCCTATTTTTTTATAAATTGTTTTACAAAATCTATTTCTTCTTTTTTCGTTTTTAAATTCCCTTCCAATTTCTCATTTAGAACCATTTCAAAAAGTTCATTAAAATATGGAGATGGAATAAAACCAAGCTCAATCAAGTCTTTACCTGTAATTAAAACCTTAATTTCATTTAATACATCATAAAAATGTTTTACAGCTTTATCCTGAGTCATAACATAATAAATCAATATTGATAAATCGATTCTATCATTAAATGTTTTGTATAAAAATTTTTTATCCTCAATATTCAGAGGGTACAAAAGCAATAATTCTTGAACCTCTTTAATTATCTTTTTCTCAAAAGCTGACATATTTAATCGTTCATATGCAATATTGCTGTTAACTATTAATAAGACTATATAAACAAACCATAATTCATCTTTGTTATACAAATAATTCAGATCCAAATTTTTAAAAAAATTCTCATCAAAATTAATAAAAGGATTATCCGAAATAAGTTTATAAGCTTTTGTATCAATAATTTTGGAATAGAGCCCTTTCTTTTCTATCGAAAAATACTGCCTTAATTCTGACTTTATTCTTTCTAAAGGCATACTATAATCAACATTATCAAGATATTGTTTAAGTAAATTATTTGTATTTTCTTCAATTTCAAAATCAAATCGAACCTGAAATTTTAATGCACGTATTATCCTTGAAGGATCATCAACAAAACTTTTATCATGTAAAACTCTTATTTTTTTGTTTAATATATCATTATATCCACCACAATAATCAACAAGAGAATATTTATTTTCACCTGTTAAACTTATAGCAAGCGTATTAATTGTAAAATCACGCCGCATAATATCTTTATTTAAAGGGCAACCAAAGTGATAGGCAACAGGCAA
Organism: Candidatus Avigastranaerophilus faecigallinarum; assembly: GCA_018716565.1. Taxonomy (GTDB): domain Bacteria; phylum Cyanobacteriota; class Vampirovibrionia; order Gastranaerophilales; family Gastranaerophilaceae; genus Avigastranaerophilus; species Avigastranaerophilus faecigallinarum. The sequence continues at coordinate 2,115 of DVJT01000035.1, read as the reverse complement.
AACACCAGATTTTTCATATTTTTCTTCTCTTGTTGAAGCAAAATCTATTTCTATATCGTTAAAGAATAATACCTTTGCTGTTCTAAGATTTTCCTGAACAGATATTATTTTACAATCAAGACATTCCTCAAGACTCTTGCAAAATTCAATAGCATCACTTTCAACAACAATATCAATATCTTTTATAGTATTGTGTAGAATCAAATCTCTGACAATACCTCCAATAATATAAATATTTATATTTTTCTTTTCTGCAACTTGCGCAACACCATATATAACCGCTTTACGGTTTTCTAATAACTGACTATCAATATACTCTTTAAAAAAAACAGACATAAACGGATTATAACAGATTAATTAAAATCTTTGAATACACTGCTCAATTCACATTGCATCTTTGAAAGATAGTTTATATCATATTTTGGGTTAACTTGCTTGTTCATATTCATACTTGCTTTTTTCCTTGCTTGTACTTGTTTTGTTATGAATATGTTCAGTTTAGCAATTCCAACACCTAAAACAAGTCCTGAATATAAATAACCTGCGATTTGCGAACAAGCAACCTTTAATACTTTTGCTTTTGTTGCGCTATCTGCTTTTTTAAACAGTTCTGAAAACTTAAGTATTTTACCATTTTTTGTAATTTCTTTAGCATTTGGTAATAATACCTCATCAAAAGATTTAACCGAGGCTTTTGTCAACCATTTTAAACCATACTTTATACCCTTTTTTGCTCCATCTTGAGCAACAGGGTTATTAATTAATTCTTTTCCACCTAAAGCCCTAGCTGTTAACTTAGAAACCATACCTCCAAGAATTAACCAATTAGTAAATCCAAGAGTATCTTTGATTATTCCTTCTCTAAGTTCATTACTATCTCTTGAAGATAAAAATCTTGAACCAATAGTTAGCCCATATAAGAATTTAAATTGATTAATCGTTGGAACCTTACTATTAAATTGAATATTTGCCAACAAATCTGAAGGTTTACCAATTGTCTTCATCGCAAACAATGGGAAACCAACTCCTGCAATAGTTTTAGCAGTTTTAAAACCTTTAGACTTATCTCCTTCTTTATTATCAACACCAACAAAACCGTCTTGTCCTGTTCTTTTCTTAGTTAAATATCTATTTAACGGTTGAACAGACATACATAAAATAGCACAAATTCCCATTCCTAGCAGCGTTGATGCTACTTTATTCGATTTTAAAGTTTTTATAAATTCCGGTAATTTTTCTTTTGTTTTATCCTTAAATGAATTAGAAAGAACTACCGCATTATCAACAAGTTCTCCCAAGCTGGCAGAAACTTCCTTTGCTCCTGCATTAAGCTTAAAAGAAGCCTGTGCTCCTGTATCTTTCGTAACTTTAGACAGAACAACTGTTTTTAAATCTTTTACTTCCTTTGCTAGTGTTAATTTGTTTTTTCCACTGGCTTTAGCCATTTGTTCTGTCTTATCAGCTAAAGAAACTAATCCGTTAACAATATCATCTCTGGCACCTTGCGAAACACTTCTCCACTCTGTACCATTCAATCCCTTAATATTTTGGAGAAATCCGTCAAAAAATTGTCTTTGTCCTTCAGAAGTTTTCCATATATTTGATAAATTATTGATAGTATCGCCATTAGCAAATATATTTTGTGCTTTTACACCATATTGTTGGTTAAATTTTCCGGAAATAAGTGTAGCAGCACCTAATCCTATTAAACCAACACAAGCATGAATGAAACAACTTGCACCTTCTCTGAATGCTGCTTCTATTCCTGCTTGAGGACCTCTGTTCTTAAACTCAATTGCAGTTCTTGGAATTACCATTGAGCATAAATCAACAGCACAAGCACCAATTGCCGGACTGTTATTTAATCCTCTTAATCCTGTAAGAACAGCCGTTCCTGCACCTTTAAAGGTTGTATTTTTATTATTCTGTTTGGCTTTTTTAGGTATTTGAAGTTGTGTATTTATTCTATCTATCATGCTTTTCTTGTCTTTTCTAAGGTTTTAATATATGACCATGATTTTTTTTGCTATTTGTAACATAAATTTTTACATAATTTTTGCCGTCAATAATTTTAACAAAAGAAAATTTTCTTTGTAACAATATAAAATTTTTTCT
>DVJT01000034.1 GCA_018716565.1 Candidatus Avigastranaerophilus faecigallinarum | reverse complement strand
TTATTAATTTCAAAATTTCTTTTTCTTGTATTAAGATAATCATCTAAAATATCTTGCGGGATTCTGGTTGCATTACAATTACACGCTACCATATATGAGGAATCACAAGTAGCTTCCATTTTATGCAAGTTATATGAGTATTGAAATATTTTTGTACCATAACTTGACCAATATTCTTTTTCTTCTTCATTTATATTATTATTTGAAATTCGCATAATGCTTGAGAACGCATAAATTTTAGCTGAATGTTTCTTTAATACTGAAACCATTTTGTCTATTCTTGATTTAATTTCTTCATAGCTATCATTACTTCTTCTTGAAGGAATAAGTCCTCCGTAGGCTATTGTATCGAGTGAAATTACAAAAATATCTATATCCTTTAATGAATCAAGCCATTTTAGTATTGAATTTATATTTGCATTTTTATATAAATTACCCATTAAATCTATCTCGGGTAATACTAAAGAGTGTTCCTTTGCTTGATTTATTATTTGCTGAGGAAGTTGATAACATACAGGACGATTATCTATTGGGACTAAAGCAATCTTAGACACTATGAAGCCTCCAAATTTTTTAATATGTCATTTGTTAAATTTATAAATTCTTCTTGAAGTGATTTTGGTCTTATAATTTTGCAATTTTCACCATACTTTAATAATCGTAATAAAAGAGAGTCCTTATCTTCTTCCGTATTTGATATTGTTAAATGATTATTACTGAAATCTATTACTTTTTCTGATGGTTTTAATCTGTATAAAGAGGCTAGTCTTCCGTATACTTCAAATACTATTGAATTCAAATAGCATACACCTGAAATCTTTTGTGGAAGCTGATTCAATGATTTAATAGAATTTATATTTATTTTTTTGTTACGACCTAACAATGGGCTATAACATACAACATAGATACAATTATCATTTTCTATAATTTCTTTTAATTCAAAAGTATCTGTTTCTTCGGTATTATCTGTCTTTTTATATGTTATATTTACTTTTTGTTCTTCGTAAATCAAATGTTTTAAAGTTTCTATTATATTATTTCTAATATTAGAATTTTGTATTGATGTTTCTTTGTTAATTATATTATCTAATTCATTATTTAAATCTATGTTTATATATTTATTAATTTTTAAGAAAAAGTTTCTCATTATTTCTTCTTCTGATTTATTATTTAACTTTGTTATTGAATTAATAAGAAGAATCAGCATTTCTTGTTCTTTTTTGCTTAAGTTTATTTTTAATAAAGCGTTATTTAAAGAATATTTTCCTTGAAATCTGTTTAATTTTAAACCGGATAATTCAAATGTATTGAAATATTTTAGAAATGCTTCTTGTGAATATACATTTTCAACTAAATCATTTTCTTTGAGTTTTTCTATTAATTCAGTTTTTGATAAATTTTTTTCTAAAAGTATTTTTAATACTTCCAAAATTCTTAAACCCGTATCGTGTTTTTTTTCAGGTTTATTCATTCTTTATATCCTTTTTGTATTAGTTTGATTTTATCTATAAGTTTTTCTCTAAAAAAATCAGGTGAAATAATTTTAAAATCAGTGCCGAATAATAAGAGTCTTTGTATAAATAAGAATTCATTATCCACAAGGGCTTCTACCTTAATAGAGTTTGTGTTTCCCGATATTATTTTTTCATTTTTTTGAACTTTAAATATATTTTTACTATTTCCACAAAGTTCATATACTACTTTGTATGAGGAGTTTTTATTATATATGTTGAACATATCTATACTATTGATTTTTAGAATTCTTTCAACATTTAATAGACTATTTGTTTCGTATTTAAAGATATAGCATCTTAAATATATTTTACCTGATTCATATGTTATTTTCTGTGGAATAACTTCTATATCTTCTTCGCCGAAATTTGGTGATAAATATTTTATTTGTACTTTTTTTCCGATAATTTGTTGATTTGTAATATCTTTTAAGATTTTTTTATTTATTTTTTTTAATGGTTGTGTATTATTAACATAATCTATTTGTTCTTCGTTTAATGTTAAGGATATCAATTTTTCATATAAGTCGTTCAGTGTAAAAACATCGTCATATTTAATTTCTTCTGCAATTTTATCTCTTAGCATAGTAAAAGTTTTTAACTCTTTATCACTTATTTTTAATGAGAACGGATGTTTAATCAGCTGGTATTTATAATTATTTGCTTTGTTTGGTCTTAAAATTTCACATCCTACTGACTTAAGAGTATTTATGGCAATTCTTACAGTATCTTTTGATACCGCTTTATTTGTTATAGAGTCGTTTTTTAATATCTCTACAAGTTCATCTATTGTATAACTTCTTACCATTAAAGACTTTAAAATTAGTAAAGTTCTGTATCCGGTAATGCTTATCCAAAACTTTTTAGTCTTTTCTAAGGTATTGCTCTGTCTATCCATAATATAATTTTAAATTAAAAAAGTCAGATTAATAAATAGTTTACAATTAATTGTTACTTATTATGAAATTTTGTATGATGTAATAACGGATTGAGGACGATATGGTAAAAGAATGGAATGAATATTTTCTTGAAATTGCAAAAACTTGTGCATCCCGTTCAAATTGTTTAAGAGCTCATGTGGGTGCTGTTATTGTTGGTGAAGATAAGAAAATTAAGGCAACCGGTTATAATGGTACGCCTTCAAAAGTAATTTCTTGTTTTGAACTTGGTAAATGCTACAGAATAGAGAATAATATACCGTCAGGAACCAGGTATGAAACTTGCAGAAGCATCCACGCTGAACAAAATGCTATAATACAAGCAGGACAAGACAGATGTCAAAATGCAACTATGTATATATACGGGCATAACTTTATTTGTATACTTTGTAAGCGTTTTATTGTTCAAGCCGGCATAAAAGATGTTTATTTAAGAAAAGATGATAATTCTCAGATTGAACATATTTTGGTTGAGGATATAAAGAAAGAATTATCGGAACAAATGTATTCAGCTGTGAAATAAAAAAGAGGTTTTAATTGAACCTCTTTTTTGCTAATAAATCTATATACAGTCGCACAAAATATTAAAATAGCCTTGAGGTTTTGAGCAAACTGGGCATTTTTCGGGTGCTGATTCATTTTCTATAATAAATCCGCAATGAGAACACATCCAGTGCTCTTTATTTTTTCTTCTGAACATTTCATTGTTTATTAACCTTTCGTGTAGTTTAGTATATCTCTTACTGTGATGGGCTTCAATGGTTGCAATATTAAAAAATGCTGCAGCTATATCTTTAAAACCTTCTTCTTCTGCAATAGTCCCAAATTCAGGATATAATAAAGAATGTTCTTCTTCTTCATATTTTGCAGCACACATAAGATTTGCCCTTGTATCTCCAAAACAAGAAGGATATGTAGCGTTTAATATTTGTACTTCTTCACCATCTAAGAATTTAAAATAAATTTCAGCATGTTCTTTTTCATTTAAAGCAGTCATTCTAAATATATTCGCAATTTCAATAAGACCTTCTTTTTCGGCGGTAGAAGCAAAGATGCAATATCTGTTTCGCGCCATTGATTCACCGGCAAAAGCTTTCATAAGATTTTCTCGGGTTCTTGTATCTTTTAATGATTTTTTTTCCATAATTATTTCCTCCCAAATTATTTTATAAATGGTTTATTTATGTTATATAATGACCATTATGGCTAAATTGATAGATTATAAAGAAAACAACGGCGAATATAATATGAGTTTTGACTCGCAATTGCTTGATGAGGCAATTAATGAAAAAATGAAAGAACCAATAATTCGTTTTTATGGTTGGAATCCGCCTTGTGTGTCTTTAGGGAGAAATCAGTCATTTGAACATATAGATGTTGATTTTTGCAAGCAAAATGGAATAGATATTGTAAAAAGAGTAACAGGCGGAAGAGGTCTTTTGCACGATAATGAAGTGACATATTCTTTTATATGTCCTATTGATTTTCTAAGAAAAGGCGAAAGTATAATAACATCTTATAAAGAAATCTCATCAGCAATAATAGAAGGCTTTAAAAATATAGATATTGAACTTGAACTTGGCGGTAAGAAAAAGATTGAAGCAACACATGACTATTGCATGCTTATTTCAACAGGGGCTGATTTATCTCATAACGGTAAAAAGTTAATTGGTTCAGCTCAATATAGAAAACAGGGTTATATTCTTCAACATGGTTCTGTTTTATTTAACTATAATTTGCAGATAATAGAAAAAATTTTTCAAGAAAAAAATAACAACAACAGTATAACTTATATAGATGAAATAAATCCCGCGCTTACAAGAAAAGATGTTGTAAGCGCAATGTTAAAAGGATTTAAAGATTATTTTTCTATCTCTTTGTTCTAAATTTTGCGGTATAAAAAACAGAACTCTTGCTTAAAATGTTATGTAGTTTTACTTCATCGTCATTAGTTGCTGCAGTTAGAAAATATCTGGTTTGAGTTTCTCTCGGGTTAATAGTAAATTCAACTTGAGTTAAAATAACTTCTTTTGAACCTTTTGGTAATCTTGATTTATATTTCCTATCTAAATCCTCCGCAAAATTTTGAGCTGCGTTATGTACAGTTCCATCAATTATTTCATCATGTTTTTGAAAAGTATCAACTAAATGATAGTTTTTTAATGCTTTATTATTATTAAATGAAATTTTTAATAACTGTGGGATAGAAGCTTTTGGTTTATCATCATTTAAATTAAATACCATTAAAGAACCAAAAGAAACTGGTGGAATATTCATTAATTTTTACCTTCTTACTAATATCTGCGTAATTTTTAAAACAAGCACAAAAAAAAACTTGCTATTTCTAATAGGAAAATACTTTAAAATCTGATACAATTGGTTTTGAATATAATATTATTGAGGTCATCTATGGAAAATATAAAGAGAACACTGGTTAATTATCCTTATTTAGAAAAACCGGTTGAAATATATGAAAGAGAATGCGGACATAAGATTGTATTCGCATATAAAGCAGGTTCTTTAATAAATATAAGCAGCTGGGTTAAAACTGGTTCTATAAATGAAAATGATGAAAATAACGGGATTTCTCATTTTTTAGAGCATCTTATGTTTAAAGGAACAAGTAAACATAAAGCCGGTGAATTTGATAGAACTTTAGAATCACGTGGTGCTATAGTTAATGCTGCGACTTGGAAAGATTATACGTTTTACTATGTGACAATACCGAAAGGCAGTGATGATAGGAATTTTAAAGATACACTTGAATTGCATGCCGATATGATGCTTGATCCTATTATTCCTGATAATGAAATAGGTGAACCTTTTGATCTTGAAAATCCGAATATAACAACTAAAAGAGAAAGACATGTTGTTATTGAAGAAATAAGGATGAGAAAAGACCAGCCTTGGACAAAAGTATACAACCAAACAAATAAAAATATGTATACATCACATCCTTATAAAAGAGATGTAATAGGAACGGAACAAATAATTTCAACAATTACTCGAGATTGCGTTCTTGATTATTATAAAACTCACTATACTCCAAATAATATAACAACAATAATTGTGGGAGATTTAAATCCCGATGAAATAATTCCGCAAGTTATTAAAGAATTTGATTTCAAGGGAAGAAAAAATAGAGTAAATGAACAATATAAAATAGATGCTCCAACAAGTACAACAAAGTATGTGGAAACCTATTCAAAAATCAATACAGGGTTTTTAATGTTTGGTTATTTAGGTGCAAAAGCTATTGATGTAAAAACTTGTACAATACTCGAAATGCTTGCTTTAATTTTAGGACAAGGGCAAAGTTCTAGATTATATCAAGAACTTATTGAAAAAGCGGAAAAACAAATATTCAATGTTGTTTCAACTGATTATTATCATTTTAGAGATGGCGGAAATTTCTTTATTCAAGCAAATTTCAAACCTGAAGAAAAAGAAAATGCAATTAATCTTATAAAAGAGCAAATCGGAAAAATATGCTCAGACGGGATAACAGAAAAAGAACTTAAAAAAGCTAAGAAAAAACTAAAAGCAGGATTCGCAGAAAATTCAGAGAGCGTTTCTGATATAGCAGAAACCATTGGTTTCTATATGACAGTATGCAATAAACTTGAATGTGTGGAAGAATATATAGAAGTTATTGAAGAAATTACGCTTGATGATTTGAAGAATACTGCAAAGAATTATTTAGATGTAAATAAGGCTGTTATTTCTGTATTGATGCCGGAATCTTATAAAAAATAAAAGGGTAAAAAATGGAACGTTATACATTAAAAAATGGAATAAAAACAATCATAAAGAAAAATAATAATACTCCAAGAATAGCCATTGTGCTTTATGTGAAGTTAAATAATGATGAGCCAAAATCAGGTTTATATTATTTAATGACACAATTATTTTTTCAAGGAACAAAAAACAGAACATCAGAACAGTTGGCAAATGAACTTGATGAAAATGCAATTGATTTGAATATTGAAAAAAAAGCTGATTATATTCGTTTTAAATTACTATGTTTGAATGAAGATGTAAACTTGGCTTTAGAAATTTTAGAAGATGTACTTGAAAATTCTACGTTTGATGAATTTGAAAAAGAAATAATTAAGATAAAAGGTGAATTTGAGTCGGATTTAGACTCTGCAAAAATACAAGCTCAGGATAATTATTATAGGACAATATTCAAAAACCATCCCTATGGTCTTGGCAGAAAAGAAGTAATTGAACAACTGGATAAAATTAAAAAAGAAGATTTATTGAAAGCACTAGATGAAATAAAAAATCATGGACAAAAAAATATTTCTGTTGCAGGTGATATAGATAAAGATGTTGTTATTTCTTTATTAGAAAAACATGTCGGTAATTTAAAAATTACAGAAACAGAAGATAACAGAAAACAAGTTGAACCATTAAATCAGGATTTAATTTCAGTTATTGAAAAAGAAGATGCAAATCAAGCACAGATTTTTAGAGGTTGGAGATTCCCATCTGTATACACCGAAGATTATCCTGCGATTATTCTTTTAAATACAATCCTTGGTTCATCAGGATTAAGTTCAAGACTTTTCCTTGAACTAAGAGAAAAACAAGGTCTTGCATATACAGTAAGAAGTGTATATGAACCTTTTGTATTATCCGGACATTTCTTTGTATATATAGCAACAGAACCTAAAAATATCAAAACTTCTTTATTAGGATTTGACAAAGAAATTAATAAAATAATGACAGAGATAATCTCAGATAAAGAACTTGAAGAAGCGAAAAATAATGCTATAGGGAAAAGACAATTCTACCGTGAAACAAATCTTTTAGAAGCTTCTTTGAACGGTTATTATGAGTTTTTAGGTCTTGGTTTTGATTTTGAAGAGAAACTTATAAATAGCATTAAAAATGTTA
>DVJT01000033.1 GCA_018716565.1 Candidatus Avigastranaerophilus faecigallinarum | reverse complement strand
AATAAAAAAGAGAAACTTTATAAGTTTCTCTTTTTAGTTATAAATTTTAAAAGAACCCAATATCTTAAAGAAATCAACAAAATTCATAAGTTCTGTTATCGCTATTTTAACATTTTCATCAGTTTTTACACCATCAAATTCAACAAAAAAGAGATATTCACCAAGCTTTCTTTTGGATGGTCTTGAATCAATATATGTAAGATTCAAACCATATTTTGAAAAAATCTGCAAAACATCACAGAGAGCCCCAGGATAGTTTTTTGTTGATAAAATTATAGAAGTTTTTCCGGTATTTTCAACACAATCGTTAAATCTACCTAAAATATAGAATCTTGTTTTATTATCTTTTTCATCATTTATATCATTTGATAATACATTCAAATCAAACAATTTAGCACAAGTCTCATTTGCTATTGCCGCAATTGAATAATCATCTTCAGTTGAAACTTTCTGAGCTGCATAGCTTGTAGAAGAAACTTCTTTTAATTCAACATCTGGAAAGTTTTGATATAAAAACTTACTGCATTGTGCTAAAGCCTGCGGATGTGAATATATTTTTCTTATTTTTGTTTTATCTTTTGACTTTGAAAGTAACATATGCCTTATAGGTAAAGTAATTTCACCTAGTATATGGATTTTATCATCTTTTATATCTAAAAAAATACCTATAGTTTCTCTAACGATTCCTTCTATTGAATTTTCGATAGGTAGAATGCAAATTGAGTTTGAATCTTTTTCCAGATTTTTCAAAGCAGACTTTATACTTTTCTCTGCAATCTTATTATCAACTCTTATAGAACTCAATTCAAGAAATTTAAGCATAGCATTATGCGTATTTGAACCATCAGGACCTAAATAATAAATATTTTCAATTGATTTTTCATACATTTGCTAAACCTTTTCCTATTATAATAAAATAGATTAATATTATAACTAATTGTACATAAAATAAAGAAAAAGGGTAAATTATGACAAATATAAAATTTGGTACTGATGGTTGGCGTGCAATTTTAAATAAAGACTTTACATATGAAAACACAGATAAAGTTATAAATGGAATTTCATCTTATATATATAAAGAATCAGAATTCAATAAAGAGATTATCATTGGATATGATCCAAGAAATCAAGCAGATACTTTTGCCTTTTACATAGCAGAGAAATTATCTTCTTTCGGATTTGAAGTCAAAGTAAGTGCAAAAATAGTGGCCACTCCTGTATTAGCATATTCAGCATTGAGAAGAAACGCCTATGCAATAATGATAACAGCTTCACATAATCCTCCTGAATATTTAGGAATAAAATTCATTCCGCCATATGGAGGTCCAGCGGAAGACTATATGGTAAAAGAAATTGTTGATAATTTAGATATTGAGTTTAACCACAAAAAAGATAAAAAGGAATACAAAAAAGTTTCTTTTGAAGAAGAATATATTGAACATATAAAAAATATTATTAATTTAGAAAAAATAAAAAAATCTGGCATCAAAATAAATTATGACGGACACCATGGTGCAGCAGGGCTTTTATTTAAAAGAATACTTGATGAATACGGAATCGAAAACAATTCACAAAATTTAGAACGAGACATCAATTTTGGCGGTTACATGCCTGATCCAAAAGAAAAATATTTACCTAAGCTTAAAGCATTATGTAAAGAAAATGGACTTATTGGATTAAGTAATGATGGAGATGGTGACAGATTTGGAGTTTTCGATGAGAAGGGAATATTTATAAGTGCAAATGATATTATAGCAATGCTTTTAAACCACTTAGTAACCAATAAGAATTTTTCCGGAAAACTTGCCAAAACAGTCGGAGCAAGTTCAATGCTTAACTTATATGCTAATAAAAAAGATATTGAAGTTATAGAAACCCCAGTAGGCTTTAAATGGCTTGGTGCTGCAATGAGAAAAGAAGATATAATAATAGCAGGAGAAGAATCCGGCGGTCTTAGTATAAAAGAACATATTCCGGAAAAAGACGGAATACTTGCCAATCTATTAATTATGGAAATGATGGCATATGAAAATAAAAAATTATGTGAAATACATAAAGAATTATTATCAGAATTAAATAAAAACTTTATAAATGATAGAATAGATTTGAAACTTGAATCTAAAGATAAACAAGAAGAAATAATAAATAAATTCAAAACATATTCTAAAATAGGAGAATATAAAATAACAGATTCAAATACATTGGATGGCTTAAAAATATATCTTGAAGACGGAAGCTGGATTTTAATTAGAAAAAGCGGCACAGAACCGCTTTTAAGAATATATGTTGAGTCTGACAAGGAAGAAAAAATAATAAAATTAAAAGAATATATTAAACAATTGTGTTAAAAATAAATAAATCATTATAAAAAACAGATGGAGATATTTTCCCAAAGAAAATATCTTCATTTATTTCTTTTGAAAAGTAGTTATCAATATCAGCTAAAAACTCTCTATTTTTTTCGGCCTGTATTTTTTCAATATCTTGAATCGAACACGCATAACCTGTTGTGCAATAAGCATAAACAGAAACACAAACATCAAAGAAAAAGAACATAACAAAACACAATTCTAAAAACTTTTTCATATTCCACTCCTTTAAAATTAAGAATAGCCACCCTTCTATATTGTGAAGAATAATGTAAAGATTTACATTCCACTTTGTAATTAAATATTTGACTGCCTAAAAGTTTAATGTAAAATCATGAGTACAAAGTAAAATAAAATTTATATATCTTAATCAGATAGCAAAAATTATTTTTTGGAGTATTTCTCTAAGTATGAATTCCCTATTAGAAAAAGAAAAAATACACAATGATAAAATTCTAAAACCCGATTTT
>DVJT01000032.1 GCA_018716565.1 Candidatus Avigastranaerophilus faecigallinarum | reverse complement strand
AAAAATTCATCTGATTTTTCTGATTCAGATAAGGCTATTCAAATTAATAAGTTATATCAAGATGCGGATGCTGCATTATATAATTTTGATTCACAGACTTTGAATTATTTGTTTTCTTTAAGATCTATTATGCCGTCTATCTCTTACCAACGTTATACAAAGAAATTTCAAGAATTTTATAATGGGATTGGATTAACGGATAATAAGCTTATAGTTAAATAAAAAGAACCGATTTAATCGGTTCTTTTTATTTTCTATGTTTAAAATGAACTTTTTATAGATTTTCTTCGTTATACATGATGAAAGAGGAAAAACACTATGAATGATGAAAAAAAGTGTAATAAGTATGAAGGTTTCTTTGTTTTTCAAAATGAAGAAAGATTCTATGAACATTTAAAACATTGTCCTGATTGCCAAAAGGAACATGAAAAATATATCCAAGTTTCAAAATTGGTAAAAGAAGTTGCACCTCTCTATTTAAAGAAAAAGCAAAAAGAAAAGATTGGTGTAATTAAAAAATTGGCTTGTTGTTTCGTTGTTTTTGTAGGATTGACTGCTTTTACAGGTTATAAAGTATATGATAATTATACTATTCAAAATAATTATGCGCAGGATTCCTATGTAAGTACTATGGGACTGCCTATTGATGAATATGGATTCTTAGAAATATAGGGTAAGGAATAAATTTTGAAATCAATAATAGATCAATATAGAAATAATATCCGTAAAATTATTTCTACAATGACCGGTTCAACTAATGAAGATATAGAACAAGAAGTCTATATAAGAACTTGGAAAAATATAGATAAATATAAAGAAAGTGGGAAATTCAAAAGTTGGATAAGCACAATTACTGCAAATTTATGCAGAGATTATTTGAAGTCTTCATATTTCAAACATGCTCAAAATTCTGTTACAGAAGAAGATGAGTTAATTCAAATAAAAGATAACAGAGAAAGTATAGAAAATGAATTAATTAGGAAACAAAGACAAAAAAGGATTATGGATGCTATTGATTCATTGAAACCAAAATTTCGAGAAGTAATAATAATGTATGAAATGCAAGAAATGAGTTACGAAGAAATTTCGGAAAAACTTAAATGTCCTGTTGGGACAATACGTTCAAGATTATTTAACGCGCGCAAAGAATTGAGTGTTTTATTACAAGATTTAATCTGAAAGGAGCTTAAGATTGAAAAAAATATTAATTCTTACGGCTTTGACCGTATCGGTTGTTGTTTTAGGCTATGGTATAAGTTATGCTCAAGAACCATTAAATGAAGAAGAACCGAGACCGGTTCCTATTGAAGATAATAATATTCTTCCTCCGCCGAGAGAAGAGTTTGATATGAAGCAAAGACCTGTAGGTTTGACACCTGCTGAATTTAATAAGCATAAAAAAGGACCTATTCATGAGCATATAAAAGGTCCCAGACCTTCTAAAGCTGAGATGGAAGCAAAAAAAGCCGAGTTTGAAAAACGTTTAAATCTAACTGAAAAGCAGAAAAAACAAATTGAAGCTAACAGAAAAAAAGACCATGAAAAGGTAAAACCTATTTTTGATCAAATGCGTGATAAGAAGCATGAACTTAGAAGGTTAGAACGTGATTCTTCTATCTCCCAAAAGGACAAGGCCAAAAAGATAGATAAGTTGAATTCTGAAATTAAATTGTTGAATGAAAAAGCTGATAAATACAGACAAGAAAACATGAAAAATTTTGAATCAATATTAACGGATGAGCAGAAAAAAGAATTTATGAAGATAAAAGAAGAACAAAAAAAAGAAATGGAAAGACGCAGACTCCATTTTGAAAATAGAAAAAATATGGGAATGAAACCAATTCCGCCACAACATCAAGATTAAGTTCAGATCTGAGAATAATTATTTAAAACCGAGGAATTATTTCCTCGGTTTTATTTTACCCATTTGAAGGATTGTACATATCCGGATTCGTTAATATTTCCATTAATAATTGCTTGGAAAGTTCTTGCTTCATAATCTCCATTTGTAAATGAAGGAATTTTTTCTATATCTTCAACAAAATCTTTTCTGCTAAAATCGAGCATTGAAATACCGGGAATAAGCTTGAAGAATGTGTTAAGTGATGTATTTCCCAGTGTGCCGAATATTGTTGAAATTTTTCTTGATAATTTGCCTAGAATTTCCATATCTGCGTGTGTTTTACTAATGTCATATTTGCCGTGAATATATAAGCTTAAATTTTCACCTTTAGAAAAGATTTCAATATCTTCAGCAATACCGTTTTTTATTGTACAACTACCGTTAATATTTGAAAAATAGCCTGTTTTAACCAGATTTAAAAGTTCCAATACGCTGTTTATTGTAAATCCGGTTATTCCGCTTTTTAGTATATTACTTGCTCTCAGTAGATATTCAAGTGAACCGAGTTTTGGCATTCTACCATCTGAAATGTCAAAATATATAAAACCATTTAAATTTTTAATAATTTCTTCTTCTGTTATACCTTTTGTTTCTAATATTAGTTTTCCGTTAGAGTTTCCATATATTTGATTTTCTCCATCGAATAATGTTTCAGCTACATAATTTGCATCAACGTTAGATAGCTCAAAATTCCCCTTTAATTCGCTACTTGTTAAATCATATGAAACTTTTCCATTAATATTACCATCCCCGACATTAACATTAATGTTGTCAGCAGAGAAAAGCCCCTCTTTATCTATATTAAAATTACCTGTAAAATTTTCTGCTACTAATGATTTTATTATTAGCTTCTTAATATCTAGAAATCCTTTTTCAATATTTATTCCTGATAAATCAATATTATTTATTTCATTGTTCGTATTCATTGCTTGACGCGCTTTGGATAGACTTCTTAATAGCTTGTCATTATCAATTTGGTCTGCAGTTATTTTTAATGAATGTACTTTTATCTTATTGCATATGTTATTTTCTAAAATAGATTCTATAAATATTTTAGAATCATTAATGAATCCGAATAAGTTTATATTTATATCGTTTCCGTCGGCTTTTAATCTTATATTTTTCACCAAAGTATCAAATAAAGGAATATCAATATTTCTGCAATCCATATTGCCTTTAATTTTTGCTTGTTTTGTTTTTTCATCAAAAATATATTTTAAATTGCAGCTGAATGTGCCTTGTTGTAACATTGGTTTTTTCAAAAATATATTTAGTACTTTTGCAGATAAGTTTTTATTTGTTTTTATATTTAATTCTTGAGGTTCAATAATATTTTTATTTCTATTTAATATTCCTTCTATAGTTGCGAAGGTGATTGGGTATACATTATTATTTTGAGAAGAAATATATTTTATATAATCTAACTTGTTGATTATAATTTTGTCATTTTTTATATTTATTTTTCCGTTATATTCTCTTTTATCACTTATTTCACCAAGACTTACACCATCAATCATTACGTCTGCTTCTGGGAATAATGTTATTTTAGGCATTATAAATATATTTTCTTGAGTTCCTTTTAATTCTGCAGAAACATTTATATCGCCTGATATATTTATTTTTCTTCCTATTTCTTCAGGTAAGTAGCTTTTTATAAAATTATTTGTTAGTTTTGAAGTAAAATAGCCATTTATTTGAGGTTTTTTATATATTTCTGAAATTGTAAAATTTCCAAATATTGGTATTTCTGCAATATTTCCGGAAATGCTGTTTAATATAAGTTTGTTATTTTTTAAATAAACATTAAAGTCATCAAATATAAATGGAATATTTGTTTTTTTATGCTGAAATTGCGGTTTGTTGAATTTTAAAATTCCGTTCAATATATTTTGTTTTATTTCCAGTTTTATATTTGCGAATCCTCTATAATTTATAAATTGTGAAATTATAGAATTAACACTTTCCGGAACAATATTTATATTGTTAATATTATTGAGGTTTTCTAGATTTAGGCTATCTGCAATTATATCTAAATTGTATATTGGATTTAGTGTATCTATGTTTTTTACTTCCCCATTAATTTTTAATGTGGAATCAAATAATTCAGCATTTACATTTTCAATTTTTACTTTGGAATTTTCCATTGTAACTTTACCTGATTGCGCTTTTAAAGAAGATACAGAATCATCAGGAATAAAATTCATTACAGCATAGGCTTTATTAGTTATAAAATCGACAGATTTTGCTTTGTATTTAAATAATAAATCATGTTTTGAGGCAATCTTGTACAAAGCCGATAAATCAGGATAATTTTTAGGATACAAATACGATTTTGTTAAAAATTTTATTGTATCTCTTAAATTAACAGATTTACTTGTGATAGTTATATCTACATCAGGGATTTTTGTTGTTAAGTCATTAATAATCGTTCCATTTATTTTTATTGGAGAAGAGCCTGAAACACCATCTATATTATTAAGTGTTGTTTTGGTTTCAGTAAAATCAACAATACCTTTTATATCGTCAATTGGCGTATAAAAACCCTCAATATTGCATGAATTTCCTAAAAGATATAAAGAACCTTTGACTTTCATATCTTCAAATGCTTCGTCAGGTGGTAAAGGTGGTTGTCCAAATGGAACAGGTACAATTTTAGCTGTTAAATTTACAAATAGTTTAGCCGGTCCGTTTGCTTTTGTTATTATGACTAAACCTTCTTTTACATCTTTCAGAAGCTCACTTTTATTTATTATTTCAAGCATATCTTTTGCTTCTGCATTGTTTGAAGAAATATTGAAATTTAAATTTCTATTTATTCTTACTCTTCCTTCGACACTTAAAGGATTTGTTTTAACATATGCTCTTTCTGATTTGAAAGAAATTGTATCTTTTTTAAAATCTATATTTCCTTTACCGTTATGAACTTCTCCATATAATCCGTTATAAGTTAAACGTGCTTTGTCAAATTTTGAGTAGCCATTTAGGTTGATATAATCCATTGAACCTTGTATGTTAATATCAATTATGCCTTTTCCTGATGTTATGTTCATTTCAGGTATTGGTCCAAGTTGAAAGTTAAATACTTTACTTATTGGTACTACTATTTTTTGTGCTAATGGGAAATCAATATTATCAGTTGTTTTTACCGTTACGTTGTTAATTCCGTCTCTGTACATATAAACATAACCTTTGATTTTTGCTTTTTGTTTATTAAAAAGTTCAACCAAAATGTCCATATTAAGAATTCGTTTATCAAAAACAATATCTACAGTTCCTTTATGCAAATTATGAATTGATTTATCAAGAACATGCACATTTCTGCCTTTTACATACCCTGTAATATCAGGTTGGGGGATACTGCCTTTTACTTTTATTTTTGCATCAAGATCTCCAAAAACCCCATATTTTTTTACTTTTCCCAATGTTCTGTATTGTGGCGGAATACAAGGAGGAAGCAATGGAACAATGTTTTCTGCTTTTGAATCTGATACTTGAACTTCAATATCAAGTGTTGGTTTTTGTTCTATTGTAATGGAACCATTGCTCTTTATATTAACTTTATCAGCTTTAAAATTTAATGAGTCGATTTTGATTGTATTATCTTTTAATATAAAATTCGTATCAAATTTATTTGCACCATTAGCGATAATATAATTTTCCCAGCCTTTTTTATCAAAAACTAAATTGTTAAACTTAGTGTTTAGTACAATTTTATTTTGTTTATCATCTGTTTCTATTGCAGACAGCTGTATAAAATCAATAACGCCTTCCAACTTTGAAACATCTTGATTTATATAATATTGTATAAAAGGTAATATCGACTTTAAGTTTAGATTATAGATAAAGCAAGTTCCGATAATATTTTCTTCATTAAAATTATTGGGGGTAAAAGGATATTTTGTTTGAAGATTAATATCAAAATCACTTACATTGTCGTTTGTTTTTAACTGTCCTTTTGTTTCTATATCTATTATTGAATCTTTTTTTTCTGAATTTATTTTTAATGGTTTACCGATTAGTTCCGTTTTTTGAATGATTTCTTGATTATCAGATGAAATATTATAGCTAGAAACAATTATTGAAGTATTATCAAAATCGAACTTAAAGTTTTTTTTATTATTAATAGGAAAAAGTTTCTGAAAATTGTAAACCCCATTTTTGTCTTTTTCAATGTTTATTTGAATATTACCTGTATATATGTGTTTTGGGTTGAATTTTTTTATTATCAAAGGTAATAGATTTACTTTTAGATTAATATTGTCGGCATTAAGAAAAATTTTTTCATTATCTTTTTCACAGATTAAAATTTTGTCTGTTTTTAATGTAATCTGGGGTTTAAGGTGAGTTTTTATTTTTATATTGGTATATTCAATTTTTGCATTTGTTCTGGCATTAAAAATATCAGATATAAAATTTTTATTTGCAAAATATTCCAAAACGGGAGGGATAGCAAAAAGATATATACACTCAAGTATTGAAATAATTATGAATAACTTAAATAATAATTTAATATATTTCTTTTTTATGTCCATACTAAAATATCTGCCAAAACGCTGATTTGCGAAATTACCTTATTGTGATAATTATATTATTTACAAAACAAAAGTTCAAACACTTAATGAATTTTGCAAAAAATATCACTTGTTGTAAAATCATATGATAAGTAATAAGAAAAAATAATGGTTTAATATATGAAAAAATTTGATATTAGTAAAAAATTATCAGGGTTAAAATCTCCGAAAGTATTGGTAAATATAAGTCTAATTCTAATATTTACTTTGATCTTTACAGGAATTTTGGTATCTAAGTACTTTTTCTTTCAAACAATAGTAGGCTCTGATAATACAAGTAAAATAATGGTAACTGCACCAAGAGATATTGAGGTTATCGATAGTATAAAAACAGAAAAAAGGAGAAGAGAAGTTGCTCAAAAAGTTGGGTTGGTATATTCTCCGGCTGATAATGTTTATATAAAAAATAACCTTATAGAAATTATTGATGAAGTAAAAGAAATAAGACAAAGTAGTGATGACGAGCAAACTAAACAAAAAAACTTAGAAGTTTTGTTTGATATACCTGATACATATACAAAATCTTTTGTTTTTTCATTTTTCTTAAATGCGAATGATGAAGTATTAAATAAAGTATTTTCAGCTTCTGAAAAAACGTTGGATATGGTTTTAAATGAGGGAATAACAGAA
Source organism: Candidatus Avigastranaerophilus faecigallinarum (assembly GCA_018716565.1). GTDB lineage: Bacteria > Cyanobacteriota > Vampirovibrionia > Gastranaerophilales > Gastranaerophilaceae > Avigastranaerophilus > Avigastranaerophilus faecigallinarum. The sequence continues at coordinate 22,991 of DVJT01000032.1, read as the reverse complement.
AAAGATTTTGAAGAAAATTCATTATCTAAAATTATAAGAAGAAATATAGATGTTAATACAACAAATAATAAAACAAAAGTTATTACTGCTCTTTTAGAACAAGTAATAGTTCCCAATATGATTATAGATGAAGAAGCAACTGCGTTAGCAAGAAAAATCGAAAGAGATAAAATTACACCTATAAAGGTAAAATTTAATAAAGGCGATGTAATTGTTAATATAGGTGAACCTATTACGCAAGTGAAGAAGGAAGCATTAAGCAAAGCAGGATATAACATATTAAGAATAAATCCGTTGGGAATTCTTGGAATATTATGTCTTGTAGGAATAGGTATTGTTTCTGTATTCTATTATTTTAAGTCTTTTGAACAGAAATATCTAAATAGAAGACATTTGTCAATTGTAGCTTTTATGTGTGTTTTTCTCTCGATTTTATCGGTATTGTTGCCTGTTAATTGGTCTGTATTTATATTGCCATTTCCTTTTTTTGCAATAACATTGTCGGTATTTCTAAATCCTAGAACATCGTTTTTTATAACGGTAACATTACTTACTATAATTACACTTTCCCTTCAATTTTCAGCGCTGGCGATGTCTGTATTTATTTTATCCGTAATAGTTTCAATTATTGGAATGACCACAATAAAATATTCAAGAAGGTTTGATTTAATTAAAGTAGGTGTATATACATCTATTGTAATGGCATTAATAATATTATGTGTATATTATGATTTAGGACTTGGTAAATTAGGACAAGATATAGGTGCAGCAATAATGAATGGATTTTTCTCAGGCGTATTTGCATTGGGGATGATACCTATTTTGGAAAATACATTTAAAGTTATTACTACATTTGGTTTGGCAGAATTGGGTGATTATAATCAACCGTTATTGAAAAAGTTACATGAAGCTGCGCCTGGTACATTTGAACATAGTTTAAGAGTTTCAAATCTTGCAGAGTCTGCAGCTGAAGCAATAGGGGCGGATCCTATTTTGGCGAGAGTCGGTGCTTTATATCATGATGTTGGTAAGATTGTAAGACCATTATTCTTTGTTGAGAACCAAACATATAGCGGTATAGAGAATCCTCATGAAAAACTGACTCCCCGTTCAAGTAAAATGGTTATTACGTCACACACAAAAGATGGGGTGTCTCTTGCTAAAGAATATCATATACCAGAAGTAATCCAAGATTTTATGATGCAGCACCATGGAGATTCACTTGCAAGTTATTTTTATAATCAGGCAGTGGCACAAGAAGGTGCTGAAAATGTTAAAGAAGAACAATTTAGATATACAGGTCCTAAACCTAATACAAAAGAAACAGCAATATTAATGATTGCTGATGCAGTTGAATCTGCATCAAGAACCTTGAAAGATCATTCTCAAGAAGAATTAGATGCTTTAATTAATAAAATAATAAAAGACAGATTGGATGATAATCAGTTGTCCGAAAGTCCTTTGACTCTGAAAGATATTAAAGTGATTGCCGCTACACTTTCAAGAGTGTTAAGAAGTGTATTCCATAAAAGAATTAAATATCAAGAAGCTATTGAAGATTTACAAGATAAAGAGAAATTGAAGCAGGAAAAAGATGAGTAGTATAAATATCTTTCTTGAAAATACATATGATGAATATAATATTGATGAAGTTGCTATTCATAATGATATTGTTAAAATGGCGGAATATATTTTTTCTGATTCAGCTGTAATGAATCAATCTTGTTTGAAAAATTATGAATATAATACAGTTTGTTTTGATATTGTTTTTGTAAATAATGAAGAGATACACCGAATAAACAAGGAATATAGACAGAAAGACTCCCCTACTGATGTAATAACATTTGCAATTTTTGCAGATTCTCCGAAGGAAGAACAATATATATTTGATGGTGAGGTTAATTTAGGTGAAATAGTTGTCTCCTTGGACAAAATTGAAGAGCAATCCAAAGAAAATAATGTTTCTTTTAATGATGAACTTTATTTTCTTGTAGCACATGGTATATTACATTTATTAGGCTTTGATCATCAAACAGAGGATGATTATAACTTTATGGTAGAACATCAAAATAAATCAAAGGCAATTCTATTATGACAAAATTTAAGTCGGCAAGTGTTTGGGAAAGTATATCTCATGCAATCCATGGATTAAAATTGGCATTACATTCGCAACGTAATTTTGTGATAGAGGTCATTTTTTCTTTTTTAGCACTTAGTTTAGCTTTTCTTTTAAAGTTTTCAATTACAGATATTTGCATTGTTATTATTATGATAACTATAGTTCTGATATGTGAGCTTTTAAATTCTGCAATTGAATTTACGTTGGATGCTGTATATAAAAATAATTATTCTAAGCTTGTTGAAATGGCAAAAGATATGTCGGCAGGCATGGTCCTTTTGGTCGCAATCATGAGTGTATTTGTGGGAATAATTCTTTATGGGTCATATGTATTCAAGTTATTCTTTTACTAAGCAACTTTGATTAATATGCAAAAAAAAGGGACATATAATGTCCCAAACAATTCGGAATGTAAAAGAAAATTTTTTACTATCCATCGTGTGTGTAAGTAAGGTAAGTGTGTAAGGTATGTATGTGATTTTTAAAATAGGTTTTCTAATAAAAGTTTAGTACGCGTACTTTGTCTATTTCCCGTTCCCTGTTCCCATCCAATCTTGTAGTCGATTAGTTTGCTTTGTTTTTTCTCTCTTAATATCTTTTGTTTATTTGTGTTTGAGTTTTCTCTTTTTGATTTATCTCTCACACTTTAATAAAGTATTTTGTATATACAAAATTGCTAAATCATAGATATAAAATATATATAATGTTAATAAAACTTAATAATAATTCTTGAAAAGCTTATGGATATTGAGTAGATAAAAGATAATAGCCAAGAGCGCAGTTTGCTATATACCTAAAAATATACAATCGGATAATATACGAAATATATTCAAACAATTATTATAAAGCTATACATATTCCACTCTCACTCGTAAACTGTTTGACCGAATTATTCGGTCTTTTTTTTTATTTAAAGGTGATATTTTTATTTGTTTAATAAAAATAAAAAAGTAATTATAACTGTTCTGGTTTTATAGTGAATGTTTTAATTTTTTTCTTGTCGGCTATACATTTTAATCTTTTAAGGTATTTTAAATCTTTTTCACCATTTTCAATAATTAATAGGCAAGCTGGCTCTTTGTTTGTTCTTATTCCATAATATAGTGCTTGTCCGACACATTCAGCCCATTTATTAGCAAAATCAACTTCTACTGCAAGATTTGTCGTTAAACAATCAACTCTTGTTTTATCATCTAATTCATATTCTAATATTCCGTTATACTTATTACACCAAGATTTCTGGTATTCGCTTTCTTTATGTAATCTTTTACCTTCAACTTTAACTGGAAATATATATAAAAATATAAGAAGTAAAAAAATAAACTTTTTCATTTCTACATTTTGAAATAAAGAAAATTTGAAAATATAACATATTTTCAAATATATATATATAAAATAAAGTTTAAATATAAATAAACTTCAAAATAGTTAAATTGGTTATTTTAGTAAAACTTAATATAATAATATACTCTATATAATTATTGTTAAAGGTTATAAAACATAAGATAAGTGGTATTAAAATATTGTTTTAATGGTCTATTAGGAGTTATTATGCAGATAAAATATTTATTTTTATTTTTAGTCACAATAACAGCCTCGTTAGGCGGATTATTATCCGGTTATGATACTGGTGTAATTTCAGGTGCATTACTTTTTATCAATGAAAGTTGGGATTTAACTGATTATATTCAAGGAATCCTTGTAAGCTCAGTATTGATTGGTGCAGTAATCGGTGCAGCAACAAATGGTATTTTAGCTGATATTTTTGGAAGAAAGAAAATAATAATTACTACTGCAATAATTTTTATTTTAGGTTCAATATTTTGCGCTATATCCCCCAATATATACATATTAATTCTATCAAGAATTTTGGTTGGTTTTGCTGTTGGTATAGTTAATTTTGTTGTTCCATTGTATTTGTCTGAGGTATCGCCAAAACATTTAAGAGGAACTATTGTTTCATTGTATCAATGGGCAATAACTGCAGGGATTTTATTTTCATACATGATAAATGCAATTTTCGCAAATGCTGTATATAATTGGAGATGGATGTTATTTGCAGGTGTTGTACCGGGGGTAATTCTTCTTATTGGAATGTTGTGCTTAAGTGATACCCCAAGATGGCTTGTATCCAAGGGTAGATATGAAGAAGCAAAGAAAGTTTTCAACAAAATAGAACCTGATATTGATGCTGATAAAGAAATCGAAGAGATAAAGTCAACAATAACTCCATATAAAACAGCAAAGAAATTCCATTTTAAGAAATGGATGATAATGCCGTTTATTGCTGGTATTGGTATAATGTTTGCTCAAATTTGCACAGGTATTAATACAATAATATATTATGCTCCTACAATATTCAAAATTGCAGGTTTTGACTCAAACCTTAATGCAATATACGCAACAACTGGTATAGGTGTTGTTAATTTCTTAATGACAATAGTTGCTATATTTTTAACAGATAGAGCAGGAAGAAAACCATTATTGTATATAGGTTTAACAGGTGTTATGTTAAGTTTAATATTTTTAGGTTGTGCTTTCAGATTTGAAGAAATGCTTGGTGATAACTTAAAATGGATTGCGGTAGGCAGTTTAGTTTCATATATAGTTTGTTTTGCATTTAGTTTGGGACCTATAGGCTGGATAATAGTATCAGAGGTCTTTCCTTTGCAAATAAGAGGTTTCGCTATGAGTATTTGTACACTTTCAAACTTTGCATTTAATTTCTTTGTTGTAGCAAGTTTCCCTGTTCTTCTTAATAGAATTGGCGGTGATTTGACATTTTGGATGTTTGGTTTTGTTTCATTCTTGTGTATAATTTTTGTTTATTTCTTTATTCCGGAAACAAAAGGTATTTCACTTGAAACCATTGAAGATAACTGGTTAAATAATGTAAAACCAAGAGATTTTTGATTATAAATGATTTAAGAAAATATTGTTAGATTAATAAATAAACAAGAGGACTTTATACATCCTCTTTTTTATTAGAAAAAATGAGGGTTGTTAAAACATATAGTTTATTTAATTCTTGCCTAATGAAGTACATAGAACCGTTACTTTTTTATAAGAGACCTTGCTTTAATGACAAAATAATACTATATTGGAATAAGGGGTGGGAATTGTGTTACAAGGTTGTATGAGGTGTAATTATGTTAGATTTTCTTTTCAAAAAACACGAGGTTGATAAATCTGAAATATTTAACAATCTATACTCGAAAATAAAAGAAATATACTCAAAAGAAATTATCTCTGCTAAAAGGCAAAAAGAATTATCTGACGAAATGGAGAAATACGGATATCTTCCATATTCTCAAGCAAAAGCACTGGAGGAACTTACAAGTTCAGAAGTTATCTTTTGCCTTGAAAAGAAATTAGAACTGAATTCAACCCTCACAAACGGAAAACTTAAAATAGCAAATAATGAAATTAGTGCAGTAAAACGTTTTGGATATGCTGATGCGGATTGGATAAAACAAGAACAGCACGATATAAAACTTATAAACCTTGCAGCTCTTGGTGACGGAGCAAAAGATTCTTCTCCTGCAAAATTTATTGATTGGCTTCGTCAAATAGTAATACTTCCATCAGGAAACCCAAAATATAATATATTATCAACAACAATATATCTTGTACCGTTTCAGCCTCGTGACTTTGGTAATGCTTATTTATCTGCAAGTACCGAGGAAGTAAGTGAACGTCTTACTGATAAAGGTTTAATAGAAAAAGGCATAAGTGCTAAAGAGCAAATACAAACTTTTATAGCATTAGCACAGTTGGCAGGACACCCTGTTATATATGATGTATTTCCACAATGCGGAAGATATTCTAAAACAGTTATGGTCCACCCTGAAATTGCAAGATGGGTCGATGTTAAATTCTTAACTGAAGAAATTTCAAAAGCATTAAACTTTGTAGCAATAAAATTATCACAAGAATTTGATGAAGATGATGTAACTATTGTAAGAAACATTTATAAAACAACTCTTAAAAGCGGTTCAGTAGATTTGGCTCCGGAATTTATGCCGATTTATAAGCGATTTACCGAAGAACTTGAGTCTAAACGTAAAGAACTTTCAAACTTTATGACAAAGAAAGAAGAACAAAAAAAGCTTCAAAAAAGAGTAACAAATATAGTAGCCAAAATTGAAGGTGTAAAACCTAGTAAACTAAAAAAAGATAAAGATATAACTAAACGTGGTGAGATTATTAATGCCTTAATAGAAGAAGGTCTTTGGACGCTTCCTGATGGAGCTTGGTGTTCAAGCGGAATACCTGTTTTCGAAAGAATGGCAGAGTGTGGTTCTTACCCAATGTTTAGACATTACAATCAAAAAGGTGATGATGTTTCTAAGTTTGCAGAATCAGATTGTCAGACTCCTTTTTATTTTGTATATCTTGAAAACGGAGACTATAATCTACCTGTAATTAATTTTTATTTGGAACAATTACAAAAATTACAACAAGATTACAACTTTGATGGGTTCAGAATATCCCATACTGATTTTGTTGTTGATGAAATGAGTGAAAAAGATTTAAGACCTATAAGTTATAGAGCACCAAGATTCTTACTCAAAAAAATCAACGAAATAATGAAAAAAGAAACACCATACTTTGCAACAATTGCAGAGTATAGATTGTGGAACTCTTACTTTAAAGAATATCATCAGGATATGAATTTTGATTTGCTTTGGGGTAATGATACCAAAACAGATTATGAAAAAATTCCAACTGAAGTAATTAACAACAATAGAGAACTTCAAGATTATAATGCTACTGTAACAAAAAATTCTCTTTTATCCATAATAAAAACATATAATAATCAAGATGGTGAATTTAGAACTGTTAACAGATATTTAGGCTTAATGGATAAAGAAGAAGCTTTATTTAAATGGTTTAAGTTTAAGTTTCTTCCCGGAGGTAAACTTGCAAAACGTCCTGTTATGTATGTTGATGGTGATGAATCTTTTTCAAAAGACGGAATTGAAGCAACTATACAGGAAGAAGTATCTTTAATACGTGAACACGATGAAGACTTTTATCATAAATTTGATGCAATAAGAAGATTAGCCATTAATAATGAGCTGACTGTTGATGGTGAAGCTCAAATTATCAATCAAAATAAAAATGGATTCATAAGCTGGATGATATCAAAAGAAACAGTTAAAGAATGTTTCATAATAGCTGCAAATTATCTTCCTTCAAATGAAAAAATATTAAAACAAAATTCAGAAGGAATTATGGAGTACTCAATAAAAACAAATAACGCAATTGAAAACAAAAAAATTGAAATTCCGGGTGATTTTGTTCTTGCTTCTGAATTCATATATGAAGAAGATAAACAAGATTTTATCGAGCATTACAATTCAGATAATATAAAAACAATTGAAATAGATAAACTTGAGCCTTCTGAATTCAGAATATATAAAATCAAGAGATAAAAATGGATATAAATAACTTAACTCTAAAACAAAAAATATCACAAATGTTTATTACAGGTTTCACAGGAAAAAGTTATACCTCAAATAAACAATTTACAGAGCTTCTTACTCAAGGGCTCGGCGGAGTTATATTTTTCTCTCACAATATTGAAAGTGAAAAACAATTTAAAGATTTAATTTCAGATCTTACAAAAAATGCAACAATACCAATGTTTTACAGCATTGACCAAGAAGGCGGAAGAGTTGAAAGAACGGAAAAAATCCATAAAGGAAAAAAATATCTAAGTGCAAGACCTGCATATGAAATGGGGCTTTCCTATTTACAAAATCAAACAAAAGAAATTGCCCTTGAACTCAAAAGCTATGGAATTAATATGAATTTTGCTCCGGTTCTTGATGTAAATACAAATAATGATAATCCAATTATTGGAGAAAGAGCATTTTCAAACAATCCTGATGAAGTAATTGCAGGAGCAAAAGTTGTTATAAAGGAATATGAAAAATATAAAATTATAACAGTAGGCAAACACTTCCCAGGACATGGTGCTGCAAGTGCAGACTCACATAAGACTCTGCCAATAATAGATTTACACATCAAAGATTTAGAAGAAAATCATATAAGACCGTTTAAAGAAGCCATTAAAATAGGTATACCCGCAATAATGGCAGCACATGTTTTATATCCCGCACTTGAAGATGAAATGACACCGGCATCTGTATCGAAAAAGATTATAACTGATTTATTAATTAAAGAACTCGGATTTAATGGAGTGATAATTACAGATGATATGGAAATGAATGGTATAAAAGGACTTTCAAGAAGTGAAGCTTGCACTAAAGCAATAAATGCAGGTGTAAATATGTTTATTTACAGAGATACAACAAAGGAAATTATTAATTTAATAGATGATATTGAAAAAGCAGTAAAAGAAGGATTTATAAAACAAGATAAAATAGATGAATCAATTAATAAAATTATTAATTTAAAGCGCCAATATGGAATTATCCAATAGGTGTATACATATTTTTTACTTTTTTAATAATAAATAATAGGTAAACAATAAGAATATCAAAAAAAGGAGGAACAATGAGGAAAATATTTACAATCTTATCAATTTGTATGTTCACTGCTAATTATTGCTTTGCAGCCGGAATGGAACTTTCTGATTTAATTGAAACAGCAAGAGAAACAGAAGTTCAACAGACAGTTCAAGAACAACCTGTTTCAGATGTAACAAAAGAACAAACACAAACAGTAAACACAGAAGAATCAATAACACCTGTAAAAAATGAACCAACATCTCCTGTAATGGAAGAAACACAGGCCGTTGAAAAAGTTGCTCCTGACACAACAACTATGGATACAAAAACATTAGCTCAACCAATACCAACTACAACGCTAGACAAAAAAACGACACAAAAGGTTGAATCAGAAGCTAAAATGAAACAGATTAATAATAAAACACAAACATTAGCTCAACCAATACCAACTACAACATTAGAAAACAAAACAACACAGCCCATTGGATCAGAAGCTCAAATGCAACAGATTAATAATGAAACAGTTACACCAACTACAAATAATGAAACAAAAACATTAGATCAATCCATTCCAACAACAAAGGTAGAAAACGAAATGGCACAACCTGATGAAAACATTCTACCGGAAGAAAAAACTATGGATTCAACAACTGAAATGACAGAATCCAAAGACTCTACAGGAATAACCGCTACAACTAAAACCAAAAAAACGAAGAAAACTAAAAAATAAATATTTATTATTAAGTTTTGAATTATAAATCTAAAAAGCTCTGAGAAAATATTCAGGGCTTTTTATTTTATAACATAAAATAACATGTAATTTATGTGAAATTCAAACGATCATATTCTAAAATACTATAAATTATTGAAAATCAAATAAATCTCTTTCTAAAATATCCAATGTATCACATAACTTGAAAAGGAGACTAAAGCTTACTCCTCTTCTTGCAGTTTCAATCTTCGCAAGGTGTTCTCTAGAAATATCAAGCATCTCAGCAAGTTGATTTTGTGATAAATGCTTCATTTTTCTATATTTTGCTATGTTTTTACCAAACTTTTGTAATTTATCTTCTTCACTAATCATATTATTATTTTGAAACATATGTTAATAATTGTATGTAGCCTACTTGGCAACAAAAATTGGTATTATTTTAATTTTAAAAAATGAATCTTTTTTGATATACCATCTTGTGCTAATATTTTTTTATGAAAATAAATAATTTAAAAGTTTTATTTGGAGACTTTTTAGGTGGTTTGAATGCTTCTATTATTGCATTGCCACAAGCGTTAGCATTCGGTGTAGCCACAGGAGTTGGTGCTTTAGCCGGTTTATGGGGTGCAATTATTTTGTGCTTTATATCTGCAATAATTGGAGGAAGAGCACCTTTAATATCAGGGATAACCGGTCCTGTAGCAATAGTTGTAGCTTCTGTTATGCACGCTTTAAACTTTGATATTCCATCTGTACTTATGATTATATTGCTTGCGGGGATTATTCAAGTTCTGCTTTCTCTTACAGCTTTTCCTTCTGTAATTAAATATATCCCGTATCCTGTTATTTCAGGATTTTTAAATGGTATAGGAATTATTATCATAATTATGCAGTTAAATCCGTTAATTGGCTGTCCTATTATGTCTAATACTATTACAAGTATTTCAGCTTTATTCAAAAATATTAATTCTATAAATTACGATGCTTTCTGCTTAGGATTATTAACTCTTTTAATTGTATTTGCTGTTCCCAAAAAGTTTAATAAAATAATTCCATCTCAAGCAATTGCACTTGTAATAGGAACATTTATATCAATAAAACTGGGACTTAATGTAGAAAAAATATCTCACATTTCAGTTTCTTTGCCAAGTTTGAGTATTCCTAAATATAATCTTCACGATATTATTACATATATGCATTATGCAATAATCTTTGCAATAGTTTTTTCAGCAGAAAGTTTACTAACTGTTTTAGTTTCTGATTCTTTGACAAAAAATAAAACATCACTAAAAAGAATGTTGATAGGTCAAGGAGTAGGAAATATTTTTTGTGCTATGACGGGTTCTTTGCCAGGATCAGCCGCTACAATGAGAACAGTTGCTGCAATTAATTCAGGTGCAACTACAAAAATTTCTGCAATAATCAGTCCTATCATATTAATTATTCTTTTATTTAAATTATCAGGTTTTGTGGCAGAAATTCCTTTACCTGTTTTGGCTGCAATATTAATCAAAATAGGATATGACATAATTGATGTTAAATTATTGAAAGTATTAAGGTATGCACCTAAAGACGATTTGTATGTATTGTGGTTAGTATTTATTCTTACTGTATTTTATAATTTGATTGTAGCAGTGGGGGCAGGTATAACAGGTGCAGCTGTTTTATATGCAAAGAAAATGGCGGATAATACAAAGCTTGTTCATAAAACATTGCAAGATGAAAATATCATTGAACTGGAAAAAAATATTGATAAAACCTATAAGCACAAAATTCGTATTGTTCATATCGACGGTCAATTCTTCTTTGGTTCAGCTACTCAATTAGTTTCACAATTTGAAGAATTATGGGGTACTAAGTACTTGATTTTAGACTATTCATCCGGAGCACTTTTAGATATCTCTGCTATATTTGCGCTTGAAGATATTATAATTAGGCTTCAATCACAAGATATAAAAATTTTTATGGTAATTGATAATCAAGATGTCTTAAAACAATTGAAAGAACATAATATCATTTCGCAAATAGGAGAAGATTACATTTTCTTTTCAGAAATTGAAGCTATAGAAAAAGCAAAATCAAGTTTAAACAAAGATTAAAAATTATATATTTAGGCATCAATACCATTTGCTATATCTTTTTCAAAATCAGAAAATGTAATTTGACTTAGAGAACGTTGATATTCTGTTTTAGTATTATGATGAAAAACTTTTTTTTCAAATTTTTCAGCTGCGGGAGTTGCTATTAATGGAACTAAGATTCTTTCTGCGATTATTGTTGAACCTATTAATGCTAAAATCTGACTAAATCCTTTTTTGGCAGAAACTATATTATCAAATTTGCAGTTTTTGAAGAATTTATCCCAAATTTTATCCTGTATTTTGGGGTTTGCAAGACTGTATCCAACACCAATTTGCATAATTGCTGTAATAACACCTGACATTAAATCCATTGACGCAACAAAAGGACGTTGTTCTTCAGGAATTTCTTTGTTCTTCATAGTTGTTGCGAATCTTGCTCCATATGCGAATACATCTTTTGTAACACCTAGTGTAACCAATGTCTTAGCTGCAAATGTATCATCTTTTATTGCTTTATTAATATGTTTATTTACCAATTCAGAATTGGTAATTCTATTTAGAAGACTTGTTTTCATTTTTATTTACCAACTTCTGAGCTATCTTTGGATAAACTTTATTTGATAGAGCAAGTACAGGCAAATATGAAACAGAAGAAACAATTGCTCCTACTCTATCTTTGAAGATTTCGTTATATTGTTCTTTATACATTTTTAAAGCTTTATCATAATCATTATTACAAGCTTCTAAAATATTTTTAGGTATTTTAGATATATCTTTGGTTGCATTTTCAACATATTTGAAATTTATTTTTCCTTTTTTTATTAGAGAATTAATACCTTTATATAAAAGTGCTAAACTGGCCAATTGCATTGTAATTGTTAAAATGGCTTCAACAGGTTGTTTTATTGCTGCCCATTTTCTGTTATCTTCATTTTCTTTAGTAAATGGATTATGCATAATAACAAGTGGAGCTATAACCGCTTTTCCGGCAGCATTAACATAGTTAGAAACTTTTTCACCTCCGTTTTGAGAAAACTTTTCTAGTGAAGTTGCAATATATTGATTAAATTTAGGCATTCCAACACGCATAGCAATTGTTCTAAATCCACTGAATTTTTTTTATTGCGTTTGTTTAAGAAATTGCTAATTTTTTTTTACATTTACTAATCAGTAAAACGAAATTTTATTAGCGTTAAAATGGCATGGATACCATCTTTCCAGTTTATTTTTTTACCTTCATCGTGTCCTCTGCCAAAATAAGAAATTGGAACTTCTTTTAATCTTGCCTTTCTTTTCATAATTTTAGCAGTTATTTCAGGCTCAAAATCAAAACGATTTGATTTTATTGTAATACTTTGAATTAACTCTCGTTTAAATGCCTTATAACAAGTTTCCATATCAGTTATTTCTGCTCCGTACAATATATTTGTTAACAGTGTCAGGAACTTATTTGCGATTTTATTTTTTAATATGAAATTTTTTGAATTTTCTTGATTCTTAAATCTTGAACCATATACAACATCTGCCTCATCATTTATTAAAAAAGGCAAAAGTTTATCATAATCATCAGGTAAATATTCCAAATCTGCATCTTGAATCACAACAAAATCCCCAGTGGCTTCTTTTATTGCTGTTCTTATTGCAGCACCTTTGCCTTGATTTTTTTCATGGAAAAATACTTTATAATTTTTGCTTAATTCTCTTAAAATTTCTGTAGTTCCATCATTAGAACAATCATCTACCATTATTATTTCTTTTTCCAAACTTGAAAAGTTTGCATTTTGTACTTTTTCTAAAAGTGCTTTAATTGTGTTTTTTTCATTAAAAACGGGAATAATAATACTAACTTTTTTCATATTTTCTTAATCCATTGTATAAAATCTATAAAATATATTGTATAATGAAACAAGAAGTTTGTTAAGGATGTATATGCCTAAAAAGCATAATGGTAGTTTGTTTAGTGAAACACTCGAAGGTGCTGATTGCTTATTGAAAGAGGCAATTGAGTTTTATGTTGCGGAAAATTATAAAATTGCAGTTGAAAATCTATCAATAGCTCATAAAATATTTTTGGCTCATAAGGATATAGCAAAAGTATCGGTCTGTTTGTCTTTAATTGGGTTAATTAAATATATAACTAAAGAAGAAGGGTATTATAAATCTTTACTATTATTAGAAGATTCAAAATTTTTAGCTGAAAGTGCAAATAAAAAAAATATTTTGGCTGTTAATAAATTTGCATTTGGACAAATATATTTTATAGAAAATAAATTTAGTGAAGCTCTTTTTTATCTTACATATTCTTCGGATTATATAGAAGAATACCCTTTATTGAAGATAAAGGCATATGAATTATTGTCTTTGACATATATGAAGTTGCAAAATACGAAAATGGCATATGATTATCTTGAAAAAGCCATTCAAATGGCTCGTTCTTTCGGTTATAAGAAATTTTATGCAAGATTAAATGAAATATCAGAAAATTTTATAAATACAAATTCGGGTATAGATACTTCTTTTAAATCAAAAGATATAAAAAATAAAGATGCAGAACAAAATACTACATTGTTATTGGCTTTATCCAAAATTGCAAGAACAGTGAATGCAGAAGCTAATTTGGATAAACTTTTAATCACAATAGCAGAACAAACAAGACTTGTTCTAAATGCAGACAGATGTACTGTTTTCTTATATGATAAAGATAAAAATGAATTATGGTCAAAAGTTGCACTCGGAATGGAAAGTGAAGAAATTCGTTTTTCTGCAGATAAAGGTTTTGCCGGATATGTTGTTAAAACAGGTGAGACAATAAAAATAAAGGATGCATATAACGACAGCCGTTTCAACAAAGAAATTGATAAGCATACAGGTTATAAAACATACAATTTATTATGTATGCCAATTAGAAATATAAAGTTTGAAATAATTGGAGTTTTTCAAGTATTAAATAAAAAAGATGGTGATTTTACAGATGCAGATGAAGATATACTTTTAGCTATCGGAACAAATGCAGGTATAGCAATCGAAAATAATCTTCTTTTTAGCATTCAGCAGAAAATGTTAGAAGAGCAGCAAAAATTATTTGCAGGCTTTATTGATACATTGGCCGCTTCAATAGATGCTCGTGACAAGATTACATTAGGTCATTCAAACAGAGTTAAACTATATTCAGAACTAATTGCAAAAAAAATTGGCTTGAATAAAGATGTAACAGAAATTATATCTAAAGCTGCGATGCTTCATGATATAGGGAAAATAGGTATAAAAGATGCTGTTTTGCAAAAAAAAGGAGCATTAACAAAAGAAGAGTATGAGCATATTAAAGAACATGTAAAAATAACATATGATATCTTATGTAAAACGAATATGAATTCTTCCTTTTCTGAAATAGCAGAAATTGCAGCATCTCACCATGAAAAATACGACGGAACTGGCTATTTTAGAGGGTTAAAAGGGGAAGAAATTCCATTCGGAGGAAGAATCCTTGCTGTCAGTGATGTTTTCGATGCTATTACATCAGTCCGTCATTATCGTGACAGAATGCCAATGTCTGATGCTTTAGATATTATGATAGAAGGTAAAAATAAACATTTTGACGGTAAAATTATTGATGCCTTTTTGAGTATTCAATGTGATTTAATAACAGATGTCCTTATAAGTGAATATAAAATGACTTTAAAAGAAAATGACAGAAAAATTCTTTCTGCAATTAATTTAAAACAATATGCGGAAATACTTAAAAAAGAATCTTTGAATCGTAAAGAAAAGAAGGTTATTGATATCTTTAATTCATATTATATTCGCCAGAATTCAGATAGTGTATTATAAGGGTTAGTATCTATGTATAATGTATTAATTGTAGAAGATCATGCATTAATAAGATTTGGATTAAAGACTGCTTTTGAATCTAAGAATTTTATAAATGAAATTTATGAAGCTTCATCGGGAGAAGAAGCAATTAATATGATAAAGAATCATAATATTGATGCTGTTATTATGGATTTAGGCTTGCCATCGATGAACGGTATTGAAGCTACAAGAGAGATAAAATCAGTTAACAATAAGATAAAGGTTATTATATTAACATCTCATAATTCAGAAGAAGAAGTATTAGATTCAATAAAAGCCGGTGCAAATGCATATTGTTCAAAAGATATAAATCCAGATAGGCTTGCGGATACTGTATTGTCTGTTATTGAGGGGGCTATTTGGTTTGATCCTAAAATTTCAGATTTTGTTTTAAATGCTTTATCTTCAGAATCAAAAAAACAATCATATGATTTTGATGAAGATTATAATCTTACAGATAGAGAAAAAGAAGTTCTAGACTATATATGTGAAGGGTTAAATAACAGCGAAATATCAAAAATATTAGATGTAAGTGTTAATACTGTTAAAGTTCATGTTAGCAGTATTATTCAAAAACTTGGCGTAGAAGATAGAACACAAGTAGTTGTTAAAGCTTTTAAACATTTAAAAAAATAGTAATTAATTACGAATTAATAAAGCAAATTTTATTAATAAAATGACAGAAAATATTTGGCTGAGTATAATACAAGTATTATCTTTAAAGAAGAGGGGAATATGTTTTCTGACAATAAAAAAACTATATGTGTATATTGTTCATCTAGTAATAATTTAGACGAAAAATTTTATATTTGTTCAAAGGAATTAGGAGAAAAAATCGGGCAAAATGGATATAACATGGTCTATGGCGGAACAACCGTAGGAATGATGGGAGTTATTGCAAATAATGCAATAAAAAACGGTGCGGAAGTTATAGGTGTAATACCCGAACGTATAGCTTCATTCGGACTAAAACACCCTGCTTTAGCAAAAGTTGTAATTACTAAAGATATGCGTGAAAGAAAAGCCACAATGGAAAAATATGCAGATATCTTTATATGTGCTCCTGGCGGGTTCGGAACTTTCGAAGAAGTCTTTGAAATACTTGTAGCAAAGCAACTGGGTTATCATAATAAGCCTATTATATTTTTAAATTTGGACGGATATTACGATTATATGTTTAAAATGTTTGATATCGTTTATAAAGAAAAATTTGCGAAAGAAGAAATGAAGTCTTTATACTATATAGCAAACTCTGTTAACGATATTTTCAGCTACATTGAAACTTATAAACCACAAGAATATGTTCATAAATGGTAATTAAATTTCTTCAAATTTAATGTAGAATTCAGATTTTTCACGAACAAAAATTTTATCAGGATATTTTTCACTTTTATAAAGAACCATTATTTGTCCGTCATTTGAATTCGTAGCATTAATAACGTCATCACGAATTAATTCATATATATTTTGATTTTTTTTATTTCTAAACTTTTTGGAAGACATATATATACTCATGTTTAAAGATATAGAAACCGCCGTTTAAAGCTCTATATCTCCATAGATTAGCAGTTTTACCTTTTGCTCTTTCATTACCTTCCATATTTTTAACAATAACAGCTTTCATTTTGAAACCTATTTCACGCATTTTACTAGCACAATCAGCTCCCAACGGAACTATCTCTCCATTTGCATATTTGTCCCCGATTATTAAAGCTGCAAATCTGCCTTTTTCAAGCATATCATAACCATTTTGAGCTACTTTTTTGAAAAGATTATAAAATTCTTCTGTATTTGCACAATTAGATAAGTCTTCTTTTTTATCTGAAAACTTAATTATGTCATCATATGGCGGATGAAGCACCAAAAATTGAGCTTTATCTCTTCTCATTACATCAAGTCTTGCTTGAATTTTTTCTTTTACTTCTTCATTTGCACTATCTGAACATATTAGATTTATGTCAGTTACAAGTTCTTTTGGCGAAAATTTATTGCTGACAATATCCACCTGCTTAGGCTTTAACTCAACACCAATACACCTTCTACCCATATGTAAGGCCTCAATTGCACTTGTTCCAGAACCTAAGAACATATCAAGTACAATATCTCCTTTTTTGGTAAATCTTTCATACAATTGTTGCGCAATTTGCGGAATATAATTGCCATGATATTCGTTTGAATGACCGTTAGATTTATCTCTTGATGCAAATTCCCACCAAGTATCTGTTTTAATATGCGAGTAGTCTTTCCAATTATTTAAATCTATATCGCTATATGGCTTTGTCTTAACCTCTTTAACAATTCTTAAATCAGGCTTTTGCTCTTGAATTCTAACTTTCTTCGTATTACTTGCTTTTACCATAATTCCCCAAATCATTACTATATTTATTTGTTTAGTATATGAAAAATTGAATATTTACGTATCATATAAATTAATGATTTAAGCAGATTATTTGAATTTTTTATTAAAAACCTTAATATATATATAATTCGGGATATTTTTTAGTGCTAAAAAATACAACATATAAATGATGTCTCATTGTATAAAAAAATATATCGTATTCTACAGGGATAAAGATTAGGGTAAATAATGACAGTTTTAAAAACAGAAAACAATCAGGATAAAAAGTTAAAGAGCAATTTGGCAGAAAATTACTCTTGGTTTTACTCTAATATATATTCAAAAGTACAAAAATCTCTTGATGAATTTTTCCAGAAAGATTTTAAACTAAGATTTATGGGAATTTCCTGTGATGAAAATATATTTTTCTATGGAGATGAATATTTTGTAAATAAATTACCCGTAAATAAGACTTCATCAATTATAATGCGAGTTTCTTCAAGTTTGGTATCTTCATTATTAGACAATTCTTTAGGAGTAAGTGATACTAAATTTGGATTAAATAAACTTACTGAAATAGAAGCAGGATTAATAAAATCTTTTACAGTATTTGTATATAAGAATATAGAAGATTATATTAATAAAACGGAAGTAAACAGAAAAATAACAGAATCAGCAAAGGATTATAATTTTACGTTCTTTGCAAGATTTAAAAATAATCATACAGGAAAGATAATATTAACAATTCCTGAGTATATGCTACCGAAAATTGAACCTGATAAAATTTCGGAAAGATTTGACATATCTGATTTTAAAAAGACTATGGTTGCCTTAACAATAAGTGTTGGCTCTACCAAATTAGCTTTAAATGATATAAAAGAAATTGAAGATGGGGACATTATAGTACTGGAGAACAGTGATATTAATAAGATGTCGGTATTATGGGACAATAATGAAATCAAATTCAGAATAAACCCTAATCCATCATTGATAATAAGTATAGATAATAATGGAGACAATGAGATGGAAGAAGAAACAAATGTAAAACCTCAAAATATGTGGGATTCAATTCTTGTAGATGTCATTGCGGAATTTGATAATGTAAAACTTACTTTGGGGGAACTAAAACAAATTTCTGAAGGTCTTGTTATTGATGTTGGTTCTGTATATGACAATAAAATAAAATTAAGAGTTGAAAATCAAGTTGTAGCAACAGGGGAACTTGTAATATTAAATGACCGCTATGGAGTAAGGATAGATAATGTGAAGAAGACAAAAGAAGAAGCGGCGAAACAACCTATATCAGCAAAAGGAAAAGAAGTCAAAACAGAAAATGCAAATCCTACTGATGCAACACCAGAAGTTAAAAATCCGGCACCAAGACCAATGCCGGCAGGTGCGGCAAAAAGACCATCATCATCGGACAAAAGACCGGTAAGACCAAATGCGCCTGCACAACCTAATACACAAAGTGCAGCAAAACAAGCAGATGGAAACGAAAACTTTGATTATAGTGACTTTGAAATAGAAGATGAAAGTATTTAGAGGTAAATATGAACAGCTATTTGATTAATTTTGCTATATACACTCTTGCAATGATTGGTTTTATTGTTATGGCGTTATTTGTATATAAAAAATCAATCAATATTAATACAAGAGGTAAAAGTAAAGAATTTTTACAGGTAGAAAATTCACTTCGTCTATCTGCAACAAAAACAGTTTATGTAATAAAAGCAGGAACAGAGAAGTTTTTAATTGCAGGTGATCCTGCAAGTACTACAATGCTTGCAAAATTAAATGAAACTCTAAATATTGAAAGTATTATAAATGAAACTCAAAACAACGAAAAAATTACAGAGTTTTCAACAATGAAAAAACTCGCACATAGAATAAACAGAGGTTAAAATGGATACAATATTAAAAGACTTAAGTCCTGTATTACAATTATTGATGGTAATGGCAATATTTTCGTTTTTACCATTCATGTTTGTTTGTATGACAAGCTTTTTAAGATATGCAATAGTTTTTGGTTTTTTGAAACAAGCTTTAGGTGCTCAGCAAATACCTCCGGCAATCGTATTAGTTGGACTTTCAATAATATTAACTTTCTACACTATGGGACCTGTTTTTCAGCAAATGTACGAAGTTGGTTCAAAACCATATGAAAAAAATGGATCAATTGTACTTGCAATAAGTGAAGGTTCAAAACCATTGAAAGAATTTATGTTAAAACAAACAAGAGAAAAAGACTTAGCCTTTTTTGTTCAACTGACAAGAAAAGAAGCCCCTGCTTCAGTTGAAGAAGTTACAATATGGGAGGTGGCTCCAGCGTATATTCTAAGTGAATTAAAAACGGCTTTTGAAATAAGTTTTATAATCTTTGTGCCATTCATTGTGTTGGACTTAGTAATTGCTAACGTATTACTGGCACTGGGTATGTTTATGTTATCACCTACAATTATATCTTTGCCGTTTAAGTTGCTTATATTTATTGCTGTTGACGGTTGGAGTTTGATTGTTAATGGTTTGGTCGGAAGTTTTAACTAAGGGTTTAAAATGGAATTATTAATAGAATATTTTGCAAAAGGATTGATGGTAATGTTAATGATAGCAATGCCTTGTGTATTGACGGCAGCTGTCATTGGTTTGATTGTCGGTATTTTGCAAGCTGTAACGCAAGTACAAGAACAAACAATAGCTGCTGCTCCGAAAATATTCACAGTTTTTCTTGTAATCATAATTTTGGGAACAGGTTATTTAAAATTACTAACCAATTTATTTAATGAAGGAGCTGTTATAGCTTTTGATGTTGTTCCAAAATCGGATAATTATGTTTTACCATCAGATTATTATAACTATACAAAACCATTTATTGATGAAATGAAAACAGATGTAAAAAAAGATATGACCCCTATGTCACATATATTAAATAATGCTGCAACACCCCAGGGCACAAATCAAAAAAATAGATTTAATTTCTTGAGAAATGGAGCAAAAAACGTTCCTACTCCAAACCTTGCTGAAAGAAAGAAAATTATGGAGAATCAGAGATGAAAAGAATAATAATTCTGTTAATGCTTTTCCTTTTGTCTGTACAATATGGAATTTGTTCATTGGTTAATAATGATATAAATATTTTTAATTTGAAATCAGGTAGTATGTATCTTCTGGATATTGATTCTTCAGTAAAAAACATAAATGTATCAAATAAAGATATCGTAAATTTAACTCCTATAACTTCTGTAGGTAATGAAAAAAAACAATTATTTATAGAAACAAATAAAGATGGTGTTTGTGATGTTATTTTAACGACGAATATAGCTGCATATCAAATAAGATTTATTTCGGGTCCTAAATTTCAAGATAATAAAGTTGGACTAACAGAAATAGATTTACCTATAGAATATGAAAGAGCAAGTAAATAATGTTAGACTTAATCGTGAATGAGTTTCCTAAACTTTTTCCAGAAGTAAATAATATACTGGCAGGTGGAATTCCTATTTTTGCAAGAGTTGCAGGTTTAATCAGAACAGCTCCCTTCTTACAAAGAAGTGAAATTCCAATGATTGCAAAAGTCGGTTTTGCGCTTATTTTTACAATTACTCTTTCAATGATAATAAAACCGGAAACACCACCTCAAGGTGTATCAATAATATATTCGGTTATAATAAATTTTTTATGTGGTGCTTTAATAGGATTTATCGTTAACTGTATAGTTAAAGCTGTTGAAAGTGGCGGTGATATGATTAATATGCAGCAAGGTGTTTCTTCTGCTACAATTATGGATCCTACAACATCTTCTCAAATTTCAATTATGGGTAGAATCTTTAGTATCCTGGGATTAATTATATTCTTAGAAATAGGCGGAGCATATTGGACTTTTAATGCTTTTATAAGAAGTTTTGAGATATTTCCTGTATATAGTTCTTTTGTGCCATTAGATGAGATAGTAAATATGCCATATTTGGTTAAAATAACGTCTAATGTATTATATATTGGTTTGCAAATTGCATCTCCGGTTTTACTTGCAACATTGGGACAAGATATAATCTTGGGTATTATTTCTAAAACTGCACCACAAGTTAATGTCTTTCAAATGAGTTTCTTATTTAAACCTTGTATGGGCGCTGCTATTTTAGTTGTAATAATGCCTTCTTTGCTCAATGTAATTAGTGATTTCTTTATGTCATTTGCTAACATATTTTAAGAGAAAAATAATTTTAAATTTGAAGTCTATAAAAACTCCAAAACATAAATATATATAAAAGAAATTATAATCTGCTATTTATTTAAAGTAGTCACAAATTAATTCTTTTTTATTATAAGTCCTAATTTTTCTTGCCAATTTTGATAGGAAAGAGGGTTCTTTATGCATTAGTTTATCTCTTAAAATTGCTTTTTCTATTAAGAGTCTGTTAAAAGATTCATTTAAAATAGGCTTTTCATCTGTTAGATGAGGTTGTATTGTCTGTAGTCTTAACTTACACATTCTTATAGAATTCTTAATTTCTTTTTCTTTTTTTCTATTCATATATAAAGTGTCCTAATTGTCTTTTTATGCAGATATTAACCATTGCTTTCTAACAAATTAATAATAATAAAATTTTCTATAAATTCATTCCCCCAAAAAGTTTAAAAAAAGAAATCAAATGTAAACTTTTATAGTATTTTTTTTATATTAAATTCAGCTATTTATATGTAATCTTTGTTATACTTAGTAAAAGAGGTTGAAAAATTGAAAAATAATAATATAGAAAAAATCTTAATAATAAGACTTAGTGCTTTAGGTGATGCTATACATACGCTTCCTTTAGCAAATGCACTAAGAAAAAGGTATCCAAACATACAAATAGACTGGATAGTTGAAGATAAAGCAGAAAAATTTATTTTAAATAATCCTCTTCTAAATAACGTATACGTTCTAGAACGCAAAAAATGGAAAAAAATGAATTTTTATAATGTTTTGAAAGAGTTTTTTTTAATTATAAAAAAAATACGTTCAGAAAAATATGATATTGTAATTGATACGCAACAACTTTTAAAAAGTTCTATTATTATGGAGTTATCTAGAGGAAAAAGAAAGATTGCACTTGATGGAGGAAGAGAATTTTCTTGGCTTTTTGCAAATGAAATAATTAAAACAAACAGAAAACAATTTGATATAAATTATCACGTAGTTAAAAGAAATTTAGAAATAGCACAATATCTTGATTGTAATGATATAAAACCTGACTTTGTTATACCTGATTTAAGTAAAGAATACTCTAAAGATATAATAGATATAATACAAAATATTGATAAATCAAGAAAGACTATACTTATAGCGCCTGCTACAACCTGGAAGAATAAGCATTGGAAAGTTGAAGGTTGGGTTGAGTTAATAAATGAGTTTAAAGAGTATTGTAATATAATA
>DVJT01000031.1 GCA_018716565.1 Candidatus Avigastranaerophilus faecigallinarum | reverse complement strand
AAATGATAATGGTGAAATTATATATAGCTATTATTCATATAAAATTAGAGATGAAAAAAATAAAGAATTAATGAATAGACAAAGAGAATATAAGAAAAATAGTGATAGTTCCGTAACAAATATAATCAACGGGGTAGAATATCAAATAGAATACGATGATAAAAATAAACAAATAACAATATCTGATGGAAAAGGAATAAAGAAACTTTCATTTAAAGATAAATTAGCATACTATTATCAAGATATACTATGGGAAACAATAAAGACCCTACACGTTGACACATTATTAACAATATATAAAAACATTGATAGATGGAATTACTGTAGAGAAAAAGATTCATTAGCAGACGGATATACAAAAACAATTTCTACAGGGGGCAACCATAGCATAATTCTGCACGAAGCAGGACACTTTAAAGATTATGAGACTCAATTTAGCGTTAATGATGAAATCTTCTTAAAATCATATTTCGAAGAAATGCAAGAATTTTCAAATTCCACTCCTGAAAATGAACAAGAATTCGTACAGTACTTTTCTCCAAAAGCAGAAATATTTGAAGCTATAGGAACAAATGAATTTGTGGCTGAAACAAACATGATTCTCAGCCAATATGGATCTAACTATGAAAATATAAAAACAAGATCTCAATTTTTAGTAAGATATTTTCCCAAAACTATAGCTATAGCCGCTGATTTATTAGGAAAAACATCAAAAAATAGCCTTATTGAAGAAGATTAATTTTTTTAATTTATAATAATAGAATGATGAAAAAATTTATAATAAAAACTCTAGGATGCAAAACAAATCAAGTTGAATCTGCATTAATTGCAGAAATCATGACAAACAATGGCTATACTGAAACAAACGATATAAAAAATGCAGAATATTACATATTAAATTCTTGTTCCGTAACCCAAATTGCAGATACAAAAAATCTTTCTTATATAAGAAAAGCAAAAAGAGAAAATCCAAATATTAAAATAATAATCACAGGCTGTATGGCACAATTGGAAAAAGAAAATCTCTTAAAACAAAACTTTGCAGACTATGTAATCGGAAATCACGAGAAGAATGATATTGCAGAAATTATAAAAAAAGGAGAAAATTTAAGGGTTTCAGATATTTTTAGTCACGATTATTTTAGATATGAAAAATTACATCAAGCACATAGAACAAGAGCTTCAGTAAAAATACAAGACGGATGTAACAATAGATGTTCATACTGCACAATACCATTTGCAAGAGGAAAAAATCGTTCAAATTCAATTAAAAATATAATTGAGCAGATCAATTTATTTGCTGATGAAGGTTATTTTGAAACAGTTTTAACAGGTATCCATATTGGACAATGGGGTAATGATTTAAATCCAAAATTAAAACTTCAAAATTTATTAGAAAAAATTGAGAACACAAATATAGAAAGATATAGACTAGGCTCATTAAATCCAACAGAACTAACAACTGATTTCATCAATTTCTTATCAAAATCTAAAAAATTTTGCCCACACTTCCATCTTTCATTGCAATCAGTTTGCAATAAAACATTAAAAGCAATGAATAGAAACTATAATGTTGAAGAAATAAAAAGCATAGTAAATTACATCAATTTAAAATTCGACAAAGCATTTATAGGAAGTGACATTATTGTAGGTTTTCCAAATGAGACTACAGAGGATTTTGAAATAACATATAATAATTTAAAAGAACTTGAATTAACACGTATCCATGTATTTCCTTATTCAAGAAGAAAAGGAACAATAGCAGACAAAATGGATAATCAAATAGAAACAATGGAAAAAAAACGTAGAGCCAAACTTATCCAAGAAATATCTGATACCAAGCTAAATGCATTTTTTAATAAAAACATTGAAACATATAATGAAGTTATAATCGAAAAACAACGAGATAAAAAAACAGGATTGCTAAAAGGAATAACAAATAATTATATAAATGTTCTTATTAATAATAAAGATAATTATAAAGACAAACTTGTAAAAGTAAGATTAACAAGCATATCAGACTATAATGAAAAAATGATTGCGGAAATTGTAACATAATAAAATCTTTAATTTACATGAAAAGTAGCAATGTGTTACCATATTTATGAACAAGGGTCGAGAAAAGGGATAAATAAATGCGCTATGTACCTTTACATGTACATACAGAATATAGTTTACTTGATGGTGCAATAAGAAACAAAGACTATATCAAATTTGCAAAAGATAATAACTTTGAAGCTGTTGCAATTACTGACCACGGCGTTATGTATGGAGCATTAGAGTTTTACAGACTTGGTAAAGATATGCAGTTTAAAACAATTATAGGCTGCGAATTTTATGTACTTCACGGAGATATTACTCAAAAAGATACAAATAATCGTGAACTATACCATTTAGTATTACTTGCAAAAGATAATACAGGATATAAAAATCTGGTAAAACTTGTAAGTATAGCACATATAGATGGGTTTTATTATAAACCGCGTATTAACAGAGAAATTTTAGAAAAACACTCCGAAGGGCTTATATGCTTATCTGCTTGCGTTGCAGGAGAGTTGGCACAAAGTATCTTAAACGGAAATAAAGAAGAAGCAAGAGAAACTGCTAAATGGTATAAGAATCTGTTTAAAGATGATTACTATATAGAAATTCAAGACCACGGAATTGAAGAACAAAAAAGAACAAATCCTGAACTTATTAAAATAGCAAAAGAATTAGATATTCCACTGGTCATAACAAATGACAGCCACTATTTAAGAAAAGAAGATGCTTCTTGGCATGATACTCTTTTATGTATACAAACAAATGCTTTAAAAGAAGATGAAAACAGATTTAAATTTTCAAATAGTGAATTTTACGTAAAAACACCTGAAGAATTGAGAGAAGCATTTAAATGGCTTGATGCTGAAACATTTGAAGAAGCAATAGAAAATACAGCTCGAATAGCAGACAAATGTCACGTAATAATTGAGCTTGGGAAAAGCATTTTACCTTCATTTCCGGTTCCTGAAGGTCATACAATTCCATCATATTTAGGATTTTTAGTAAGAAAAGGACTACACGAAAGATACGAAGAAATAACTCCTGAAATTGAAGAAAGATGTAAGTATGAACTTGAAATCATTAATAAAATGGGATTTGACGCATACTTTTTAATTGTTTGGGACTTTATAAACTACGCAAAAACGCACGGAGTTCCAGTTGGTCCGGGAAGAGGTTCTGCCGCTGGAAGTTTAATTGCATATGCGCTTGGAATAACAGACCTCGACCCAATTAAACACCATTTATTCTTTGAAAGATTTCTAAACCCTGAACGTATATCAATGCCCGATGTCGATATAGACTTTGGAGACGGACGTGAAAAAGTAATAGAATATGTTACTGAAAAATATGGGAAAGACAAAGTTTGCCAAATTATAACATTTGGTACGCTTTCTGCCAAAGCTGCAATAAAAGCTGTTGCAAGAGTTATGAATTTGCCATTTGAAATTTCTAACAAGGTAAGCCAATATGTACCTGCTGAAGTCGGTATGACAATTGATAAAGCACTTGAGGTTTCTCCCGACTTTAAAAAAGTATATGATGAAGATGCACTTATAAGGCAAATTATAGATGAAGCTCGAAATATTGAAGGTTTAAAACAGAATACAGGCATGCATGCTGCCGGAGTTATAATTTCTCATAATCCCCTAAATGAAATAGTGCCTGTTCAATATGCAAAAGAAGGAAATGTAATAACTGAATACCCAAAAGAAGATTGCGAAAAAGTCGGTCTTTTAAAGATGGACTTCTTGGGTTTAAAGAACTTAACCATTATTATTCAAACATTAGAAATGATAAAGCAACGTCATGGAATAGATGTTGATATAAACCATATCCCATTAGATGATGAAGCAACATACAAAATGTTAATGACAGGAAGTACAGACGGTGTATTCCAGTTAGAATCTGCAGGCATGAAACAGCTTGTAAAAGATTTACGACCATCAGTATTTGAAGATTTAGGTGCTTTAGTTGCATTATTCCGTCCCGGTCCTTTAGGTTCAGGTATGGTAAAAGACTTCGTTGAAAGAAAACACGGAAGACAAGAAATAAAATACGCACATCCGTTACTTGAACCAGTATTAAAAGATACTTATGGGACGCTAGTATATCAAGAACAAATTATGCAAATTTTCCAAGTATTGGCAGATTATTCCCTGGGCGGAGCAGATGGTGTAAGACGTATAATGGCGAAGAAGCACCCTGAAGATCTTGTAAAATTAGAAGGACCTTTCATTGAAAAAGCCGTCGGAAAAGGAATGAGCGAAAAAGACGCAAAAGAACTTTTTGACCAAATCGGCAGCTTCGCAAGTTATTGTTTTAATAGGTCGCACTCTGCTTGTTACGCTTTCGTAGCTTATCAAACAGCATATTTAAAAGCGCACTATCCTGTTGAATATATTTCAGCAATGTTAACAAATTCAAAAGATGATCAAACCAAAACACAACTATATATTGCTGAAGCTCAAAAATTAGGCATAAAAGTACTTCCGCCGGATATAAATAAATCTAATTCAGAATTTACTCCGGACGGAGACAATATAAGATTCGGGCTTAATTCAATTAAAGGAATTGGTGAGGCTGTACTGAAAGAAATTGAAGAAGAAAGAGAGAAAAACGGTGAATTTAAATCAATCGCCGACTTCACACAAAGAATTAATCCAAGAGTAATAAACAGGAAATCACTCGAAAATCTTACAAAAGCAGGCGCTATGACTTGTCTTGAACCTTGCAGAAAAAAAGTATTTAACAATATTGAAAATATACTAAATGCTGCAGCACGAGAAAATGAAGCAAAAGAATCAGGACAGGTGAGCTTATTTGCAGGACTCGGCGGAAGTATAGGTGGAAGCAGCTATCAAATGAGTTCTTTTGAACTATATGGAAATGATGAAGAATTCTCTGATAAAGAAATTCAAGAATTTGAAAAAGATTTACTAGGATTTTATGTAACAAGTCACCCCTTAGAATCAATAAGAGACAAACTTCCTTTTTTAACAACTCATAATATATCTGATATGGAAAATATTCCAAATGATACCTTTGTAACAATATGCGGTTTATTGACATCTGTAAGACAGATTCCAACAAAAAAAGATCCTACAAAATTTTTAAAAGCAGGCGTAATTGAAGATTTAACCGGAGAAATTGCATTTGTAGCTTTCCATAAAACACTTCAAGAATGCAATTCGCTTCTTGAACAAGAAAAAAAAGTAATAATGTCAGGTAAATTACAAAAAAGAGAAGAAGGAAATCCTCAAATAATTGTAGAAAATATAAAACCTGTAGAAAATAGCAATATTGTATCTATAAAATTCAAACAAGAAATTCCTTTTGAAACAGTTATTGCAATAAAAGACACACTAGTAAAATTTAAAGGAAGTGATCCTTTGGTTTTTATTGCAGATAATAATGGAATTGAAACAAAAGTTCTTGCATCTTCAAATTTCTGGTTAAATGCTTCTAACGACTTAGTACAATCTTTAGAAAAACAATTTAATCAATTTATATCACTATCCATTAACTCGCTTGAGTAGCTTCTGAAAATATTTTAAAATCTATATTTTTAACCAAGAATGAATATTTCTGGTAAGCTTCTTCAGGATTCATCCTTGCATCATTAATTTTTGCTTCTAGTTTAATAAATAACGCTGCTAATTCAGGATCAAACTGAGTACCTGAACAACGTTTAATTTCAGATATAGCAACTTCATGTGATAAAGCTGTACGATAAGGTCTTGTTGAAGTCATTGCATCATAAGTATCAGCTAATGCAATAATTCGTCCGGGTAATGGTATCTGTGTTCCTTTTAAACCATCAGGATAGCCTGTTCCATCCCACTTTTCATGATGTGCTTTTACCCATTCAGAAATCATTTGTAGTTTTTTTATATTAAGTACAATTTTTTCACCTCTTACAGGATGAGACTTCATAACTAAAAACTCTTCATCTGTAAGTTTACCATTCTTACATAAAATACTTTTGGGCATAGCTATCTTACCTATATCATGCAATAGACCTGCTATTTCAATATCTTCCATATAAGAATCATCCAAGTTAAGTTCTTTTGCCAATATCATTGAGTATAAAGTAACTCTCAATGAATGCCCATTTGTATATGAATCTTTTGTATCCAGAGCATTAGAAATTGCTCGAATTGTTTTGTAAAATAATTCTCTCAATTCATTATAAAAGACCTTATTATTACTAGCCATTGAATATTTTGAAATTCCATTCTCTACAGCAATTTTTAACTCTTCCGGTTCAAATGGTTTCAAAATATATTGAAATAAATCACAATCATTAATTGCAGAAACTAAAATATCAGTATCTACATGCCCTGTTAATAAAATTTTTATAATTTGAGGATTGGTTTCACGAACTTTTTTAAAGAACTCTGTACCTTCCATAACAGGCATTTTCTGGTCACTAACAATAAGCGCAATCTTATCTCCATATTGCTTTACAACTTCTAAAGCTTCAATTCCATTATGGGCAGTCAATAAATTATATTTGCCTCTAAATGTTCTTTTTAATAATTGCAAATTATTTTCTTCATCATCTACTATTAAAACAGTCTTTTTTTCATCTTGAGCAAAATTCAAGACTACATCTAAACTTTCTTTTAATTCACAAGAACTCATTAACTACCACCAATATCACTCATTAATTCAACTATCGACTATTTAATAACAAACTTTAATACATTATAACATTATTTTACAAAAGTTAACAACAAGCAAAAAATAAATAAATAATCTATAATTTAATATATATTTTACAGAGAGGTTTTATGTTAAACGGTAAGAAAATTGTAGTAGTTATGCCTGCTTATAATGCAGAAAAAACATTAGAAAAAACATATAGAGAAATATACCATGAAATAGTCGATGAAATTATATTAACAGACGATAAATCAAGTGATAAAACTAAGGATTTAGCAAAAGATTTAAACATAACAACAATTGTACATAAAGAGAATAGAGGATATGGTGGAAACCAGAAATCTTGTTATACAGCTGCACTAAAATCAAATGCAGATATAGTTATAATGCTTCATCCTGATTATCAATATACACCAAAACTTATACCTGCAATAGCATCTATGCTGGCTTTTGAAGAATATGATGCTGTAATTGCATCAAGAATGCTATCAAATGCTTTAGAAGGAGGTATGCCGCTATATAAATATATTGCAAATAAGTTTCTTACAGCTTTTGAAAACATATTTTTAGGACAACATCTTTCTGAATATCATACAGGGTTCCGAGGATTTAAACGAAAAGTACTAGAGAATCTTCCTCTTGAAGATTGTGACGATGATTTTATTTTTGATAATGAAATGCTTGCTTTAGTCACTTATTATGGTTTCAAAATAGGAGAATTAAGTTGTCCTACCAAATATTTTCCTGAAGCATCGTCTATAAATTTCTCACGTTCTTGCAAATATGGCTTTGGAGTCTTGGCTGTGAGCTTAAAATATTTTCTTGCATATACGGGAATATATAAATCAAAGATTTTTAGAAAAAATGCAAAGAAGTTAGATATAAATTCCGAGCTGCCATACTATCACAAAACTCAAGAAATTAAATCTTAGTTGCTAAAGATGGTGCTATGGAAATGAATTGTCTTACAAGCTCTTTATCCCATTGAATACCAGCACCTTCTTCTAATATAGAACAAGCCTTTTCAACGCTCATACCTTTTCTATATGGTCTATCACTAATTAAAGCGTGATATGTATCAGCAACAGCAACGATTCTAGCGGCAAGAGGAATATCTTCACCTTTTAAACCACAAGGATAACCTTTCCCATTCCATTGTTCATGGTGATATTTAACTATCGGAATCAAATCATGAAGTAAAGGATTAGGTTCAAGTATTTTCTCAACACCTATTGAAGGATGTTGTTGAATAATTTTAAATTCTTCGGGTGTTAATTTATCAGGTTTTGTTAGAACATATTCCGGAATACCAATTTTACCAATATCATGAAGCAATGCTCCAAGTTTTATGCGTTCAACTTCTTTATCAGGCAAATTAATAGCCTTCGCCAAAGCAACCGAATATCTCGATACAGAAGAAGAATGATCTTTTGTATATTGATCCTTAGCATCTATTGCACTAGCTAAAGAAGTTACAACTTCTATTAAATGATTTTGAGAGACTATATTCTCATTTTGGAATTGTTCAACTAATGCTTCTTCAAAGTTTATACCTAATTGAGAATGTCTTTTTGCCATAACTGTTGCAAATGAATTTATAGCAGTATCATCCCAAAAATCATAATCTTGAGTTGAAACAATTGTAGATCGTCCATTTGTATATCCCTTAGTTTTAGAAACCAATACCGCTTGTTCTGCTAATATTAATAATTTTTCTTTATCTCCTGAATCATCAGGATACGTAGCAATACCAACAGAAACTTTATTTATAGGACCTATATCATCTACAAGACAACAAGATAAAGAATAAGTTAAATATTCTGCAAGATATTTTGCTTCTTCTGAATCAATATTTCTCAATATTAAAGAAATTTTATCACCGCCATAACGTGCAGCTATATCTTGCTTTTTTATATTCTCATTAATTTTATTTGCAACTAGTTTTATTACTTCATCACCTTTAGAATGTCCATATTCTCTGTTAATTTCACCCATATTATTTATATCAAAAATAACAACAGAAACTTTCGTTTTATTTGCTTCAGCATATGATAATTCTTGAGACAATAATTCATGAAATCTTCTATGAGAATACAAGTTGGTTAAACTATCCATATAAGAACTTTGTGCAACTTTTTCATATAAAGCAGAATTTTGAACAAGTAATCCTAAATTTGTTGCAGCCATTTGATAAAGATTAATGTGATTTTGTACATTATAATCACTTGCCATCGCTACACATATATTTTTACCTTGAATTTGAATAGGTATAATTACGCATGGTATATTAGCTAAAGATGGCAATTTCAGAAATGCAGAATTTGGCAAGATTGAAACATCACCACTATCAATTGCTTTAACTATCTCATTATCTTTATCATTCATAAATACTTTAAAAGAATACACATTTGAATTCTTATCCAATAATTTTATATTTACAGAACTAGAAGCCTCATTTATCAAGCCTAAAGCGGTATATGCACAATTTAACCTTGATGTAAACATATTATGAAAAGCGTTTAAAGATACTTTAATATCATAATATCTCTTTATAATATCATTTGTTTCTTTGATAAAACCGGCATAATCAACAACACAATATGCTTTCTCACTATGATGATTTATAATACCATGTGATGAATTAACAGAATTCATCCCACTCCCCAGTATATTAATTTTTGCCACTAAACCACTTTTATCAATTGGATTTGTAATTATGGAGTTTGAGGGAGAGAGATTTTTCTTTTGTTTATATGAATCTTTTATTTTATTATCTTTTTGCATCAACCAATCCTGAATACGTTTTATTATAAATCTATAAATCAAAAAAATTGCGAATTTGTAATAAACTGTTACAAAAACATCTTAACATAACATAATATTTTTGCAAAAGAAAATTTCTTTAATATATCCATTAGATATTATTAACGATAATTTCAGCAGTTTTATGAGCAGCACCAGATGTTGATAATTTCTGCTTAACATTTTTCAACATTTGTATCATTTTATTTTTATACTCTTCATCATTTAGAATCTTATTTACCGATTCAAAAATAATTTTTGGTTTTGCATTAAACTGTAATATTTCAGGGACAATATCCTGATTCATAATAATATTTGGGAGACAAACTCTTTTTATACATCTAACTAACATATAAATTAAATATAAAAACATTGGCCCCTTATAACTAATAATCATAGGAGTGTTATATAGGGCAGCCTCAAGAGCAACTGTCCCGGATGCAAGAATAAGAGCATCTGATGAAGATAATAATTCATAATTTTTATTTTTTAGAACTTTTATATTCAAATCCTTATATTTTTCCAAAACAGGATTAATAAGTTCATCTTTAATACTTGGTGCCTGAGCTAAAGCAAATTGGATATTAGGATTTTTTTCCTTTAATAATTTTGCCGATTCTAAAAATAATTTTAAAAGATTATTTATTTCAAATTTTCTTGAACCTGGGAAAATAGAAACCAATTTTTTGTCAATATCAAAATCATTTTTAGCAAAAAACTCAGTTTTATTTACCTTATCTGGAATTTCCGATAATAAAGGATGTCCTACAAATTCAGCATCTACACCAATTTTATCATACATTTCTTTTTCAAAAGGGAAAATTGTTAATACTTTATTTATATTCTTTTTTACAGTATTTAATCGCCACTTTCTTGAAGCCCAAATTTGAGGCGGAATGTAATAATATATTTTAAAACCATATTTAGAAAGTACTTTTGAAAGATTAAGATTAAATCCACCATAGTCAACCATTAAAACCATATCAGGTTTATATTCATTTTTCAGATATGAAGCAATTTTTTTACCTAAATTAATATGAGTCAATATAATACTCATATTAAACCCCATAGCGGACATTTTAGAGTGATCACAATATAATTTCACACCTGCATCTGCAAGATTAGAACCACCTACTGCCTCAATTTGCATATCCGGACTAATTCTTTTTATCTCTTTTACTACATCAGCAGCGTGTCTATCGCCTGAATATTCACCTGTAATTATAAATAATTTTTTCATACAGCCATTACTACAATGTTATTTTTATCAGCAAATTCAATAGTTTTTTCATAATCAACTAAAATAGTTTCATTTGCTTCTACAGCAATTAACTTAGCCTTATATCTTTTCATTGTTTTCAGAGTTTTCAATCCGAAAGCAGGAATATCAAAACGCTTATCTTGTTTTGGTTTAGAAACTTTTACTATTACAGAATCTTTTTTACCCAATTTACAACCACGTTTTATACATTTATCAGTACCTTCAATAGCTTCAATTGCCATAATCATTCGGTCTTTTATTACAACAGATTGACCAATATCAAGTTCACCCATCTCTTTTGCAATTTTATATCCATATTCTACGTCAGATAACTGAGCTTCTGTAGGTTGAATTTTTCCCAATACTCCACGTGGAACCATTAGATTCTTTATAAATATTGTTTGATCCAGTACGGTGATACCAAGTTTACGAAGTTCATCAACTAAAAACAACATGATAGCGTCATCATTTAGTCTTGTAGCTTGTTTAAGGAACTCTATAGCCAAAGAATCAAACTTAGGTCTTCTTACAACTAAACTTTTTGAAACTTTCCCAATAAAAGTTAACTGCTTAATTCCTTCTGTTTCAAGAACCTTTTTTATTTTAAGAAGTTCCCCTGGTGCTAAATCGTATACTTTTGAACAATATTTTTTTAATTCATTTCTATTATCCGGAGAAAGAGCAATAGCTATTACTTCAAATCCATTTTCCTTAGCATTTTTTGCCAAACTAACAGGTAGTTGTCCATCTCCAGCAATCAATCCTTGCTTATTTTCTAATTCTATAGACACAATATATCCTCACTTAATATATATATTATAAAATAAAAATATATATTTTTATACTATTTTACAAATTCACTTGCAACTTGTTTTTTATATTCCAATAAGCATTTTGAAAGTTGGTCCGGACAACTTGTATTTTTAGACCCGCATTTGATACCTTGAAGTTTTTCTATTACAGAATCAACAGACATACCTTTTACCAAATTTCTTATACCAGCTAAATTTCCCATACAACCGCCAAGAAATTCAACATCTTGTATTATATTATCTTCAATTACAACATTCATTAATGCGCAACAAGTACCTTGTGTTTGAAACTGTATTTTATGTATTGTCATATATTTACCCTTCTTTAATGTGGAATCAACTTTAATGTTGAGTATAGAACTATTGAAAGTATAACACAACAAGGGATAGTTAGAATCCAAGCTGTAACTATATTACCAATTATATTAGTTCTGATATTACCTCCTTTTATAGCAGAACCAACACCCATAATGGAAGTTGAAACAACATGAGTCGTACTTAATGGAATTCCGAAATGCGAAGCGACCAAAACAATTAAGGAAGCTGCAAAATCAGCTGCTGCTCCGCTAATCGGCTTCAACTTTATAATTTTACTTCCCATTGTTTTAATAATTTTCCAACCACCTGACATTGTGCCCATCGCCATCGTAAACGCACAGATTAATTTTACATATATCGGAATATTGAATTCACCGGTTTCCATTACAATTACACCGCCTGTTACAAGAGCCATTGTAATTACACCCATTGTTTTTTGTGCATCATTTAAGCCATGACTTAATGCCATTAATCCTGATGTTATTAATTGTATCTTCTTAAATCTTTTGTTTATAACATCCGGCTTAATTTTATAGAACAATCTCAAAAATGCACACATAACCATAAATCCAATAATAAAACCAATAACAGGTGAAGCAAACATTGGTATTATAATTTTTTCAACCAATACAACGAAATGAATGGGATTAAGTCCGGCATGTATAAAAGTTGCACCTAACAGTCCACCGATTAATGCATGTGAAGAACTAGATGGAAGCCCAAACCACCATGTTATTAAATTCCATATTACAGCAGCAAGTAAAGCACAAAATATAACCTGTAGAGTTATTGCATCACTTGCTATAATTCCGGCTCCAATTGTTTTCGCTACATTGACACCAAGTAATGCCCCAATACATTCTAAAACAGCACCAAATAAAACAGCTTGTCTTGGTGATAATACCTTTGTTGAAACTATTGATGCAATTGAATTTGCACAATCATGAAAGCCATTTATGTACTCAAAAGCCAAAGCTACAATTATTACAGCTATTAATAATAATATAGTAAATGTCATAATAAACCTCTATTAACTCATTTTTAAAACAACACTTACTACAGCATCTGAAACACTATAACAAGCATCCAGTGCATTTTCCAAATCCTTATGAATATCTCTTAATTTTATAACATTCAATGCATCATATTTTCCTGAGAATAAAGCTTCAGTTGCAGCATACAATATCTCATCGCCTCGAGTCTCAATTTCTTTCATTTTTAGATTTTTAGCAGTCATATCTGAAATTGTTGGTTTTTTGAAATTAGCAAAAATTTGCTCTAATTCAGAAGTTGCAGCAATTAATGTTTGAGCTTGATTTCTTAAATTTTCAGTATATGAATCAAGTCTATATACTTTTAAATTTAAGCAAGCCTTAGTTATTTTTTTTGTAATTTTATTTAATAGGGTAGCTATTTCTTGAATATCTTCTCTGTCTATTGGCGTAACAAAAGATGTATCTAAAACTTCTAATGTCTTTTTTATATTTTTTACACTTGCATGTTTATACTGTCTTGCCATTGCAATATGTTCTTCTGTGATACCTTTTTCCATTATTTCATTAAATAATAATGCAGCCTGTTTACAACATTTCGTTCCTTCCTCAAACAATGAATAAAAAACATCATTTGATGGAGGTAATATGTATGACATAATTCCACTTACAAGTTTTGACATCTCTCTCTCCTTTACAAAAAAAACAATGCAGAAGACACTGTTTTACACTAAATTTTGTTTCACTAACTCTTTTCTTATTTTATTTAAACCTGACTGAATTATCCTTGAAATTCGTGATGGAGATAAGTTAAACTCATCAGAAATTTCTCTTAATTTTTTATCATTAAAAAATTTGCATTCAATAAGTTCTCTTTCTCTTGGAGGAAGATTCTTAATTGCATGTTTGATACTTTCACTAAGTTC
Source organism: Candidatus Avigastranaerophilus faecigallinarum (assembly GCA_018716565.1). Classification (GTDB taxonomy): domain Bacteria; phylum Cyanobacteriota; class Vampirovibrionia; order Gastranaerophilales; family Gastranaerophilaceae; genus Avigastranaerophilus; species Avigastranaerophilus faecigallinarum. The sequence continues at coordinate 8,031 of DVJT01000031.1, read as the reverse complement.
TGCAAATAAAACAGTTTCTTCAGGATTTCTTTTATTATCTCTTATTTGAGTAGGATTATCACCTTCAGCCATTTCATCAACAGAAAGAATTGTTTTGTATACAGCTTCTCTGATATTACATTGATTTTCTTCATCAATAACCGTATTTTCTTGTTGATTTTTTAGCACATACCACTTGTATCTGCGTCTTACTTCATTTCTTATTGCCCATTTTATAGCAGTTGACAAATAAGACTTATTATATTTATCAGGTTCTGAATTTGAGCACAACTTATGTATAACCTGAGTACCTATATTAACAAGCTCAGAAAAATCAATAAGATGCTTCGAAGATAACTTCTTATATTCTACCTTAGCTAAAGTATCTATCAACTCTTGATAGTCTTTTATATTAAATTTATATGTATTTTTCTTCTCTGCACTCATATCCAAAAAATAAATAAACCCTACATGTCATATTTTACATTAAATAAAAAATTTGTACAAAATATAAAAAAAATATGATAAAAATATACTTTAATTTTCATCATATTAAGTTTTGTAAACGCCTTATTTTCTTAGAACCATCTTGAATTTAACAGAAAAATAAAAATTAATAAAAAAACAATAGAAAAATTTTTAGCAATTTTTTTATATCACACGCATTTATGATTGTGTACATTAGCAAATGTTAGTATTTTAAGATAGTAAATAAGGAGTAAACAATGATACAAGCACCACAATTACAATATATGCCGGCTCTACAACCGATGCAAACAATGAATCAACAAGGTGCATATAATCCGGTTCAATACAATCAAGCTCAAACACCAGGAGTTATATATAATTATCCAATGAGCAGCAGTTATATACCTGCACAGTCTTATGGTACTGACAAATCTCAATTCAACGGCGTTAACATTGAAATTCTAAATCCACAAGGTCAAGGAATTGCCCCTATGCAAAACGGATATCAAATGCCTGCACAGTTTGTTCCGGTTCAACAGCCTGTTGTAATTCCTCAATATACAACTCCGTTTCCTGCTTCCCAAGCAATAGTTCAAGCACCTCAAATGCCACAGAATAATGAAGCACCGGTTGTTCCAGCACCACAAATAACAACAGCTCCACAACAACCAGCCCAAGCTAATGTTCAACCTCAAGTACAACAACAAGCACAAACACCTGTTCAAGCAACTTCACCTGTCGTTGAACAATCTGCAGCCCCAGCTGCAAATATAGATCCTGCAGCATTTGCTGGTAAATTAAGAACAAATGATTTGGATGCACAAAAAAAAGCAATTGAAGAAATCGCTGAAACAGTAAAAAATAATGATACTGCTGGTCCAGTTTTACTTGATACTCAAGTTTTTGACGCATTAGTAGACGTTATAAATAAAGATACATCAGCTTTAGAAGCTCCAACTCCAGAAGTAATCCAATTAAGACAGAAACCTCAAGATCAACTAACTGCAGAAGAAAAGGCTAAAGCATTAACTCCTACTCCATTAGAAAAAGCAGAAATTAACAAACAATATGCATTATATACTATATCCTATATGCAAGAACGCTTAAATAATGAACTGGAAAAAAGAAACGGTAAGGCTCTTGAATTAAAAGATTTACCTTGCATTGATCAAGTTATTGATACTGCAAAAGCAAATCCAAATCCAATGTTAAGAATTGGCGCTCTAGCTTCTCTATCTCACATTGCAAGACCGGAATATAAAGCAGATTTACAAACCATTTTTGACTTAGCAAAAGCGGATGAAGATTCAAGAGTTCAAGAAGCAGCTAAAAAGGCAGCAGAAGCTTTAAAATAATAATTAAACAAATTTAATCATAATAAAAAGAAGCTTTAATAAAGCTTCTTTTTATTATGATACCTTTTCTATTCCTGATATTCTTGGATCAAGAATACGTCTGCCGACATTTTCAAATTCTATTTGACAAAATAATATCTTGTTACTGTAATTAGCAAAACCCTCTATTATCCCATAACCATGTTTAGGATGATATACCTTATCACCAATTTTAAATGGAACATCACTAATTCTTATTTCTGATGAACTATCTGTTTCATAAACAGGTATATCCGGAGATTCTTTTTTTATAACATTTTCTTTTATAGGAGGAGGAGAAACTTCTTCATCAGTTTCCAATTCAACTACTAGGGAATTATTATCTGTTTGTTGAGAATTATCCGAATCAATTTTATTTTCTTGGTTATTCGCTGTAATATCATTTATAACATCATCAATATTAACAATTTCGTCTTCTTGATTTTCATTCTCATTTTCTATAATACTAGCTGGAGATGTACCAGAAATTTGATTATCATTTTCGATAATTTTTATGTCATTAACATTAATTTCTTCTTCATTTTTTTGAACAGATACTCCCATTGGTAAAATAACTTCTGGTTCGGTATTTTCTTGTGATGTTATTGTTGCACTTTTAAGATCTTCATCTTTTGTTATATCAACATTATTTAATACAACTAAATCGTTTGAATCATCATTAACATCTAAATTCAAATCAATGTTGTCATCTAACTGATCATCATTTTTTGTAATATCATCAACAGCATTATTTTCTTTTAATGTATTTTCAGATAATGACATTGGTTTAAATACATCGTAATCATTAGTTTTAACTTCCTGATTGTTCTTTTTGCTTCTTATTTCATCTAATGTAATTACTTCTTGATTTTGTTCATCAAGAAAATCTAAATCAGAATCATTAAAATCATCATCAAGAGTATCTATACTCTGTTCTTTATTAATATTATTATTTTCTACAGAAACAGATTTTGGATTTTCATCACTAATAACTATATCCTTAGGAATAATTTTCTGCGGAGAAGATAATAAATTATCAACATCTTTTTTTATTTCATTTTGAATAACTTCATCAGATGTAGAAGAATCAAAAGCTTGTAAATCAATTATTAATGGGAGATATAAAGTTGATTCACCATAAACTACAAACTCACCTGAATTTACTTTATTCAAAAGAGTACAATAAGCATCATCGTCATTAACATATTTTGAAGGTTTAAACAGTATTTGATTTTTACATACTGATTTTAAAACTTGTCTATATTCACTATCATAATTTGTAGATACCAAAGGAATAACGTTTGGAACATTATAAATACTTATTATTGATTTCTTATCCAATGGAACATCATTCAAAGACAATACAAAATAACAATGTTTCTTAATCAAGTTCAAAATAGAGTATATAGCAAACTTATACCACTTTTCTTCTAAATTAGATGCATCAATTACTAATATATTTTGTTTTTCTAAAATAGCATTGATTACATCAAACTGAGATTTACTTTCAGCGAAGATACTTTCTTGTGCATATAACCATAATTTATTGCGTAAAAGCATTAATCCTGATATTGGATTTGACATAAACTCATTATCTACTACATTCTTAAATAAAGTAAATGGCAAAAACTTATTTTCTAAAGTTTTTAAATATTCTCTAAGTTCTAAAACAATACTTTGTATAACAGCCTTATCTTCAATTGGACAGTCATTTATATCATTTTCTAATATCGTATTAAAAGCCTCAATATTTAAAGGAAGTTTAAAGCTTTCAGATATTTTTAACTTTGGAACATTAACAATGGAACTATATCTTCCATCAAAATCCAATAAAATAACTTTTTTATGTTTTGTATATAACTCAGAAATAATATTTTGTATAAGGATTTTTGTTTTATCTTCTCTATCTGATTGAATATATAGATTATCATCAATAAAAGACTGCGATAATTTTACAAAACATTCAGCATGATTAGATAAATTTCCAAAATAAATACATTCATCAGAACCTTTTATTAGTTCAATGATTTCATCAGGGTTAATATATACAACACTTGATGTTTTGGAAGGAATATATCCATTATAATAAGAAAGATTATCTTGTTTATCAATAGAAAGCGACAACCTAACATCTGCTAAATTATTGTTTGAAGCTTCTGTTGTAGATATATTTATAATTTGAGCTATTAGCTTCTGATTAGAATCTTCTAACAAAAGGAAATCAGAAGGCAGCAGATGGTTTTCTGCAGGATTATATATTATTTTTGCTATATCATTTTTTACTTCTAAAAGTTGCATCCGGACCTTCTTGCACGAAGTATAATCTCAATCTTAACTTACGCTCAAATATTATACTACATTATAATTATTATACAAATCATACGCCCAAAGGATTTAATAACCATTTGACCTCATTGCCAAAATCAAAAGGTCGGATTTTTTACATTATCCGACCAAAAACAAAACAATATATATAACTTTGTAATAAATTCAAATTTATGCAAATGTTTTAAAAGAATCTTCTATATTTTTATCAATAATTTGTTTTACGGATTCCATTTCTTTTTCTACAGAACTTTGTTGTGTCTGAACTTGTTCCAATCTTAGTTCTAACAATTTATCCTGTTTTTGAATCTTTGTCATAGCAGCTTCATATTCTGCTTCTGCAGCCGCATCATCCACTGTATAATAAACTTCTGAAATAAGACTTGAACCTTGCCACGTCATATTATCCCAACCAGATTCTTCATTTGGATTAGCTTGTTGAAGTAGCCATTGTCCTGTTGTTAACATTTCCTGCAAATATAATGGATCCATACAATTTGCATCTTTTACAACATGCTCACCTTCACCTACAAGCTCAGAACTGGTTTTATCTTTATAAACTACATTCCATTCTGAATCAGGATTTTGTTCATTATAATAATTACATAAATCATTTAGCGACATACTTCTTAATTCTGTTAAATTATATCCTGTAACATCAGAGAAGTACTTTTGTATAAAATCATCTTTAGATGTATATTTTTTTGGAGAATTATAATTTTCAGATAATGATTCTTCACCATCCGTAGCTTCTTGCTGTTCTTTTGATGAAACTTCAATATATTCACCCGGAATAACAACATTTCCGTTTACATCAACAAGACGCATTCCCAACCCGGAATATGGATTTTGACTTGTTAGAATATCATAAGTCAACTGTTGTGTAACTCCATCTGCCGTATTCGCCTGCATGATTTTGTTATTCATTGCTTCGTTATACTTATCTGCAACCTCTTGTGTTTCATTTGTAAGAGCCAATCTCTGTTGTGAAATTTGCTGTCCCTCATAAACCAAATCACTATTTCTTGCAGTAAGACATAGGTAACGTCCTTGTGATGCTGCTAGTCCCATAGTTTGTACTCCTTTATATATATTGTTGTATTAACTATGTCGACAAGTTTTTCAATTATCTTAAGGTTATAATTTCACAATGTTACATTATGTAACAATAAGTTTAGCCTATATCCCATCTGCCACAAGTACCGCCCCAACGAGCTATAATTTTATCTGATTTATTATTTAACTCGGTAGATGTTACAACTCCTTCAACAATTGTGATTACTTCGCATCCATTTGAACATCCGTTACATTGGTTAGTATAAGAGTTAAAAGACATTTCTCCAACACTAAAGCCTTTAAATGTTGTTGGTTTTTCATTAAATTGATGATTTTCCATAGCAAGTAATGCTGCCCCAATTGCCCCCATTGTTTGGTGATTATCAGGCACAACTACTTTAGTGTTTAGTGCTTCTTCAAACGCTTTTACCATACCGGTATTCGTTGCAACACCACCTTGGAATGTAACAATTGGAAGAATTTCTTTACCTAATGCAAGATTACTCAAATAGTTTCTAACTAATGCCTGACATAACCCATATAATAAATCTTCAACAGGGTAACCCAATTGCTGTTTATGGATAAGATCGGATTCTGCAAAAACACCGCATCTTCCTGCGATTCTGGCCGGAGATTTAGATTGAAGAGCAAGTGAGCCAAAATTTTGAATAGGTACATTTAATCTTGATGCTTGTTGATCAAGAAAAGAACCGGTACCGGCTGCACAAACAGTATTCATAGCAAAGTCGGTAACAATTCCATCTCTAAGAATTATAATTTTGCTATCTTGTCCGCCAATTTCTAAGATAGTTTGAACACCAGGAACATATGTACTTGCAGCAACTGCGTGAGCTGTAATTTCGTTTTTTATTACATCAGCACCAACTAATGCTCCTGCTAGGTTTCTACCAGAACCGGTTGTACCAACACCTAATATATTATATTCGTGTTTTGCTTGCAAAGTTAAATTTCTTAATGAAGTTTGAACTGCAATAACAGGTTTTCCTGCAGTTCTGGTCATAAACCCATCTATAAATTTGCCATTTTCGTCAACTATTGCAGCTTTTGTTGTAACTGAACCAACATCTATACCTAAATATGCATTTAAAGCCATTAATAAAATCCCTCTCTACATTTATATTACTAATTTTACTAAAAACATAACTAAATTTGTAAAAATATATAAATAAATATAGAAAAAATAACAAATTTAAAGTATTTTTAACTTTATTCAAGTGTTAATGGAAGGTTTTGTATGTATAAATGAACAATATTTTTTCTTATTATACTAAATATAGAGATCATATTGATGAATACAACAAATGGAATAAAGATGCAAATAAGATTCCACAAAATCATCAGGAATCAAAATGTTCCTTGTCTGAACTTTCATTAAAACAAAAAGCAAAAGCAATTGCTGAACCTTTAATTTTATTAGACAGTTACGAACACGAAAAAGCGGAAGACTCCGAAACCTTTTTCCAAACATTAAATATGGAATTAATGTCTGTAACAGGTGCTATTTGTTCTATTCCTTTAGCGATAACAAAATTAATTCCATTCTTCAATAAACATTCAGATAAACATAACATAATAAAAAAGACCGCTTCACTTTTAGAAAAATACAAATCTACCTCTGTTAATGTTTTAGGAAAGAATATCTCTGCGGTAAAAATTGCAACTATTTTTTCTGTTATTGGTGGAGCTGCTTTCTATATAAACGGAATGAAAAACTCTATGAGTTCTCAGCTTGGATTAATTAGAAAAGCCAGCTTTGATGCTACTCAAGATATTGTTAATGACCCCAAATTATATGCGGTTTTAACTCCGACACAAGAAGCTAAAGTTAATTCTATTGTTGACTATGACATAAAGCACAAAAATGCTTTTGTTGATAAATTAAAAGATAAAGTCAATATAAATTCCTCTTTCCAATCAGTTGGAGAATATAAAAAGACAGAAGGAAATTATCTTCAACGTAAAAAAGAGTTCTTTGAAGAACAAAGACGAACAATAGAAAAAAAATCAAAAAATACAAAACATTCTCAAGAAGCACAAGAAGATAAAATATTATTTGAAAACCTTTTAAAAAATGTTGAACACGATGTTTTGGAACCATTAAGAAAAGTTGAAACAATTTCTAATATATCATACTCAGCAATGTTTACTGGCGGATTTTTGGAATATCTTATTTCAGATAAATTGGTAGATGTATTAAAAATAAAGAATAAATTTTTAGGAACAGGTATAAAAATAGGAGTTCCTCTACTAACATATTTTATTCTAAATAAAAATATATCTGATATAGAAAACAAAGCTATTCTGGCAACAAAATATAAACATCTTAAAAATTTTATGGATAATCCAGAACTATATCAACAGCAAAAAGATAACAAAAAGGAAAATCTTTTAAACTTCATAAAAACAACATTAAAAGATATGAAAGATTATGATAGTTTTGCCCAAAATGAACTTCCTAAAATAAAAGCAAGAATGGATGCTAAACGCCAAATAGAATTAACACCTGAGCAAATGAAAAAAGCTAAAGCGCTTCAAGAAAATACTTCTATGGTAATTAATAAACAAAGAGAACATCTATATGAACAATCAGTAGGGATAGAAACTCTATCTGAAACAATTTTGGGACCTATAGATATTGCAGCAACCGCCATAGGAGGAACAATAGGAAGCAAAATGGCTAAAAAATGCGCAAATAAGAAACTTTCAGGATTACTTACCGGTCTTGGTGCTATTATAGCATTTATTCCTGCTGCAATTATTGAAGCAAAACTTACTAAACAACAAAAATTATCAGAAAAAATTGCAGCAA
>DVJT01000030.1 GCA_018716565.1 Candidatus Avigastranaerophilus faecigallinarum | reverse complement strand
ATATTACATTAGGTGCTTGTTTAATACCATTTATTGCCCAGCTTTATGCGGCACCTCTGCAAATGTATTATTTTAATACTTTTTCTGTATATGCTGTTCTTGCAAATATTGCTATAGTTCCTGTTTTAAGTATTGTTTCTTTTATTGGTTTTATAAGTTCAATAATTGCAATGATACCTGCTGTAGCAAAACAAATTTGCTATTTCGCTGATTTAATCTTAAATCCAATCTTAATTTATATAGTGAAAGTAGCTGAAACATTTTCAAAACTTCCTCATTCAATTATTTATGTAAAAAAGCCACTATTAATTCAAATTATCTTATATTTCACAATAATTGTAAGTATTACATGTCTATTAAAATTCAAAATAAAATCAAAGAAAATAATTATTACGATAACAACCTTATTAATTTTATTCGCATTAACATTTATTACAATCCCAAATAAAAACGCTGAAGTTATATTCTTTTCGTTAGGAAATGCAGATGCGGTTTTATTGAAATCGCCCAATAATGAATATTTCCTTATTGATACAGGCAGAAGCGGATACCTAAAAGGTGCTTCTCAAGCAAAAAACATAATAATAAAATACCTGAGAGATAAAGGAATAAAAGATATAAACTCATTAATTCTTACACATTTTGATTCTGACCATGCCGGTGGAACTATTGATATTCTCAAGAATATAAATGTACAAAATTTATATATAACTGAAACTTACGAAAATACAATGCTTTCAAACAATATTAAAGAATATTTAGACTCAAATAGAATTAATTATGAAATAGCAGAAAATATTGAGGAAATATATAATAAAGACAACTTTATAATAACAATAATTGAACCTGTTGGGGAATTAATAACAAGCGAGAATCAGAAATCTTTAATAGTTCACTGTAAATATAAAGACAAAAGTCTTCTTTTTATGGCAGATGGTGATATAAAAACATATGAGTCAATTCCTGAAAAATATAAAAAGGATATTTCTATAATAAAATCAGGACACCACGGTGCAAAAGATACTATTAATAAGAAAATGCTTAATAACTCTGATTTATTTATACTATCAACAGGCGGAATTTTTTATAACCATCCGCACCCACAGACAATAAGAATTCTTGAAGAAAATAACAAGAAATATTTAAGAACAGATTACCATAATGCAATTAAATTGATCTTAAATAATAGTAATTACAGAATTTATATGTATTCACCCAAAACAAAAAATTTTATAGAAAAAGATTATTAAAAATAAAAAACACTCCAATGTTATGTAAACAAATATTACATTTTAACAAATAAAATGACATAAAAGCTAAAGTTCATTAAAAATATGACGATGGTATGTATGTAACAAACAATTGGAGGAAAATAAAAATGTCAAACATCAATCCATTAAAATTCGGAGTGACAGGTAACCAGTATTTCAAACAAGAAACAAAAGAAGATTTATCAAAGCATACAGAAAAAGAACCCAAAACCCAACAACAGCAAAAACAAGTTAATTCAAATGAAGTTTTTGGATTTTTAGCAGCACAAAATGCCGACTTAATTCCGGTAAAAACAAAAAAGACAGTGGAAGTTTCAAAATATGTAAATTCTGAACAAGAATCAAGAATAGCAGATTTTATGAAAGGTTTTGAAGCTGACTTTGATGAAGCATTCAATATTGCTATAGATGAATTTCCTGAAATTTCAGAAAAAACAGCAGGTGATATAGCACTTGCTTACATAAATGCTTCATATGCATAGTTTCCCCAATCCTAATTATTGTTTGTTATTTTTAATCAGACCGCATTTTGCGGTCTTTATTTTTATCATACTAAGTTCGGATTTTATAATATTTTTCACTCAAATTTATGTATGATATAATATTTTCAAATAAACAAAAAGGAGGTTTTAACCGTGGGTTATAAAATATTAGATAAAATTGAATTGTGCCCTAACCAATATGAATTAAAAATTGATGCACCATTTGTAACAAGAAATGCACAAGCAGGTCAATTCATAATTTTCAGAGTTGAAGCAAATGGAGAAAGAGTGCCAATAACAATAGCTGATGTTGATAGAGAAAAAGGTATACTAACAGTTGTATTTATGGCTGTTGGATATTCTACAAAAAAGCTTGCACAACTTGAAATTGGTGATGAGATTCTTGATGTAGTAGGACCTTTAGGGAAACCCACGGATATCGAAAAATACGGAACAGTAGTTTGTGTTGCAGGCGGTTATGGTGCTGCACCTTGCTATTTAATTTCTAAAGCATTTTACGATGCAGGAAATAAAGTTCATATGATAATGGGTGCAAGAAATAAAGATTTATTATTTTGGCAAGATAAAATGGCAAAAGCTTGTGATAAACTTCATATAGCAACAGATGACGGTTCATTAGGACACAAAGGATTTGTAACTGAAGTATTAGCTGATATTATGTCTAAAGAAAAAATAGACTATGTAATAGCAGTAGGACCTATGCCAATGATGAGAGCAGTTGCAAATCTTACAAAAGAAAAAAATATAAAGACAGAAGCAAGCATGAATCCAATTATGATAGATGGAACAGGTATGTGCGGAGCTTGCAGAGTAACTGTTGGCGGAGAAGTAAAATTTGCATGCATAGATGGACCTGACTTTGACGCACATAAAATAGATTTTGATGAAGTTATTAATAGAACAAAAATTTATAAAGATGAAGAACGAAGAAGAAGTGAAAACTGTAACCTTCTAAAAAAAGCTGATGCTGTTGCAAAATAAAGGAGAATAATAATGTCAAACAAAATTCCTATTTGTCCTTTGATGAGTGCAGGAAATGACATTCATATTGTATGTGCACAAGAAAGTTGTGCTTGGTATATGAAAAATTATAAAACCTGTTCAATATACCTAATAGCACATAATGCAGTACTAGATATAAAAGAAAAACAATCAAAAAATACTCCTCAATAGAGGAGTATTTTTATTATATATAAGCACTGACTAATTTTTTAACTTCATTAGCAGGAACAGCAAACCCTATACCGATATTCGATTTATTATTATCCGGATTAAATATTGATTGACTAATACCAATAACTTCCCCATTTGCATTTAATATAGGTCCACCGGATGACCCTGGATTAATAGCAGCATCCGTTTGGATTTTATTTCTTTCATAATCAATTCTTGATACAATGCCTGTAGTTAATGTACCGTTAAATCCAAACGGATTACCTATTGCAAGAACTTTCTGCCCAACTTTCACCATAGACGAATCCCCAAGCTTAATAGTAGGCAAAGGATTTTTAGGTTTTATCTTTAATAAAGCCAAATCACCATTGGCGCCATCAGAAGGCAGAATTTCAGCCTTATATGTTTCTCCTTTTGATGTTGTAACTTCTACATAAGAAGATTTAGCAACAACATGAGAACTGGTTAAAATTATTCCACTCTTATTGATAATACACCCTGTACCACTGGAAAGCCCATCTAACATTTGAGCCTCAACAAGAACAATAGCAGGATTTATTCTCTCATAAACCGTGACATTTATGAATTCTTCGCCTTTAAAATCATTATCTCTTGAATAAACACAATCATTTAACATAACTCCACTCATACAAGATATAATCAGAAACATTGTTACAGATAAAAACTTCATATGTTTTGGCATAATGTAACACAACCTCTCTTACAAATATAATTAAACAATTATTTGATATAAAGCGCATTAGTAATTAAGTAGGCTGTTTTATCAATTAAAACATTTATTATAACTTCAAATTAAGTACAAAAGATTGTTATAAAAATTTGTTTTGGAGTACAATTTAAGTATGCTAAATACATTAATAAAATTAACAAATAATACAATCAAGACTATGGAAAGTATAGTCGGGAAAGAGAATGTTTTATCTGATTATGAAGAACTGCTGACATATTCAACAGATTCTACAAATATAACAAACCCAAATGAAATAGCCGAAGTTGTTGTTTTTGTTGAAAATGTTCAACAAGTAAGTAAAATAATGAAATATGCTTATTCAAAAGCAAAACCGGTTATAGCAAGAGCAGCAGGAACAAATCTTTGCGGGGCTTGTTTACCCAAAAAAGGCGGAATAATAGTAGACTTTGCGAAAATGAATAAAATTCTTGAAATCAGTAAAGACAATTTAATCTGCAAAGTAGAACCCGGGGTTGTTATTGAAGATTTACAAAAAGAAGTTGAAAAATTAGATCTTTTTTACCCACCTGATCCATCTAATTTAAAAGCGTCAATGATAGGAGGAAGCATAGGTCTATCATCAGGAGGACCTCATACTTTCAAATACGGAGCTACAAAAGATTTTGTTATAGATTTAGAAGTAGTACTCTCAGACGGGACAATAATGCATACTGGTTCATCTTGTTCAAAAGATGTAACAGGTTATAATATGACCCAATTATTTGTAGGTTCAGAAGGAACATTAGGTATAATAACCCAAGCAACTATAAGGTTAATACCAAAACCGGAAGCCAAAAGAGTAATGTTAGCATATTTTGACACATTAGAAGATACATCAAAAACCGTTAACGATATAATTTCAAACCTAATAACTCCGTCTGTTATTGATTTAATGGACAATAATACACTAAAAACAATAGAAAGCTTTTACCCTTGCAATCTAAAAACAGATAAAACCGCAGCTTTATTGATTGAAATAGATGGATTTAAAGAAATTCTGGACAGTCAATACAATAAAATAATAGAGATTTGTAACAGAAATAATTCATCATATATACAGACAGCTTCAACAAAGGAAGAAGAAGAACGAATTTGGATTTCACGCCGTTCATCATTTGGAGCTACAGCAAAACTTGCACCAAATGTATTAACCGAAGATGTTGTTGTACCAAGAGAAAACATTGTTCCTTTGGTAAAAGGGATATGGGAAATATGTAAGAAATATGAATTAAAAACATGTATAATGGGACATATAGGTGACGGCAATATTCACCCTAATATAGCACTAGATTTAAGAAATCCCGTTGAGCGTTATAATTTCGATCGAGCAAAAACAGAGTTATTTGAATTAGCACTTTCACTAAACGGAAGACTATCTGGTGAACATGGTATAGGCTGCGAAAAATCTGAGTTTATAAGTAAAGCTCTAGACCCTAACAATTTAGAATATATGAAAAAGATAAAAAAATTATTTGACCCTAAAAACATACTAAATCCCGGAAAGATTTTCTAAATGGCTTACTGTATAATAAATTGCACTACAAAAAATAAAGAGGAAGCAATCTATATAGCGAAAAGTCTTGTAGAACGTAAATTAATTGCCTGCTGTAACATTGTTCCATCAATCACATCAGTATATGAATGGAAAAACGATTTATGCTGTGATGAAGAATGTCTGATGGTTATGAAAACAAAAACAGAATTATTTAACGAAGTCGAAATTGCGATAAAGAAGCTTCATACATACGATACTCCAGAAATCATATGTATTCCTATAAATAATGGAAGCAGCGAATATTTATCCTGGGTAAATAAGCAAACAAAATAAAGGAGCAGTGCCATTTTTAACTTTTTAAGAAAAGAAAAAGAACCTGAATACACTGTAAAAATGAGCTATGACAAATCAAAGCCATTAACCAAAAGAAATCTTATTGCATTTTTAACCTCATTAAATATAGAAGTCCGAACAAATACAAAAGCAAGAGGCAACCAAGGACTGTATCAAAAAAACAGAATTGATGTCGCAAGGGGTCTTGATGAAGAAAGGACAATAGAAGTTTTAGTACATGAATTTGCTCACCATATACACTATAAAATAGATAAAGATTTTATAAAAAATGGCGGAAGTTTAGAGACTCTCTTTAAAACATCAGATATAACAGAAATAAAAGAAGAATTGATAAATGTAACAAAGTTAATTGATAAAAATTCAAGACTTCAAATATTTCTAAATGCGAAAGAAGAAGCTTCAAAAACCATAAAAAGTATGCAGAACGCCATACAAAGAGAGTACCCAAATTTTCAACGTTCCAAAAAATTTAATGAATTTGAAAAATACATAAAGAACTCAGAAGCAAAATATCTTGTAAAATATGATGCAATAAGATTAATGCAAGGTTTTTTCTTTAAAAAAGAACGTATTCTGACAGCAAAAAATATAGATAACGATTTTCCGGAAATGCCTTATGCCTTTAGAGTATACATAAGACTTTGTTCTCTTAAACGAAAACAATCAAAAATTACTAGAAGAATAAATAAATTAAATAAATATTATGAAAAACCAACCGAACTATTTGCGAGATACGTACAGGGTTATTTCTCAACACCTGAAACAATTTCAACAATTGCACCCATAACAACTAAAAAATTCAATGAACTTTTGCAATCAGGCTACTATAAAGAAATGAGAGATTTGTTTGAAATTTTCAAGAAAAAAGAAATGTAAAATCTTGAAAACTTATAAAAAAAATATTAGAATCAGGTTATGAAAAAAGTAATAGCTTATGTTCATACTCATTGGGACAGAGAGTGGTACAGAGAATTTGAAGAATTCAGACTAAGACTCATTGAAGTTTTTGATGAAGTATTAAAAAAATTAGAAACAGAAGAACTGCCATATTTTTATTTTGACGGTCAAACTGCTGCATTAGAAGACTATTTAGAAATTCACCCTGAAAAACTTGCAAAAATAAAAGAGTTAATTAAACAAAAAAAATTAAGAATAGGTCCATTTTACTGTTCATCTGATAGTTTTTTGGTTTCAGGTGAATTATTATGCCGAAATTTAGAACTTGGCTTATTAAAATCAAAAGAGCTTGGAGAAACTGAATTTATAGGATATTTATCAGATACTTTTGGGCACAGTCAATGTATTCCAAGCATATTAAAAGCATACAATATAGATAAAGCCTGTTTATGGAGAGGCTTAGGAAGCCTTCCTGCTGATATTAATTGGCAAGATATAAAAACAACATACCTTATACAAGGTTATTTCCAAGATTTTTTAAATACTTCATTGCCCATAGAGAAAAAAGCAGAAGCGCTAAAAAAATATATTGATAAAATTGCACAAAAAAGCAAAGATTATATACTTTTACCAATTGGCGCCGATCATTTAGCTATTGCAAAGAACTTAAAAAAACAAATTGAAGATTTAAATAAAATATATAAAGACTATAAAATAGAAATTAAAACTCCTTTTGAATATTTTGAAAAAATAAAATCAAGAACAAAAGTAAATGGTGAGTTTCTAAATAATGAACTTAATTTTATACTGCCTGGTGTATATTCCTCAAGAATATATATAAAACAAGCAAATGCTCATTCGCAATGGTTATTAAGCAGAATAGCAGAACCATTACAAGCATTAAGTAATTTTTATTTCGGAACAAAATCAAAACAAAGTGAAATTAATCACGCATATAAAACCTTAATAAAAAATCACGCACACGACTCTATATACGGATGCAGTATAGATGAAGTGCACGATGAAATGCTCACCAGATTTAAGAAAGCAGATACTATTTCAAACGGAATAATAAAAAGAACAATTAGAGATTTATCACAAAATAATGCCCCTCTTTCTGTTATAAATCTTTCAAATTTTAACTACTCCGGCAAAATCAAAATCCAAACAGAACAAAAACTTCCAAAATGGATGAATGCAATAAAAATATCATCTCAAAAAGGTTTTACGGATAATAAACTTTATAATATTCAAGAAATCCCAATAACAGAAGATATTACAGATATAAATGAATATCTTATAGATGTAAAAAATCTAGATTCATTTTCACTAACTCAAATTAAAAAAGAAAATATCTGCAATGAAAAATACATAAAAACAACAAAAAACTCTATAGAAAACAAAAACATAAAAATAGAAATAAAAAACAATAAAATCAATATAACAGATAAGAAAAGAAATGAAGAATATAAAAATATAATAACAATTTCAGATAGAGCCGATATTGGTGACAGCTACAATTTTGGAGCATTAAAAAATGATACTCCAATTAATGCAATATTAAATAAATATGAAATTAAAGAATCAAATCAACAAAGAGCAATTATAAAATTAAGCTATACTATTAATATTCCTGCAACATCAAACTTAAAAGGTCGAAATAAAACAACAAAAACACATAAGCTTGATTTATTTATAACACTTTATAATCAAAATGAATTCGCAGAATTTGAGATTAATTGGGAAAATAAAAGTAAAAATCACATTCTTCAAATAGGATTTAATTTAAAAAATAAAATTACAAAAACAATTAATGAAGATTTATTTGGAACAGTAGAACGCAATTTTAATGCTGATTATGATATATACAAATATATTCCGGCTCCAAAAGGGAAAGAACTAAAGTATAATACTTCACCAATGCAAAGATTTATGTCAGCACAAAATTTTGCACTAATAACGAAAGGCAATTGCGAATACGAAATAAATAAACAAACAATAAATTTAACTCTTTTAAGAGCAACTGGAATTATATCGAATCCGATAAATCCAACAAGAGGAACACCAGCAGGTCCACCGCTAAAAACGCCTAAATTACAATGTATCGGACAAAATAAAGCAAATTTTGCAATTGCATTTACGAATGAAGAAAAAGATTTGTTCAGATTAACTGAAGAATTTTATTCTGCATTTGTACCATTATTTAGTAATCTAAAAAATAAGAAATTTGACATAAAAACAAAAGATTTAATATATTCTATCTTAAGCGAAAATGATAATTTAAGAATAAGAACATATAACACAACAACAAAAGAGATTAAAAATATTGTAATAAAAGATTAAAAATATTGATTTTGAAGCGTTTTCAAGATAATATCAAAGATAAGTTCAGTTTGAAATTAATATAGTTACAGAAAAATAAAAGTAATTTTTTCTGCTTTTGGAGGTAAAAATGTCAAAGAGACGTGTAGTAGTAACAGGTATGGGATGTGTAACACCATATGGTATAGGTGTAAATACATTATGGAACAACCTAAAAGCCGGAATAAGCGGAATAAAAGAGCATAATTTGGATAAAGATAAACACTTGGTAAAAGTAGCAGGTCAAGTTCCTTTAGATTTAAATATAGATGAATATGTAGACCCCAAAGAAGCAAAAAGACTTGATAAAAGTATAATATATGCATTAATAGCAGCAGAGGAAGCTTTTAGAGATTCAGGATTAGACTTAGAAAAAGAAGATAAAACAAGAATAGGAACGATAGTATCAACCGCAGCAGGCGGACTTGTTGTAGTAACAACAGGTTACAAAGATATGATGGCAAGAGGCTTCCATAAATGTTCACCATTTACAGTTCCAATGATGATAGCAAATATGGCATCAGGAAAAGTTTCAATAAAATATGGACTAAGAGGTCCAAGTAAAGCAGTATTATCAGCATGTGCAACAGGTGCACACTCTGTAGGCGATTCATTTAGAACAATCCAATATGGTGATGCAGATATAATGTTTGCAGGCGGAGCTGAATCAAGTGTATGTGATTTTGGTATAGGTGCATTTACAAGTGCAAGAACTCTATCAAAAAGTACAAGACCTGCAGAAGAAGTTTCAAGACCATATGATGCAGAAAGAGATGGATTTGTTCTATCAGAAGGCGGTGCTGTTCTGATACTTGAAGAAAGAGAACACGCAATAGCACGTGGTGCAAGAATATATGCAGAACTAACTGCATACGGACAAAGTTCAGATGCATATGATATGGTAGCGCCAGATCCTGAAGGAAGAGGTGCTGAACTAGCAATAAGAAACTGCCTAAAAGAAGGAAATAAGACCCCTGATGATGTTGACTATATAAATATGCACGGAACAAGCACTCACCTAGGTGATATAGCAGAATCAAACACAGTGGCAAGAATTTTTGGAGACAAGAATAAAAACAAAAAACTATGTGTAAGTTCAACAAAATCAATGACAGGACATATGCTTGGAGCAGCAGGAAGTGCAGAAGCAATTGTTGCAGTAAAAACAATCACAGAAGGAATAGTTCCTCCTACAATTAATATTGTAAAATTAGACCCTGAAGTAGCAGATTTAGACTATGTAGCAAATAAAGCAAAAGCAAAAGATGTAAAAGTTGCATTATCTAACTCATTTGGTTTTGGCGGACATAATGCAGTATTAATGTTTGAAAAAGCATAAAAAATAATTGATATACAAAAAAGAACCTTATATAATTAAGGTTCTTTTTTTTGAGTTTTAACTGGCAAAACCAAATATAAAAAATTCATAAATAACGTTATAAAACGCCTTGGACCAGCAAATGAAATCAAACTCAACCCATATCTAAATATGACTGAAGGTCTTAGGTAAAAACGTTTATAAAATTCCTTTTGCTTTTTTAAAACCTCATTTCCACTAATACCTTTAGGTTCCACTATTGATAGCCACGAATTGAATTTTGAATAATCTAAACGAAGTTTTTCCTCCTCCGGAATCAACTCAGTAAATTGTTCTGAACCAGGCATTGGAGTAGAAACAGTAACCACAACATCAGAAAAAGGTACTTTCAGGGCAAATTTTATTGTTCTTTCAATTGATTCCAATGTATCAGTCGGATGTCCTACAATAAAATGTCCTTTGGTCTTAATTTTCAACTTATGACACCAATTTATGACCTCTTCAACTTTGTCCAAAGAAATTTCTTTTTTTATATCCAATAATACTTGAGGATCACCCGATTCAACACCAAATGCAATATGCCAGCAACCATTTTCTTTTAAAAACTTTAAAAAATCATAATCAACATTATCAACTCTAGCAAAACAAGACCAACTAAACTTGATGTTATTCTCTTTACACAAATTGAATAAATCATATATTCTTCTTTTATTTAAAAGAAAAGTATCATCATTAAAATGAATTTCTCTAATTTTATATTTAGATATAACTTCCTTTATTTCTTCAAAAATATTTTTAGCTGAGCGTTCTCGATATGTTCTTCCAAACACAGAATGCGAACAGAACGTGCATAAACTAGGGCAGCCTCTTGATGTAATTATATTTGTAACTGGTAAAGTACTATAATCACATAAAGTAGGGACATATGAATGTATATCTTTCACTAAATGTCTTGCAGGAAAAGGTAACTCGTCTAATTTTTTTATAGGACATCTTTTTTTTGTAAAAAAGAGAGAACCATTTTGTCTATAAACAATACCATCAACTAATTCAAGATCAGTATTATTATTTAAAGCTTCAAGTAATTCTAAAGTTGTTACTTCACCCTCGCCAATGACAGCATAATCAAAGCACTTAAATGACATTGCATGTTCTGGTAGTGCAGAAACATGTACACCACCAAGTATTATCTTAATTTTTGGAAAAACTTCCTTTATTTTTTCTGCCAACTCTACTGTCCTATTAAAACAAGCCGATGTTGAAGTTAAAGCTATATATGTATTGTCAGTAATATAACCTTTAATAACATTAATAGTTTCATCTATTGATAATTGTTGATGTTCAGCATCTATAAACTTAACATCATAATTTCCACTTCCTTTATTTTCTAGATACGAAGCAATATATAAAACTCCAAGAGGAACTTGCGAACCACCAGCCGCACCCAAAAATTTAGAAGAATATCTTTCTGCTCTTGAAATAGGCGGATATACAATAACATAAGTTGTTTTCATAATAATTCCATAACAATAAACAAATAACAAGAAAATTATAACATAATAATAAAATGAACAATAAAGAAAATGAATAACTTTTTCTTAAAGTAAAAAACATATATTTGAACAAAGTAAAAAAGGAAAAATAAACTAAATATTACTTTTTTTAATAAACAAGAAATTTTTATGAGTGACAAGAATAAAGAAAAAATATATAATAATTATGATGAAAGAAGAATTTAGTAACAAAAATACAACTATAAGCTTAAAACAAATTTTTATTGCATTAATTTATATAATATTAGTAGCAATTTCTTATTCTCCATTCTTTGTTATATCAGATAAAATCAATCTTATTATTTTAAGTATATTTATATTTATTTGGGGGATAATTTGTATAAAAAACAAACCCTATTTATATAAATTTAAAACATTTGAAAATGATTACTTATATTTTTCAATAATTGGAACAACGATATATTATTTAAGTTATTGTTATAATTGCATTAATTCTTTTTATATAATATATGAGTTAGTAACATATTTCGTAATTGGAATTGGCTTATTTTTTATCAACAAAACGATATTTAAAAAAGCAGACAATTATTATAACAAATTATCCCAATCAAAATTTGATAAATATAAAGAACAAGTAAATAAGATTTCCGTAAATCCAAAGAAATATTCCAATTATACAATTATATGCAGAATTTCAATAATTATATTTATCCTTGTTGCTTTATATACTAATTTTAATACTCAAATACCATCAAAGATAGATGACTTCTGGATATATTACTTAGGTTGTATTCTATTATATTTTTATATAATTGTAAAAATGTTAAAAGTAGACAATAAAACTATTAATAAATAAGAAGAACTAAAAAAGGAGTTAAATGAAATAATCACTTAACTCCTCTAAACTTGAATCCGGCAACTAGCTATCTTCCCAGGCGGTCCTCCGCCAAGTATTTTCACCGCAAGTAGTCTTTACGACCGTGTTCGGAATGGGAACGGGTGGTGTCCTACCGCTTGATCACCGGAAA
>DVJT01000029.1 GCA_018716565.1 Candidatus Avigastranaerophilus faecigallinarum | reverse complement strand
AGTCAAGAATACAATAGGATTTCAACAGAAGTTCTCCCAACAGTATTAGAAGATGCAAATATATCAGTTAGAGATAAAGTAGAAATATTAAAACAAATTGCAAATATTGATCCACATATTATGACAACATTCCTGTCAGTAAGAGAACATTATAACTCAAGTGATGCATATATGCCATTTATAGATATGATGAATGATTGTACCTCCATAGAGGAAGCTCAAGCATTATCTGATGCATTTACAACATTCTACAATTATGAATGCAATTTTGGTGATTATATGACAAATGCCTCTATGATTAATAAAAATTCAGAAGAAGCAAAATTATACATGAATTCGCTTGCTTCTTTATATAAAATGGCAGATTCTCCAGAAGAAATCCAAATACTAAACGATAAATTTAATACATCCGAATTTATGACAAAATATATAGACAAAAACGAAAAAGCAGAATATTTAA
This sequence comes from Candidatus Avigastranaerophilus faecigallinarum, assembly GCA_018716565.1. Lineage (GTDB taxonomy): Bacteria > Cyanobacteriota > Vampirovibrionia > Gastranaerophilales > Gastranaerophilaceae > Avigastranaerophilus > Avigastranaerophilus faecigallinarum. The sequence continues at coordinate 19,092 of DVJT01000029.1, read as the reverse complement.
ATACAATTATGGAAAATCTGAATACAATAGAACTATCTGAAAGTAACATAGAACTTTCAGAATGGCAAATTAATGCATATAATTCAGTATATAGAGACTCAGAAAGTATATTAGATGCAGTTGATAGAGGTTATTTAGACTCCAACATTGGTTTAAATCTAATCATTAGAATGCATAATGGTGATATAAATTCTATTACACAAGATATATCAAAACAAGATAAATATCTGAATGTATTTTTCAATATGCTTGGAAATGATTATAGTCAAGAAAAAACAGATGACGAAAATAGTCCAACCACAATAACAGGTGTTAGTGCTTCCACAGCCACAAAATATACAAATGAACTTTCTCAAACAATAGAAAAAGTCAACTGGTATAATGAAAATGGTATTTACCCACAAGAATATTATGATCTCATTGATTCACAAGTAGAGATTATCAATAATTTATTAAATGACCAAGATGTTGATTTTTCAGACAAAATAAAAACTCTAGAAAATCTTTCTGAAAACAATAATGATATATTATACAGTTATTTTGTAACTAATTCTCATCCATATGATACTATGGAAAATATCATTAATATATTAGGACAATGCCAAACTGCAGATCAAGCAATGGAATTTTCAGAATTATTTGCCCAAATATATGATAATTCAGAAGTATCATTTGCCACTTACCTACAAAGTATTTCATACCAAATAGAAACTGATGACAGTATTAGAATATTAGATAATATTGTCTCATTATACGAAAATGCATCTCCTGAAGATATTACCAAATTAAACAATATCTTTGATACAGCTAATTCAATACAATCATTACTAAGTTTTAGCAATGAAACTAATATGCTTGAAAAACTAATGCAAAATCTATTGAATAATGATAACACACCAAAAATTGAAAGTTCAAGTCTAGGATTAAGTGATGCCGTTATTAAATATTTACCACAACAGTATCCAAGTATTAAGAGTATATTTGATGCATATTCTTCATCTTCAGCTTCAGATAAAATTGATGAAAAAACAGTAATGTACTTAATGCAACAGATGGATGCAACAACAATTGTAAACTCATTTAGAAGTATGAGTAATAGTAAACAACAAGAATATCTACCACTTATGCTTAATATTTTTGGAGAAGACTTTTCAGCTTAAATTAAAAAATATTTTTCATAAAACAAATTAAGAGAAGAAGTGTAAATAAATATTTACACTTCTTCTTATTAATTATTCTTTATAGCTAAATTTATTATATGTTAAGGGTCAAAGTACAATCATACATATATAACTATCGAAAAAAATTCAGACTAAAGGACATAGCACCAAAGACCCAATCAAAGTTTATGAGTACATTGAAATACAAAACTTATATATAATTTTTAAATTACAAATTGACTTTTGCCCATTTGTGCTAAATTATTCATTTCAAATGCTAATTGATTATTTGTTTGCTTTGCTTGATTATATCTATTAAGCGTTTCATTAAATAATACAGAATAATCACCTTTCAATTCGATTGGTCGGGTGTGGTTAGCATTACCATCAACAAGTATTGCTTTCCCATTATTTTTTACTTTAACTCCACCAGCACCACAACCCTGATAAATGAATATTTCTAACTGATTTGGATCATAATAAGCATTAATATCTTGATTTTCAGGTATTTTAGAGGATAAATCTTTATTAATTGCTTTTACAATTTCTTTGCATTCTTTTTGTGTATATAAATCACCCAATTTTACAAGTGCTTTATATGCATTTGTTTTTTTTGTATTAACACTTCTTACTGGAACTATCGGTCTTGTTGCAGAATTTATTGAATCAACAAGCATCTTTTTCCTTTCTTTATTATTGCCAAATTGTTGCACCTATAATCGTATCAAGACTATCAATTAAGGAATTAATTGCCGTTTTAAAATCTTCAAAACCATAACACTCCAAACAAGCTGCTTCTTGATCATAATCACTTGAATATATTGTAACAAATCCAGTTTCTTTATCGTGTATAAATGTTGCTGATAACTTTCCGCTACCATCTTTCTTAACTCCAGAGATATTAAAGCCTTGAACATCTTCAGTTACAAGACCTTTAATAAAATCAGCACGAGTTATATTTTCTTGAAGCTTGCCATCTCCCAATGTAAATGAATGCGTCCCATCCTCTTTCTTTGTATTTGAATGGATCCAAAATTCATTGCTATTTTCGTAAAAACCGTATTTTTTCATACTCAATTTTGATAATAATTTTTTATCCTCATCATTTGGCTCAGCTGGATTTTTACGTTTTGGCATTTTCACTTGGCTTCTTCCTAATAATGCTTGAGGAGTAATTGAAAACAATTTAGATGGTTCAATCTCTTGACCGTATTTTAATTTTTCGATATTCCGTTCTGGATTCCCCAAACCGCTATCAATAAAATTTTCTAATGGTTTTGAACTGGTTCTTCCAAATTCCATATCTTCAATCGGTTCTTTTCCAACTCGCCCAAATTCCATATTTTCAATCGGTTTTCTTCTGACCTTTCCAAATTCCATATCTTCAATCGGTTTTCCACCTACTCTTCCCCAATTATATGTATCTTGGTTCATATTTAATTTTTCCGGATTCTGTTCAGGATCAACAACATCTTCAATGTTCTTTCTGCCAACTCTTTCAGGATTAAAAATAGAACCAAATGAAATATTGGATAGCATATTCACACACCCTTCTTTATTAAACATAATGTATTATAGCTTGTTAAAACATATCATGATTTATGATTGCCTATTTGCCACTATATATTAAAATATATTAACCAAATAACATATTCTTCAATGACTAATATTTGTAATTAAAAGACTTTTCATACTTCAAAATTTCTTCTAAGGGATGAATGTTAAATTTATAAGATTATAAAGAGATTAATGGTTATTTGTGACTCATTTAATAGATATTTCCAGAATCCTTTCAAAAAGATACTTTTTAGGTATATAAAAAAATTTCTGTTAAATTACAGAAAATTCACATACAGTCCTATTCCCTAAAAACAAATTTCAACAATTTCTGTCCAATTTTACAGGCATTCTAAAATTATAAAAGTATCATCACAAATCTATCTGTTTAGATTACAATAGTTGAATTATTTGTAAAATTTGGCACTAAAAAAGAGGGAGTCAAAAACCTTGAAACCCTCTTTTTATAATTGGTTGCGGGAGCTGGATTTGAACCAACGACCTTCGGGTTATGAGCCCGACGAGCTACCAGACTGCTCCATCCCGCGCTACATTTTTATTATTATATGCTAAAAACAAAAAATCAACCCTATATATTTGATTTTTTACTTTGTCAATTTTTTAACAAATTAAAATTACATAAAACAACTATAATAGGTAAAAAATACTCTAACTTATTTTTGCAACAAAAACATTAAATGATATACTTGTAAAGTAACAAGATTTTTTAGGAGTTTTCATGATTAAAATTCTATGGAATGTATTTGTTAGTGTTTTACTTCTAATTGCAATTATTGGTGATATAGAAATGGCTTTAAATACTCAAAGAAATCAAATAGATATAGCAACAGAAAAAATAAATACAAATGAGCAGCATCCAATAATAAACAACATAAATACTCAAGATATTTTATTAAAAGAAATAACAAAAGAGAGTTTTTAAACCCTCTTTTTATTTAAAAAGCCAAAGTTCATTATTCTTTAATGTCTTCTTCTTCAACAATAACATCATCTTCTGAAGGTTCAATTTCGCTTTCTTCTATAATTTCTGTTACTTCACCATCAAGAATTTCTGCGTCTAATTCATCATCTTCATCATCTTCATCATCGGAAACTTTTTCTTCTTCTTCCTGAAGTTTTCTTCTTAATTCTTCAAGTTCTTGTTCTGTTTTTGCTCTGATAATTGGGATATTCAACATTAAAGCAGCCGCATCACCTTCTTGTTTTAACCCAATTTCAAGCTCTTCTTTATCAATAACAACATACTTTGAAAAGACATCAATCAATTCTTCTCTCATTTTGTTCATGATAAGAGGATCTAGCTTTGTTCTATCGTGCATCAATATAACTTGAAGTCTGTTAGCAGCACACTCACTAGTATTTTCAGAGCGTTCTATCTGAAATAATTCCATTATTTTATTGTAAATATCAGAAAAAAGTGTTTTCATTCTTTACTCCTTTCCTTGTTTTTTCAAGCCTGAGAAAAACTTTTTTAATTTTCCAACTAAATCTTTCGGCTCATCTATATCTAAGAAAGGAACATCTTCACCATTTATTCTTCTTGCAACGTTCATATATGCCTTTCCTGCAAGCGATTTTTCATTATTAACAATCGGTTCACCTCTATTTGTTGAAGTAATTATACCTGTATCTTCAGGGATTACGCCAATCTTTTGACAAGAAAGAATATTTTCAACATCCTCAACACTCATCATATCTTTAGACTTAATCATATTTGGTCTTACGCGATTCAATAAAAGCTTATAACTTTCTATTCCGTCAGCAGCTTCTAAAAGACCAATAATTCTATCAGCATCTCTAACTGCTGACATTTCAGGAGTCGTAACAACAATTGCTTCAGAAGCACCTGCAATAGCTGTTTGGAATCCTTGTTCTATTCCTGCAGGACAATCAATTAAGATATAATCGTAATCTTTTTTCAATTTTTCAGTTATTTTCTTTAATTGTTCTGCACTTACAGAAGATTTATCTCTTGTTTGAGCTGCAGCTAACAAACATAAATTTGGATTTTTCTTATCTTTTACTAATGCTTGTTTTAACTTACAACGTTCTTCAACTACATCAACAAGAGTGTATACTATTCTATTTTCAAGTCCCAATAACAAATCCAAATTTCTAAGACCGATATCTGTATCTACAAGAACAACACTGTGTCCGTTTTTAGCAAGTGCAGTACCGATATTTGCGCTTGTAGTAGTTTTACCTACTCCGCCCTTACCGGATGTGATTACTATAACTCTCCCTGCCATCTAATCTGCTCCTTAATCATTCATCTTAAATACTACTATTTCACCGTTTACTATTCTTGCTTCTTCCGGTGTAAAAGAATTTGTTTTTTCTATATAAACTGTATTCAATGAATCTGGTCTTCTTGAATAACAATTAGCAATTCTTAATTGTATAGCGTTCATTTTTAGTGCACGAACTTTTGCTTTTTGATTACCGCCGGCTCCAGCATGTGCAATACCGCTTAATATTCCCCAAACAGTAATATCTCCCAATGCAGTAACTTCGCATCCCGGGTGACAATCACCAATTATAACTATATTGCCTTCATAGTTAATAACTTGCCCTGAACGAATCGTTTGTTTTATATACTTTGTAGGGAAAGACTCAAGTTCTATATCTTCCTTTGTATATTCTTGCTCAGGAACAATAATATCAGTCAACTCTTCACGTTCTTCATATATTTCAGTAGGATGCTGCATATCAAAAAATACTGTCTGAGAAGGAGTTGATCCAAAAATAACATCTAACTCATCTTGTATTTCTTCTTTTGTTGCTTCAGGAACTACATTATTTTCTATGTCAGAATTAATTGATTCTGTTGGTTCTGCAACAACTTCTTTTTCTATCTGAGATTCTTCTTGTTGTATTTCTATATTTTCCTCAACTTCTTTAGACTCGTTTATTTGTAAAGATGGTGAGTTCTCATTATCTTCTATAATTGCGTCATTTAAACTTTCAGCATTTATATCAGACTCTTCAACAATATCTTCATTTTCTTCAATTTTGGTACTATTAACCTCATCTTTTAATTCTTCAGCAAGTTTATAAGGCATAGTAGGTGCCAATTCAACAGCATTTTCTGCTGAAACATTTGAAACAATAATACCAAGAGACAAAGCAACTTTTTCTGTTTCAACTGATTTTGTATCTACACAAGACAAAGTTGAATCAATTCCATTAATAAGAGACTTTATACTCAAAAGCTGTGCCTGATTAAGGTCAACATTACCAAGTTTTAAGCATATTCTTTTATTTTTAACTTCATCTTTATCTAAAACAGAACTAAGTTCAAATATAATCTCAGGAGCAGTATTAAGTTCACCTAAGTCAATCACATACATATTATCATTGAGAAACTGTTCCATATTCTTCTCTTTTCTTCTCTCAAGGCTTATTAAAAATAAGTTTTTTCACCCATAATCTACATAAAAAGAATATACTAAATCAGACATGATTTCAAATAAATATAAGAAATATGTATACTTTTATAACCAAAGAAACTTTACCTAAATTTACAAACACAAAAAAAGCTTTAATCTACAATACTTTCCTGGATTTAAGGAAGAGATTGCTTAAAAAAAATTTGTCCTTAAAAAACAAATAGGACATAATACTAATATGATAAAAAGCAGATAGGGAATTTATGAAAAAGAAAATATTACTGGTTATGATTTTTACTTTGTTAATACAGAGTTATTCATATGCAAACAAAGCAAGTATTGATGAAAATCGGTTAAAAGAAGCAAAGATTTCAGATGGAATGAGTGTTAATAAACCGGAATTTGATACTGATGCATATGCGAAAAAATACAGAAAAGTTACAAAAGACGGCGCTGTAATGCAAGCAATGGAGCTTATGCAAACTGTAAATATAGCAAAATATTCATACAATGCATTAATGGGCAACAATTTAACTGAAAAACCTATTAAAATTGAGTTCAAAAATATATCGGAAATAAATCCTGAATACGCATCTTTTGATGCTTTAGGATGGAAGAAAAAAGGCAAATTATACATATATATTAATGAAAAGCACCGTAATGCACCACCTGAAGCCATTGCAGCATTATTAGCACACGAAGCTATTCACCAAGATGAATTTGCATCATTGAACGAGGAAACATACGCTTGGACAATGGAAGCTGCAACTTGGATGAAACTTACAGAAAAAAATCCAACTGCAAGAAATAGTGTTTCATCTCTAGTAACCAGAGAAAACATGCTAATGAAATTATTTGAAAAAGGTGATTATACTAACAAATACATAAAGAAAGCAGTATACACAAACCCCGGATACAAAAAACTTCCAACACGTTCTCCTGGATTCGAAGACGAAGATTTATAATTGTAAACAAATGTAAACATGATAAACCCTTGTAACATATAGGGGTTTTCTTTTTTATATACAAAATATGCAATTTTTATTTCTAAATTGTTTTTATATAAGTACGAGAGCAATAAAAAAAGAGGAATATAAAATGGCTAGAGTTTTAATTTCAATGCCCGAAGAGTTTTTAACAAAAATTGATGAAGTAGCTGAAGGTGAAAATCGTACAAGAAGCGAATTAATCCGTGAAGCTTTACGAACATACATACACAAACAAAAAGTTAAGGAAAATGCATTAGCAATAAAGAACGCAAGTTTATTAGAAACATTGTTAGATTAGAATTGACTAAAGAGCGCACTACAGACTAGGGAAAGATTTGGGGAAACAAAAAAGGCTTACAAAAGTAAGCCTTTTTTATATTTGGAGTTTTATTTTTGTTTAATTAAACACCCTATAATGTTTGTTGTAAAATATTTCTATGAAGAAGTAAGAAAAGGAATATAATATGACAACTCCGTTAACAGGGAATGAAATAAGAAGAACATTTATTGAATTTTTTAGAGATAAACATCAATCAACCGAAGTTCCAAGTTCAAGCTTGGTTCCGGATAATCCAACAGTTTTACTGACAACTGCAGGCATGTTACAATTTTTACCATATTATCTCGGTTTAGAGAAACCACCGTTTGAACCTGCAAGAGCAGTATCTTGTCAAAAATGTGCAAGAGCAGGGGGAAAAGATTCTGATATAGAAAATGTAGGAAGAACTCCAAGACATCACACGTTTTTTGAAATGCTTGGAAATTTTGCTTTTGGAGACTATTACAAAAAAGAAGTTATTCCTTGGAGTTGGGATTTTGTAACAAATTACTTAAAATTAGATCCTAAACGTTTATGGATTACTATATATGAAACAGATGATGAAGCATATGATATATGGACAAAAGATGTTGGAGTGGCTCCAGAGCGTGTTATAAGAAAAGGTAAAAAAGACAATTTCTGGGGACCTCCGGGTGCAACAGGTTCTTGTGGTCCTTGCAGCGAAATCCACTACGATTTAGGGGAACACTTAAAATGTAGCGATGATTGTTCTATAGCAACATGTGAATGCGACCGTTGGGTTGAAATTTGGAACTTAGTATTCACAGAATTATTCCAAGACGAAGAAGGAAACCAAACTCCATTAGAAAAGAAAAACGTAGATACAGGAATGGGCTTAGAACGTATTGCAATGGTTGTACAAGGAAAAGATTCAACTTTTGAAACAGACCTTTTAAAACCAATTTTGGATAAAGTTTCTGAAATGTCAAAAGTACCATATAAAAAAGATTCAAAAACAGATATTTCTTTAAGAATAATAACAGACCACGCAAGATGTGTAACTTTTATGATTAATGACGGAGTAACTCCTGGTAATGAAGGAAGAAGCTATGTTTTAAGAATGATTTTACGCCGAGCTTTAAGACACGGTAAATTACTCGGATTAGAACTTCCTTTCTTAAGCGAAATAGTAGATACCGTAATCAGTCAATATAAAGAAACATATCCTGATTTGGAGAAAAATGCTGAAAAAATTAAATCTACAATAAAACAAGAAGAAGAAAGATTTAAGATAACTTTAGACAGAGGTTATAAATTATTAGAAGATTTAATCCAAAACTCAAATAGAATTGACGGAGAAAATGCATTCAAATTATATGATACATTCGGTTTTCCGCTTGAATTAACAATAGAAATAGCTGCAGAAAAAGGTGTAAGCGTTGATACTGAAGGTTATAAAGAAGAAATGCAAAAACAAAAAGAAAAAGCAAAATCAGCAGCACATAAAATAAGTCTTACTGATGATTTAGTATACGTTAATGTAGAAAAAAAATTTGGTTCAACTAATTTTGTAGGATACAATCAAACAGAAGTAGAAGCAAAAATTATTGAGATTATAGAAGCAGGTGATTTTATAGATATTATACTTGATAGAACACCATTTTATGCAGAATCAGGCGGACAAATCGGTGATACAGGTATAATTGAAGGAAAAGACTTTAAAGCTGAAGTTTTAAATACGTTTAAAGTTAACAAACTATTTGTTCACAGAGTACAAATGATTAACGGAGAAGCAAAAGTTGGAGATTCAGTTAAAGCTTCTATCGATATTGAAAGAAGAAAAGAAATAACTATACATCACTCTAATGCACATTTAATTCAAGCTGCATTAAGAAAAGTATTAGGCGAAGAAGTACACCAAGCAGGTTCTTTTGTTGAAGAAAACAGAACTCGTTTTGACTTCACTTTCCCAAGAGCAATGACAAAAGAAGAAGTTCAGGAAGTTGAAGATATTATTAACAATTGGATAAATGAAGATATTAATCAAAATACAGAAGTCATGAATATAGAAATGGCAAAAAAATCAGGAGCCATGGCTTTATTCGGAGAAAAATATGATGATAATGTAAGAGTTGTCAAATTCGGGAATATATCTTCAGAACTTTGCGGTGGTACGCACGTAAGTTCAACAGGAAAAATAAGACTTACAAAAATTGTCTCCGAAAGTGCAGTTGCTGCAGGCACTAGAAGAATTGAAGCCGTATGCGGAAATACTGCATTAAAATTCTTAGGTGAAAAATCTGATATCATTGATAAAATGACACAAGCTTTTAAATGCCCGGTATCAGAACTTGGTGAAAGAATAATGAAACTTGCTGTTGACAATAAAAACCTTCAATTGGAAGTTGAAAATTTAAAAGCAGAACAAGCAAAAACAAAATTCCAATCATTTGTATCAAAGGCTCAAGAAGTCAATGGCGGTAAATTATTTATCACTCAAATGGAGGCATATCCAGCAAACCTTATAAAACTTGGAAGCGAACTTTTAGCTTCAAAATTAGGTGAATCCATAATCATTTTAGCATCTGTTGATGAAGATAAAATTACCTATGTTGTTAAAGTAAGCGATTCATTTGTCAAAAAAGGAATTAATGCAGGACAAATTGTAAATAAACTGGCTTCACAAACAGGTGGTAAAGGTGGAGGTAAACCTCAATACGCTCAAGGTGCAGGAAAAGACAAAACCAACCTAATATCTGTTCTATCAGAAATAGAAAAAGAAATAAAACAATCATTATAAAAAAGGAGGTTTAAACCTCCTTTTTTTATATTATATAATCAAAAGATTTAATACGTCTCTTTTTATCAGAATATTCTATATCAAGTTCAACAGGTTCTGCTGTTTGAGCTATTAGAGAGCGTAATTGGCAAGAAAAACGTTCTTTTTCAGAATTTTTAATAGCACTATAAACTGAATCATCTTTAGAATATCTTTTCTTTGCTAAATCTATATGCATTTTTCTATCATTGATAAGATAGTTTACTCTTTTACTTGCTTCTCCACTAACAATATAAATATCTCCTTGTTTTCCATCTGGAGCAACAACTCTCGCTTTTTCAGCACAAGTATCTCTAAAGATATATTTTAGTTGTTGTTGAACATTTTCTTCTCCCTTTTGGGGTTGAGATGCATTTATCAAACCAGTAGCATGTTTTGCCACTTGAAAAGGTGCATTTACTTTTATAGTACGACCAAAATTTATTGGACATACATTCATATTAATCTCCTAATCTTATACTACATAAATAGAATATCACTTAAAAAAATCAAAACAATCCTTCACAAAGTAAAAAACGTCCAAGAGGAATTACTTCACAATATTTACTTAAAGAATCAAGAAAACATTTATTTTCACAAAAACCACCTGACAAATATAACTTAGATGGCTTTTTAGCGAAATTCCAGGCATTAAAAGCAATACCGTGTATAAACTTTGAAATTGCCATTTCAGAATTTACACCTTTGGCAATATCATCCATAATTTTTTCCAAGCCGAATATACCACAGGTTATAACATATTTTTCTTCAGATACTTTTAAATTTTCAAGTTTTATATTATAAAACTTTAAAAGCATTTCAATTGTTGCACCAGTTGAACTGGAACAAGAATTATTCCAATCCAAATCTTTAAAATTACCGTCTTTATATTGTGCCCATTTAGAATCTCGACTTCCCATATCCAAGATAATTGCATCTTCTTTGATTCTTTTTCTAAATCCCTGAATCAAAGCAATAACTTCATTTTCATAGTCTTTTTTATTTTTTAGCATACTTAAAGACATATGCCCTGTCGCTTTATCAAATTTAATTTTCATTTCTTTTAATTTTGAAGATGGCAACACATAATAATTAAAACCATTTTCTGATTTAACAATAAAATTTTCATATCCGTTCATTAAATCAGATGAATCTTTTTCTATTATTTTTGACCAGGTTGTACCGGCATCTAATACTATATCTGTTTTATTCATCGTAACCTCAAAAAGGCCTCAATCTTTGCTTTTGTTGAATTAGTAACAGTATCATCAATATCAATATACAGTCCATTATATTTATCAGCCAAATATTTTGCCATCTGAGCTTTTGAGCAAAAAGACTGCGAATAAAATACAGTGGGAACATTACTATCTACATACATTTCCAGTTCAATATCAGAAGGAGCCATAGCTTCAACACATCTTGTCCAGCCATATAAATGAGTTTCATCGGGAAATAACTCTAATATTGATAAATCATTAGGCGGAACACCCCAAAAACCAAATTTTGCACGGCATTGTTCAAGTTCTAATACTTGCGGTTCATATATTCCTTTTGTAATAAGCTCAACTTTTTGTCTTAAAGGAAGATTCGAAGTAGATATCTTAACTTCTTTTTTATATTTTATTTCTTCAAAAATAGAAGAAATAACAGGATATCCCATATCTTTTAATATTTCATACGCAAACCAACCGCTATCACATTTATCTTTACCTATTGGTGCTAAAATAACAAATAATTGATTTTTATAATAAAAAGCACAGTTAATAATATTCTTAATTATCGCACAATATGACTCCGGTAATATATCCTGTTTAGGAAAACCATAATCAATATCAAAATCAATCCAAATTGCATTTGGGTATAATTTTTTATATTTTTCTATCAAATCAGGATGAGGATAACCCCAAAAACCTATTATATTTCTTGTACTCATAGGTCAATTATAACACAGGCAAATTTTCTTATTTTGATATATATAAAATAAATTAATACTGAAAATTATTCATTAACATTGTATAATTTACATATGGAAAAATTATACGAAAAAACAATTAATTCAAAAAATATATACGAAGGGAAAGTATTTAATATCACAAAAGATGATGTTGAATTATCTGATGGTTACAAAACAATAAGAGAAGTTGTTCATCATTCAGGCGGTGTTGTTATAGTTGCAGAAACAAATGAACAAATTCTGATGGTACAACAATTCAGGTATCCGACAAAAGAAATTTTATATGAACTTCCCGCAGGCAAACTGGATAAAGGTAATGAAGATATTTTATCCGCAGCCAAAAGAGAACTGGAAGAAGAGACAGGATTTATTGCTCAAAATTGGGAATCACTAGGCTTTATATGGACAAGCCCCGGATTTTGTAATGAAAAATTATATTTATTTAAAGCTACCAATTTAACATATAAAGGACAACACCTTGATGAAGGTGAAATACTTAACTATATAGCCATAAATAGAGACAAAGTTTTTGAAATGGTGAAAAACGGTGAAATAAATGATGCAAAGACCATTGCTGCATTAATGAGGGCATATAAATTATGATAAAAATGGTTGTAACCGACATAGATGGAACCATTTATTCTGAAAAACAAGGTTTAACAAACAATGTTAAAACTTGCATGCAGAACTTAATCAGAAACGGAATTTACGTTGCAATTGCAACGGGAAGAACATATGCAAGTGCAAAATATGTTGCTGATGAAATTGGAATAGAATGTCCTTTAATATGTTATCAAGGCGGATTAATAAATACCTATGACGGTAAAATTCTTGATGTTAAATATTTACCTCAAGATATTGCAAGAAAAATTGTTACAGAACTTAGAGACAGAAACATTCATATGAATGTTTATATCGAAGATGTTTTATACGTTGAAAATGATAATGATTACATAAAAGCCTACGTTGGCAACAAGGGAATAGATTACTTTAAAGTAAATTCGTTTGATGACCTTGATTTTTCAAAACTAAATAAAATTCTTGCAATTGACAACAACCCACAATTAATTGAAGATTTAATCAAAGAACTTCAAACAAAATATCCTGAAATATATGTAGTAAAATCGACAGATATATTCTGCGAGATAGCGAATAAAGAAGCAACGAAAGGTAATGCCATAAAGTTTTTAGCAAATAAATTAGGTTTTACAGAAAAAGAAGTTCTTGCCATAGGCGATCAAAATAACGACATAGAGATGGTTGAAACAGCAGGAATAGGGGTAGCAATGGGAAATGGTACAGATGAAATAAAAGCAAAAGCAAATTATATCACCGATACAGTTGATAACGAAGGCTTTGTAAAAGCAATAAATAAATTCGTGTGGGGAAAAGAAAATGTTTAGAATCGGTCAAGGATTTGATATTCACAAACTTGTTGAAGGAAGAAAATTGATAATTGGCGGTATTGAAATTGATTATCCCAAAGGGCTTTTAGGACATTCAGATGCTGATGTTTTGATTCATTCAATAATTGACGCCCTTTTGGGTGCATTAGCACTGGGTGATATAGGAACTCATTTTCCGGATAATGACCCCCAATATAAAAATATAGATAGCACGATACTTTTAAGAAAGACAAAAAAACTTATTGAAGAAAAAGGCTATAAAATAAATAATTTGGATAATACAATCTTTGCGCAAGAACCAAAAATGAAACCATACATTCCGTTAATACGAGAAAAATTATCTCAAATACTTGAAATTGATAAAGATTTAATATCAATAAAAGCAAAAACGATGGAAGGGCAAGACTCCGTTGGGGAGAAAAAATCTATATCCACACAAAGTGTTGTATTACTTATTAAAGAATAAAAATAAATTAGTATTCGGTAATTGATATATTAGTAACACCTGAGTTGCGAGCTTCATCCATCAATTTAACAACAGCTCCGTGTGTTGCATTATCTTGAGTCATTATTAAAAGCCCGTCAGTATTAACTTTTGCTTGTTCTGATATCATATTGGAGAGTTCACTAACAGGAATTTCAGTATCATCAAGCATATATTTATCTTCGTCAGTAACAAGAACTTTAATCAATTTAGAGTCTTTAATTTCATCCTGAACTTCAATCATATTTGGCACAGCCAAATTCAAACCTTGCTGATCTAACAATGGAGCAATAACCATCATAATAATAAGTAAAACAAGGAAAATATCCGTTAAAGGAGTTATATTAATTTCGTTGAAAGTTTTTCTTTGTCCTGCCATATTGATTTACCTTACTCATCCCAGTTGTAATCATTAGTATTAACTGATTTAGTATTATTATCTTTTTGCAAATTTTCCGTATTTGCATGTTGTTCAAGGCTTCTCTGCTCTTTCTTAGTAAGTGGTTCACCAGCAAGAACCAACTTAACATATTGAGCCTCTTGAGCAGCTTTCATAATTTTTTGAATTTCACTGCTTTTAGTTTCAGTATCAGCTTTAACAACAACTTCAGCCTTTTCTAAAGAAGGTTTCAAATTTGTAAGTTCACTAACAAGATTATCGGCTGAAATCGGTCTGCCATTTATATAATATTGACCTTGTTTTGTTACTGAAATTTCCGCATTTTTCTGCTCAACAGAAACACCGCTATTTATCTCAGGTATATTTATATCAGTATCAATAGATTGAAAAGAGGGTGCAATTACCATCATTATGATTAACAATACCAAGAAAATATCTGTTAACGGAGTTATATTAATTTCGGTGAATAAACCTTTTTTATTATCTGAATTTGTTGAAAAAGACATTTTATTTTCCTATACTAATGCTTTTGCTTGAGTTTTTTCTTCTGAATCAGTAAAGCTTAAGAATAACAATTTAATAAGCTGAAAATCATCTTCGTATCTTTTAACAGTAGATTGGAATAAGTTATAAAGAACAACTGCAACAATAGCAACACCAAGACCGAAAGCAGTAGCAATTAATGCTGAACCAATACCCATAGCAACTGCAGCTGATTGATTTCCTTGAGATGCTAAATCTTGGAATGTATAAAGAATTCTAACTACAGTACCAAATAAACCTAAGAAAGGACAAACACCGCCTACTGTACCTAAAATAGTTAAATATTTTTCCAATTTTCTTGTAGCCAAATTAGCAGAAATATCAAAAGAACGCGAAAATCCAACTTTTTGTTCAGAAAAAATTCTTACAGCTTCTTCTGCCACTTCACCAATTACACCACCTAATTGAATGCTAAGATTTTTTGCTGCGTCAAGTCTGTTATTAACTAATTCTGTTTTTAAGGCTCTTATAAATCTAACTACATCACGTTTGTTTTTGTTATAGAAACTAAATCTGTTAATAGCAACAGCAACAGTTAAAATCGAGCAAACAAGAATTGGCAATAATACAGGCCAGTCCAGTTTAATTGAATGTAATAGTAATTCCATAATTTATTTCCTCTTTTCTTATTATATTTTCTTAGCCTGAGACACCGAATACATTATAGTCAAATGTAAATTGGATATCTACACTTTCTCCCTTAAATTCAGGAGGTAAAGGTCTGAATGGAGCTGTTAGTTTAACCGCATCCATAGCAGCTCTGTCTGCAGCTTCTAATCCTGATGAACGATGTACTTTTACACTTTTAAGTCTACCGTCTCTTGTAATTGAGAATAAAAGTATTACACGCTTACTTTCATTTCCTTTAGGAGGATCCCAATTCATTTTTATACGTCTTTGAAGTTCTTTCATATAAGGCCCAAAATCAGGCTCCTTTATAGCATCAATACCTGGTGCACCGTTTGGATTTCCCGGTCCCGGATTTCCTATATTTCCACGACCGGAACCGGTAGAATTAGAAAATCTTCCGCCACCACCTGAGCCCCCTCTACTTGATGTAGTTGGTGAAAAGCTTGGAGAAGCAGAACCAGATTTACCTGCAGCACCTGATGCACCACCACCAATTTTTGGAGCAGAAGTAACAGGAGCAGTAGTTGGTTGTGCTATCTGCGGAATCGCAGATTTTGGTATTGGAATATTAAAATTAGATGACGGATTAACAGCAGGCTTTGGAACAGACGGAGTTACTGTTGGTTTTGGAGCCTGTGGTTTTGGCGCAGGCTTTTTTGGCGCTTGCTGTTGAGGTTTCGAAGCCGCAGGCTTCTGCGCTTGTGGTTTTGTAGCAGATTGTGGTTTCGCCTGAGGTTTTGGCTTCTGTGCAGCCGGTTTCTTTGGAGCAGGCGATGAAGGTTTCTTTGCAGGAGCCTTTGGCGCTGCAGTCTGAGGCAAAGAAACAGGACGCTTAGGATCATGTTTCCCACCCGCCTGAGAATTCTTATCCGCTCTATTTTTAGTATTTTTATTTATTGGCGGAGCTTCTTTCTCAACAAGTACAAATTCTATATCTTTAGGCTTCAATTCCGGTTTGTTAAACAAGTTAAAATCAATTCCTAAAAATTTTAGTACAATCGAAAAAAGCAATAATATAAGAATAATAGCAGGATGTAAAATGAAAGCCCACACTAAAGCTTTTTCAAAAGAAATTTCATCTTTTTCTTTTCTTATAACTGCAGGAATCTCATATACAGGTGCTTTATTCCTCATATTTTTTGGTTTTATATTATCATCGTTTTTAATAACTGACATCCCTAAATTCCCATTTGCTAGTTATTTTATCAAAAAAACTATGATAAAACAAATAGCCTGTTTACCTACTAATATGGAGTATTAGAAGAAACTGTTACAGGTTGGTCTAAAACAATATTCATTTGTGCATTTTGAGGGATTTCAACATTTCCACCACGCTCAAACAAATTTTGAGCCATACCCATGCCACCACCGACAGCAGTACCGTATATAGCACCTCTACCTACACTACCACCTGATAAAGCACCCATAGCAGTACCAAGAACAGCTCCTGCGGCAGCTCCTATTGCCGCATCTTTTGCATATTCTTTTGATACATCTTTCGCAGTTCCTGCCTTGAGAATTCCTGTACCATCATTCGTTTGTATACTTGCACTGATAGGTATTATTTGACCAGTTGGGGTTATTATGTTTGTAAATCTAACTTGTAATTGACCGTTTCTGTTGCCTAATCCGCCTTTTTTAGCTTTAATGACAGTACCATTAACTTTACTTCCGGCAGAAGCAATTAATTTATTTCCGTAATAAAAATCCGAACCAAGATAAAATGAAACATTATCACCCAATTTAGCTGTTTCAGAAGATATAGACATCATTGATGTAGCAGGGAATGACGTATTTGCAGGCACCATAACTACATTACCTTGTAATTGACCATTATTATAATTGCCATAACCATAGTTATTATAATTATATCCTTGGGTTTGATATGAATTCACCGGTAAAGGATATTGTGATTGATATGAATTTGAAGATGCCGGTATTGTCTGAATCGCAGGTGTTATAACATTATAATTCGAATCAGCAAAACACAGACATGGGGCAGAAGCCATAGCAATAATAATTGATAATGATAATAATTCTTTCCTCATGTATTTCTCCTTTATACTACTCACATTATATTACCTATTAACTCTAACGAGCAAATTTTTATTAAGTTCATTTTAATATAATATCTTTTTCAAAAATAACAAAAAGTTCAGCCCCCGGCTTAACAACAGTATGTTTACCCATTTCATATACATTCAGTGGAGCAACTTGAAGCATTGGTTTTAAACCTTGGTTATAATGAGGAACTTTATGATAATAAATACTTTGAGTATTTTTACCACCGATATAATTATCATTTTCACTATATATATGTCCCGATAAACGATAAACTTTTTTATCAGGTGTTATCATTTTATAAATCAATATTTTTAAAGAACCGTCTTTCCCTTCAACAGGTTCTCTTATATCTTCTATTTCACCATAGAAAATAGTATTTTCTGGTATTGCATTTGTTTCATATACATACATATCCTGAGTATTAATAAAGGTAACTTCATCACCAATATCAGCCGTTAAAGTGGAAAATTCATCTCTTGTCATTACTTTTGCGAACGTGCCTTCTCGTATTTTTAAAAGCTTTTGTTCTGTTTCACTAGCACTTACTTTTGACAAAATGCCACACAAACAAAATAATGACAATATTATAATTGTAATTTTTTTCATATTCTAAATATTAATTCTTTCTTTAAATAAGTCTATTTTTATTTTACATATATTATACCAATATTACAATTTATCCACCTTATGTATGTTCTAATAAAATACTCAATTGATATAATTTTCTTATGAATATATTCATAACAGGAATAAACAACAAAAGCGGAAAAACAGTAATATCAGCTGGTATTACTGCAGTTATGCAATCTCTTGGATATAAAGCAGGAGTATACAAACCAATACAAACAGGAGCAATAGATAAAGGGAAATATCTTATATCACCTGATTTATCTTTTGTTAAAATGTTAGACCCATATATAAAAACTCATTCTACCTATATGATGGTTTCAAAAGCAACACCTATTATTGCAGCAGAAATTGAAAACTTAAAAATCAAGTTAGATGAGATAGAAAAAGATTATAACATTCTCCAAAAAAGCACTGATACGCTTATTGTAGAGTCAACAGGAGGGCTGATGACACCCTTAAATAAAGGGATTTTTTCTATACATATTCCAATAATGCTAAAACTTCCAATCCTCTTCATTGTTAACCCTGCTGAAAATACAATAAATAATTACTTAAATGAAATTAATACTGCCAAAAGTGCTAATGCAAAAATTTTAGGAGTTATAATAAATAAATTTCCTGTATATTCAGAGAATCCTGACATAAAAGCTTTTCCGGCTTTAATTGAAGAATACACTGATGTTAAAGTAATTGGTCTGGTTAGGAACTTCAAAGAAAAAAGTGTCCAATCAAACATTCTTTTTAATGAAATATTAAACGGAATA